>JBDGRG010000155.1:8203-12190 GCA_042218355.1 Bradymonadaceae bacterium
GCTCGAGAAGAAAAAGGAGGCGGGGGCGAACTTCGTGATGACACAGCCCGTCTACGATCCGGAGGTGCTCGAGCGGTTCCTCAGCGACACCGAACATCTGGAGATGCCGATACTGGTCGGGATTCTGCCGCTGGCGAGCCACCGAAACGCCGAGTTCCTGCACAACGAGATCCCGGGGATGTCGATCCCGAAGGAGATTCGCGAGCGGATGGAGGAGGCCGGCAGCGGGCCGGAGGCCCGCCGCGAGGGGGTCCGCATCGCGCGGGAGACGCTGATGGAGGTGCGGGACAGGGTGGTGGGGGCGTACTTCATGCCTCCTCTGGGGCGGTACGTTGCGGCGCTCGAAATACTCGAACCCATCCCAGGCTATTCAATACCGCAGAGGGCGCAGTAGAACCGAACCGCAGAGGGCGCAGATAACTGAACCGCAGAGGGCTCAGAGAGCCCAGAGGACAAGACAGAAGGCGTGCGACGCAGTGGTATTGAGCTCGACGAGCTGCCATCTAATCGTTTCCGCAATTCGGTCGTGCAGAGACAGGATTGTGCGGTTTTTCGGTCGTGTGGGTGTAGGCCTGATGGCTCAATCGCCGAGGCTGAGCAAAGTGAGGCCGGAATTGCTCAATTGCTGGGCCGAACGCAGTGAGGCTCATCGCCGAGAGGATTGCATGGAGATTCACGACGACATTGTCGAGCTGGTCGGGGAGACCCCGCTGATCCGCATCCAGTGCGTGGCCGACGACTGTCCGGCGGACATCGTCGCGAAGGCGGAGTTCTTCAACCCCCTCGCGAGCGTCAAGGATCGCATCGGTGCGAACATGATCTGCACCGCCGAGGAGCGCGGTGAGATCGACGAGGAGACGGTGCTCGTCGAGCCGACGTCGGGGAATACCGGGGTCGCACTGGCGTTCGTCTCGGCCGCGCGCGGGTACGATCTCGTGCTGACGATGCCCGATACGATGAGTCGCGAGCGCCGGGCGTTGTTGAAATCCTTCGGGGCGGAACTCGAGTTGACGCCCGGATCGCGCGGCATGCAAGGGGCGGTCGACCGGGCGAACCAACTGGTCGAGGAGCGGGAGCATGCCGTGATGCTCGGTCAGTTCGAGAACCCCGCCAATCCGGGGGCGCACGAGCGGACGACCGCCCAGGAGCTGTGGGAGCAGACCGACGGCGAGCTGGATGCCGTCGTCACCGGCGTGGGGACCGGGGGGACGATCACCGGCGTGGCGCGGGCGCTGAAGGAACGCGATCCGGATTTCCGGGCGATTGCGATCGAACCCGCTGGCAGCGCCGTCCTGTCGGGGGGAGAGCCGGGGCCCCACGACATCCAGGGCATCGGTGCGGGATTCGTGCCGGATACCCTCGACCGTGCTCTGCTCGACGACGTCATTACCGTCGAGGACGACGATGCGGTCGAGATGGCGCGTCGGCTGGCTCGCGAGGAGGGGCTGTTCGTCGGGCCGAGTGCCGGGGCCAACGTCCTCGGGGCGGTCCGCGTGGGGCGCCGTCCGGAGTTCGAATCCTCCCGTATCGTCACGATGCTCTGCGACACCGGCGAGCGTTATCTGACGACGCCCGGATTTCGCGACGAAGGCACGTGAGACTAAAAATGCTCGAGTGCCGGGAATGACACGAACCCACGACCAGCCGACCGGGGAGGAGGAGATCCAGGTGACGCCGCCGAGCGGCCATCCCAGCGGCGTCGACGGGTTTCTGCGCGACGCGGTCGAGGACATCCGGGCGGTCCTGCGGGCCGACCCGGCCGCGCGGACGCTCGGAGAGGTGGTCACCTCGTATCCGGGGCTGCACGCGCTGTGGTTTCACCGGATCGCGCACAAGCTTTGGGAGGACGAGCGCGTCACGCTCGCGCGCATGGTCAGCCAGATCTGTCGGCACTACACGGGCGTCGAGATCCATCCGGGAGCGACGATCGGGCGGCGGGTCTTCATCGACCACGGCATGGGAGTCGTGATCGGGGAGACGGCGGTCATCGGCGACGACTGCCTCATCTACAAGGGGGTCGTGCTGGGCGGAACCACGCTCAAACGCGAGAAACGGCACCCGACCCTGGGTAAGGGCGTGACGGTCGGAAGCAACGCCTGCATCCTCGGGTCCGTCCGCGTCGGCGACGGCGCGCGCATCGGTCGGCATCCCGGGGCGCGTCGTCTCCAAGGAACAGCCCCGCTCGCTGGAGATCCCGGATCTGGAGCACGCCCAGCTTCCCGACCCGCTCCAACGGATCGTCGGCGATCTGCTCGGACAGATCGATCGTCTTTCGAAACGGATCCACACGCTCGAGGAGACGCTCGATGTCAGCCCCGAAGAACTCGCCGAAAAACTCGAACGTTCGGAGGAGCAGGACGAACTCGACCTCGAATTTCTCGAGACCTACGAGGAATGACCGTCGGGCGTCGGTCGCCTTTCTGGTCCTCGCGCTGATCGGACTCTCGCCCGCGTCGGCCGCGGCCGGGGAGGAGAGCGACTCCGCGGGCGGGGCCGAACGCACCGCCGCGTCGGACGAGTCCCCGGAATCCAACGGGTCCGCCGGCGGCGGATCGTCCGACGCCGACGGCGAGACGACCGGTGAGGAGCTGGTTCGTCGAGCGCTCGACAAGCACGCACTCGAGGTCGACGAGGGGCGGTCGACGCTGAAGTTGACAGTCGAAAACCGGAAGGGTGAGCGCGTCGTTCGCGAGATGACCGTCAATACGAAGAAGGTCGACGGCGACGCCCGCACGCTGGTCGAATTGACGGCGCCGCCGGACGTCGACGGACAGTCCTTTCTGTTCGTCTCCGATCCGGACGGCAAGGACGACATCTGGATGTACGTCCCGGCGTTCGACGTCACTCGCCGGATCGAGGGGAGCAAACGACAGGGTTCGTTTCTCGGATCGCACTTCACCTACAACGACCTCGAATCGCGGTCGCTGCGCGAGGCGACGTACGAGCGCAAGGGGACGAAGTCCGTCGGGGAGTACGACGTCCACGTCGTCGTCGCTCGGCCCGAGGCGGGCGCCGACAGCGAGTACTCGAAGGTGCGACTCTTCGTGCGAACCGGTGATTACGTGCCGATCCGCACCGAATTCTACGGGGACGACGGCGAACTTCAGAAGACACTGTTCGTCGAGCGGCTCGAGACCACCGACGGGGGGCGACAGTACGTCCAGCAGATGAAGATGTCCTCCGAGAACGGGGGCTACAGTCGGATCGAGGTCAAATCGTTGAGCCTGGACCAGAATCTGCCCGACAGCGCCTTTACCGAGGACCAGTTGGGGGAGTGACGTGCCCGGGTCCCGGACGGCGGCGTGGTGTCTGATCCTCGCGATGCTCCTGGCGCCGGTGCCGGGGCGGGCCGGGGAGACGATCGCCGATCCGGCAAACGAGTCGGTCGGCGGCGAGTCGGACGATCCGGGCGACGGCGATCGATCCGCGGAGTCGGGCACGGCCGGCGGCGACGACACCGACGACGGCACCCGCGAGGAGGACGATACCGGGGAGACGATCGTCGACCCCGCCAACCGATCCGGAGGAGACACCGGTCGGGCGCCCGCGGCGCAGGCGGGTGCGGATCGCCGTTCGGCGGAGACGGGCTCCGGGAACGAATCGTCGGGGGCGGGGGATGCGGTCGACGTGCGCGGTGACTGGAGCAGTTCGCTGTCGATCGATGCCGACTGGTCCGAGCCGGGCGAGGACATCGTCGAGCTGCACTCCTCGATCGGCCTGGCACTCGACCACCAGCTCTCCTCGAGGACGCGAGTCTCGATCGCCGGATCGGTCCGACACTGGGTCGCCGGCAAGCGCGTTCCCGGTGGTCCGAACTACCTCTTCAATGCTCGTCAGCCCCGCGCGGCTTTCGAGGCGCGCCTGGGCGAGTCCTATCTGCTCCATCGCACCGATCGCTGGTCCTTCCGGGTCGGCCACCTGCTCGTGCCGTGGGGGCGCACGGAACTGATCCGCCCCGGGGCCGTGATCAACGGGCGAGATCTCTCG
>JBDGRG010000155.1:12200-13469 GCA_042218355.1 Bradymonadaceae bacterium
TCCGCGAGGCAGAGCGCCCTGGCCATGGGCGCGGGAACGTCCGGCGGCGCCGCCGCGCTGCCTCGATTCGGCTTCGAGGGGGGATGGGTCGGACCCGACTGGTCCGCGAAGGTGGTGCTGATGCCCTTCTTTGCTCCCGATCGGGTCTGGTTGTTCGGTCGGGACACCGCGCTCTCTCACTGGGGAGACCGGCGAATCGGGGGGCGGATGGCCCTCGAATCCCTGGCCGCGAGGGTCTTCGACCGCAGCCAGTACGAGGAACTCCAGGGCGTACTCCGGTCGACCAGCGTGCCCGACGAACGCCCGAAGAACGTCAGCGCCGGGGTTCGGGTCTCCGGGACCGTCGAGAACACCGATCTCGGTCTGGCCTACTTCTTCGGATGGGACCGGACGCCGTCGGTCTCGGTCGACGGGGGTCTGCGCGCCCCGTTCGGACCGACGGGCGGCGGAGCGGGGGAGGGCGATGGGCGAGACGTCAGCGTCGGCGGCGAGCAGCTGTTCACAACCGCCTACCGCCGCAGGCACACGGTTCTGATCGACGCTGCGCGGTACGTCGGGCCCATCGGCGTCCGCACCGATCTGACGTTCAGCGACGATCACTTCGAGTCGGATCCGATCGACGCCGACAGCGACGACGACGGCATCCTGGACGGACGTGAAAACGGGATTCTCACTCGGAAGGGGGTGCGCCGCGGCACCAGCCCGGTCGACTTCGACACCGACAGCGACGGCCTCAGCGACGGACAGGAGCGAGGGCTACGACAGCCGGAGACCTCCAACCGCGATCCGGACGCCACGCGGGCGGGTCGGTTCCGCTCCGACGCCGCCCCCGCCTCGCGAACCGACGGCAACGACGCCGACACCGACGGGGACGGTCTGCGCGACGGTCGCGAGGATCGCGACCGCGACGGGGCACGGGCGCCCGGCGAGACCGATCCGGACGACTTCGACACCGACGACGACGGAATGGACGACGGGTGGGAAGTGAAGTACTCGGGTCCGTCGAATTGCGAACCATCGGTCACGACCTACCTCGATCCGCTCGATCCCTCGGACGGTCGGGAGGATCCGGACAGCGACGGCCTCGACAGCGTCGAGGAGTACCGAATCACGAAGACCGACGAGAACGGCGACCAGGTCGTCAACCGGACCGTCCCCTGCGACCCTGACTCCGACGAGGCCGTCAGGGTGGGCGTCCTGAGCCTCCACAACAGCAAGGAGACCAAGGCGATCCTGAATGCCGTCGCGGACCTGGGCCACGAGCCGGCC
>JBDGRG010000155.1:13479-14569 GCA_042218355.1 Bradymonadaceae bacterium
CCTGCGACCCCGACTCCGACGACGACGTCCTGCTCGACGGCACGGAGCACGGTGCCTCGTACGGCGCCGGCGGAGGCAGCGACCCGAACAACGCCGACACGGACGACGACGGACTCCCCGACGGGTTGGAGGACGCCAACCGTGACGGCCGGTGGGCTGTCGATCGCGAGACCAGCCCGGTCCGGGCCGACTCGGACAACGACGGGCTCGAGGACGGCACGGAGGACGCCGACGGAGACGGCCGACGGGACGGCGACGAGACCGACCCGCTGGTGCCCGACACCGACGACGACGGGCTCGAGGACGGTCGAGAGGTCGAACGTCTCGGAACGGATCCACTCGACGTCGACACCGACGACGACGGGCTCGGCGATGCACTCGAGGTGGGCGAGGCGGACGACGACGACCCCGAAAGTCGCACGGACCCGACGGATGCCGACACCGACGGAGACGGGCTGCCGGACGGCGTGGAGGATGCGAACCACAACGGCGGGCGCGAGCCGACCGAAACGAATCCGCGACGGCGCGACACCGACGGGGACCGGCTGGAGGACGGCAGCGAGGACGCCGACGCCGATGGCAACATCGACGCGAACGAGACGGATCCCGTCGAACCGGACACCGACGGTGGCGGGGTCGAGGACGGCATCGAGGTCCAGCGCCACCGGACCGATCCCCTGGATTCGCTCGACGATCTGACCGCCGATCCCGACGGCGACGGACTCGACAATCGCGGCGAACGCCGGGCCGGGACCGACCATCTGGCCCCGGATTCCGACGGCGACGGGATCGCCGATCGCGAGGAAGTCGGGCCCGAGGCCGCGTCACCGTCGAACGTCGACGGCGACGAACTCGTCGATGCACTCGACCTCGATTCGGACAACGACGACGTCCCCGACGGCGCTGAAGCCGGTGACGACGACTGGCGCACGCCGGCCGTCGACTCCGACGGCGACGGCATCGAGGATTTTCGTGAACTCGACGCCGACGACGGCGGCGTGCCGGACCCGGTGGAGGTCCACAAACACGGCACCAATCCGAAGGATCCGGCCGACGACGGCTTCGGGACGGTCGCCGGCGACCCGACCGG
>JBDGRG010000156.1:0-2228 GCA_042218355.1 Bradymonadaceae bacterium
GGCGGTCGGGCTGTTCGACCGGATCGAACTCGGGGCCACGGTCCCGTTCGTCTCGTATCAGCAGACGCGCTCTCCGGGCCTGGGCCTCGGGTCGACCGCCAGCTCGGGACTGGGTCGCTCGGAGGTCTACGGCGCAGTCGAAATCGTGCCCCACGAGCGCTCGCCCGTCGCCGTCGCCGCAGTCGTCTCCGGCCTGCTGCCCGCCTCGCCCTCCCATTCGTACCTCGGCCCGTCGACGCCCGGCGGGGGATCGTCGCTGCGCGTCACGGGCGACATCGGACCGATGCGACTGACCGCCGACCTCGGCGCCACGCTGCAGTCCGAGACCGCCGTCGGTTCGACGTCGATCGGCCACCGCCTCGATGCCGCCGCGGGCGTCGAATACAGCCCCGACCCCTCGTGGGGGCTCGGCGCGGCATTCGAATCCGCGACGCGGCTGACTGCCCCCCTGCAGGCACCGGACGTCAGCCGCGGCGAACTGCTGCTGGGAGGACGGTATCGTCCCCTCGACTGGCTCGAACTCTCCGGCGCGCTCGGACGCGGGGTCGTCCGTGGTGTGGGGGCCCCCGACCTCCGAGCGGTCGTGTCGATCGCCTATCGACGGCGACCGCAGCCATCCGGGGGCCCGTGCGAGTACCAGGGTACCTCCCCCCCGTCGGAGCTGACGCCCGCCGACTGCCCCGACCGGGATTTCGATGGAGACGGGGTCGTCAACTCCGAGGACAAATGCCCCGAAACTGCGGAGGACGTCGACGGTTTTCGCGACTCCGACGGGTGTCCCGATTCGGACAACGACAAGGACGGCGAGGCCGACCGCCGCGATCCGTGTCCGAATCACCCCGAGGACGACGACGGCTTCCTCGACCAGGATGGCTGTCCGGATCTCGACAACGACGGCGACGGCATCCTCGACGACCGCGACCAGTGCGCGGAGGCGACCGAGGACTTCGACGGTGTCCGAGGCCGCGACGGATGCCCCGACCCGGACAACGACAACGACTCGATTCTCGACACCCGCGACCGCTGCCCGCGACGCGCCGGACCCGCGAGCAATCGCGGATGCCCGGTGCCGGGGGCTCCGGAGGCGACCGTCACCGAAGAGCGGATCGAGATCTCGGAGAAGCTCTACTTCTTTACCGCCCGGGCCATCCTGCGACCCCAGTCACACGCGGTGCTGGAGAAAGTCGGCCAGGCGCTGAGAAAAAACCCGGAGATCCGCAGAGTCGAGATCCGCGGCTACGCCGACCGCCGGGGGGCGAGCCAGTACAACCAGCGACTCTCCTGGGAGCGAGCGAAGGTGGTCCGCCTGTACCTGATCCATCGGGCGGGAATCGCTCCCGACCGCCTGGAGGCGACCGGATACGGCGAGGTTCGGTCGACCTCGCCCGACGAGTCGGCCGACTCCGCCCGGACCGCCGACGGGAACGACGCAGATCGGGAGAAGCAGTTCGCCCGCGCCCGACGGGTCGAATTCAAGATCCTGGAGCGGCAGCCCGTCGACGACGAGTCGAACTGACCCGCGGCGAGTCGGCGTCGCCCCCCTTCGAGAGCTTCGCCGGTCGATCGATCCGCGGGCGGTAATCGAGATCCGTCTCACAGCTCGTCCCACCAGTCCGCACGAGGCTCGTCTCCCCCATCCGGCGGACTCGGTCGATCTCTTCCGAGCCCCGACCCTCGACTGCGGAGTCGCGCGCGACCGTATAGTTGTAGTGGGCCTCCGAGGGAGCGGGCTGGAGCGGATGGTAGACCGGGACGTCGCGGTGCAGATACGTCAGTCCGCCCGTCTCGACCGCCAAGATGCGGTGGAGTTTTAGTCCGCAGAGTTCGGGGAGACGCCCCGCCCTGGCGAGCACGCGATTGACGTCTCCGTGGAGGCCGTGGGCCGAGCGCGCGGGCCGCACGCCGAGGGTCTCGGCCTGTCGGAGGTCGCCGAACGTCAGTCGTGGGAGCTTCCACACCGTAAACCCGATGCATCCGACCGCGAGAACCGTACAGACGACTCCCCGGAGCGCCCGATCGCGGCGAGAGAGCCATCCGAATCCGAGCCCGGCGACCGCGCAGACGGCGGGCCAGGCGGGATAGATGAACCGCAGGTCGCGGTGGGGAAACAGCTGATGGAGCAACAGAAAGGCGCCGGCGACGATCGTCAGGCGCGGCGCGCGGCGGATGCCGAAGACCGCACCGAAGACGGTCGCGGCGGCCACCGGTCCGGCCGACGAAAAGATGGC
>JBDGRG010000156.1:2238-2717 GCA_042218355.1 Bradymonadaceae bacterium
ACCGCGCCGTCGATTCCGACCCCGGCCTCCTCCGCGACGCGCCGAACGCGCTCGACCCGTAGTACGCGGTGGTCCCCCCGAGCCCGAGATTGAAGTGCAGGTAGGCGCCCACCGACTGGTAGGGAAGCCCCCAGGCGATCCAGTCGACCGCCCCGTAGATCAGCGCCCAGACGACGAGCACGTCGAGCGCCGCTCGATAGGCCCGCTGCCTGCCTTCCCACCGGTAGACGGCCAGCAGGACGGCGGCGAAGGCGGCATTCTGCAGTCGCAGTAGGACGGCGAATCCGAGGAGCGACGCACCGGCGACGAACCCGATCCTCCACCGATGGGGAGGGGATTGGTCCGTACCCGCCGACGCGGCGACCAGCGCCAGCCCCCAGGTGACGAAGGGAGCCGAGACGACCTCGGCAAACGGCCGATGACCGAAGTAGACCGCCAGCGGCGACCCGGCGAAGAGGAACACACCGATGATCGCGGGT
>JBDGRG010000156.1:2727-3635 GCA_042218355.1 Bradymonadaceae bacterium
CGCCCCGATGGCACGTGACAACCGGTAGATTCCCAGGGCGGTGGCGCCCGTCAGGAGAGAGACCAGTGCGGTCACGGGCGCGATGTGGAGCGGCGAACGATCGAGCCCCAGGAGTGTCGAGAGACCGAACCCCGCCGAGAGCAGCCCCGGCAGCGCGTAGTTTCGCGCCCCGACCCGCCACTCCCACGACGTCAGACCGTACCCGTAGACGAGTTCGTGGGCCGGCTCGAGAGCCTGATAGATTTCGTCCGGATGGTAGATACCGTGCCCGGTCCAACCCCACCAGGCACAGGCGACCGCCAGACCGGCGGCAGCGAGAACCGCCACCGACAGGACGGCTTTGGCGGATGGAGACATCTCGCCCTCGCTGCGGATGCGCGACCGCGACGCAGCACCGCGACGACGGACCGGCCGGTCACCGCGTCACGGTCGACTCTCCGGCACGGGCGACCAGCTGCTACGAGAAGAACTCGGCGTTCTCCTCGATGCAATGTTTCCACTTGTCCGGCACGGCGTCCTCTGAGGGATAGATCGCCTCGACCGGACATTCCGGCTCGCAGGCACCACAGTCGATGCAGATGATCGGATCGATGTACAGCTGGACGTCCTCGAGCTTTTCGTCCTCACCGGCCGCCTGGATCTCGTTGATCTCCTCGACCGAGATGGGGCCGTGGATACAGTCGACCGGACAGACTTCGACGCACGACGTGTCGCACGTCCCCTGGCACGGCTCGGTGATGACGAAGGTCATGATTCCTCCTGTTCGTAGGACTGCGTCGAAGAACGTTGCTCTGGTTCCGCTATCGCAGCTCGATTCGACGTGTCAACTCGCGCCGCTCCCGTCCGACGGCTCGTAATTGTTCAGGCGTGCGATTGACAGGCCACGAAGACGCGAAGGCACGAAGAAA
>JBDGRG010000157.1:0-3685 GCA_042218355.1 Bradymonadaceae bacterium
TATCCGGGAGATCGAGTTCGACGGGGTCAAACCCCCTCCCTTCCGGTCCGATCTGCGGAAGCTCCTCTCCTATCGGCCCGGGCAAATCTACCGGGGCGATCCGGCCAAGAAGGACGCCCAGTTGCGCAGTCTCGAGTCGGCCTTCGAGAAGGCGGGGTTCTTCGGCACCGAGATCGAGATGGTCGTCGAGGAGGTCTCCCCGCGTCGAAAACTGGTCGACATCACGTTCAAAATCGATCGCGGCCGGCGCTTCGGGATATGCGACATCGGCATCCGCGGGTTGCGCTCGCTCGATTATGCGACGGCCCGTCAGCGTCTTCTCAGTTCGCTGCCGATCCTCTCTCGCTGGCTTCGCCTGATCCCCCCGCGGTATACGGCGGAGACGCTCGAACAGGGCGCCGACGCGCTGGTCCACCACTATCGACGCCAGGGCTATTTTCAGGCGCGGGTGCTGGACAGTACCGTCCAGCGCCATCCCGACCGGCGGTGTGTGACCATCCTCGTCGACGTCCGGGAGGGGCCGCACTGGGAGCTGAACTTCGAGGGCAGCGACGTCTTTCGCGATGCGGAGTTGCGACGAGAACTGCCCTTCGTGGAGTCCGGGTACGTCGACGGGGAGGCGATCGATCGGGCCGAGCGGTCGATCGAACAGCTGTACGAGACGCGCGGCTATCCGCTCGCCGAGGTCGAGGGGCGCGAGTCCGTCGACGATCGCCTCCATCGGAAGCTCGTCTTCGAGATCGAGGAGGGGCCGAAGCTGACGATCGCCGGAATCCGTTTCCACGGCCGTTCGGCACTGTCGCGGCGGAAGCTGCTCGATCAGATGGGAACCGAGTCGTTCCGACTCTTCTCGACCGGTGGGTTTCTGCAGACCGAACAGCTCCTCAACGACCTGCGAACGCTCGAGGAGGTCTATCGACGACACGGGTATCTTCGGGCCCGGGTCACTCGCTGGGAGCTCGAAATTCTGGAGGGCGACCAGCTCCGACTCCATATCTACATCGAGGAGGGCGACCGGACGGTCGCCGACTCCGTCCGGTACGTGGGGGTCCGCAGCCTCGCGCGCGGACGGATCTCCAAGCGGCTGAAGACGCGATCGGGTGGCCCCTTCGTCCCCGTGCGTGTCCGAGCCGACCGATCACGTCTTCTGCAGCTGTACGCCTCGGCGGGATATCCGCTCGCCACGGTGGAGACGACCTGTGAAACCCTCGACGGGGAGGAGGTGCCCTGCCGGGCTCCCGATTTCCCGCGCGGATGCGTCGCGAAGACGCTCGAGGTGTTGGCGAACCGGTGCGGGTGGGCTTCCGAGCAGCATCGCCGTTACGTCTGCCGCCGGGTGGCCGAGCGAGCCGGCGGCGAGGCGTGTCGAAAGCGCGGGGGAGTGGGCGATGCACGGGCCGTCCGCGTCGTCCACCGGGCCGACGAGGGCCCGCTGATCAGCGCCGGTGAATTTCTCGTCCTCGGCAATTTCCACACCGAGCGTGCGACCATTCTCCGCGAGATCCCGCTGGCTCCGGGCGACATCTTCGACGTACAGGAAGTGCTCGAGGGCCAGCGCAATCTCCGGTCGCTCGGGATCTTCGACTCGGTCAGCATCGACGGCATCGGCGTCGACGAATCGGCATCCGGCGAAGAGGCCGAGACGCGCAGTGCCGCGGTCTCGGTGAAGGTCGAGGAGAGCCGAAATCGGTTCTTCGACCTGAAATTCGGCCTCGAGGGCCGGGACGTGTTTGGGGATCGACCCCAGCTGCTGACGACCGGCGAGGTCCAGTATACCGACCGAAACTTCCTGGGCATCGCCGACGAGATTCGCCCGCGGATCTTCGGAGCGGCCGACATGGTCGAGCTGTCCCGATTCGGCGGCGCCGCGGTCTCGGACAGCGCGGGCCCCCAGTTCCGGTCGATCGACTATCTCTTCGGCGCCGAATTCGCCTATCGGGACCGCCGCTTTCTCAAGCGTGCGCTCGGCGTCGACAAGCTGTCGTTGACGGTCCGACCGTTCTACTTCATCGACTTGCTCGGCGTGACCAACGACGAATTGCTCCGCGAGGAGTGGGGGTTGCGGCTCGAACTGCGCAAGGAACTGGTCGAGCTGCTGCGCGGGTTCTACGTCCGGTTCGGCCTGGAGGGGAAGCAGAGCGCGATCTGGCCGGTCGGCGGTCCGCGCGTCGACGGCGAGCGGATCTTCTCGCCCCGGCGGTTCACCGGCAAACTGATCCCCGAGCTGACCCTCGATCGACGGGATAGCCCGCTGAACCCGAAGAAGGGATACTACCTGCGGTTCAAGCCCCAGTACGTGACCGGCGACGCGCTGTCCCCCTCGGTCGATACCCTCGAGGACTCGTACTTTCGGCTCGGCTTCACGGGCAAGTCCTATCACCCGTTCTGGAGCGACCTCGTCTTCAGCCAGACGTTCCGCTTCGGCCAGATCGTGCCCGTCTCGGGCCGCGAGCAGCCGGTCCCCCTCGACGAGGTCTTCTATCTGGGGGGCGCGGGGACCGTTCGCGGTTTCCAGAACAACGCGATCCGTTCGGTCGGCCGGGCGGACCCGGGCGGGGAGTTCATGCTGAACTACTCCGTCGAACTGCGGTATCCGCTGATCGCGAGCATCGACTTGCGGGGGGCGACGTTCTTCGATACTGGCCTCCTGGCGGATTGTTTCCCGGATGGTCCGGGGAACGAGCGGGGCTGTTACCGGGACGCCTTCGCTGGTGGGAACTGGGCGCGCAAACTCCGTCACTCCGCCGGCCTCGGGCTGCGATACGTCATCGGCGGCCAGTTTCCGGTCCTTCTGGACTACGCGATCGTCCTCGACCGCCGCCGCGGGGAGTCGATCGGGAATCTGCACTTTCACCTCGGGTACACGTTTTGACGTGGGTCGTGAGGGATCGAGTGGGACCGGGGGTGTGCGACGTAGCCAGAGCTTCACAGCTCTGGTGGCATGTGAGGTATCGAGATATCGGGGTATCGAGGAGGGTGGGGTGTGCGACGTAGCGAGAGCTTCCGAGCTGTCGGCGTGTGCTCCGAGCCGTAGGTGCGATTCGTCTCCTCGCGACACCTCCCGTCATAATTCATAACTCATAATTCATAACTCATACCTCCTGAGGACGGTCAGATGATGTTCGACACGACCGAACATCCGCCGGGGGCTCGGTTCGGGTCCCCGGGATCGGGGGTGCGCGCCCTCCTCGCCGCGCTGGCGGTTGCGGGTCTCCTCTCGCTGGCGGCCTCGCCGGCCGCGGCCCAACGCCCGCCCTGGGTGACGGGTCAGAGCGAACCGGGCGACCTCGCCATCGAGCTGGTGACCTTCGGCCCGGGGGACGCCGTCCCGACCTGGTTCGGCCACACGGCCATCGTGGTGAAGGATACCGAACGCGGGGTCGAGCGACTCTACAACTACGGTATGTTCGACTTCGACGGGACGGTGCTCGTCGAGTTTGCGCTGGGTCGATTGACGCTGTGGGTCGCCTCGCAACCCGTCGAGCGGACACTGAAATTCTACAAGTTCAACGACCGCTGGGTCTGGATCCAGAAGCTGAATCTCCCCCCGAAGGCCCGGATGGAGGTGGCCGACTATCTGGCCTGGAACGTCCGCCCGGCGAACCGCGAGTATCTGTATCACCACTACCGGGACAACTGTTCGACCCGGCCCCGCGACATCATCGATCGCGCCGTCGACGGGGCG
>JBDGRG010000157.1:3695-12233 GCA_042218355.1 Bradymonadaceae bacterium
CCTCCGAGCTGACGTATCGGCAGCTGACCCGCAAATACACGTACCGATACCCGGTGATGGAGTTCCTGATGAACTTTCTGCAGAGTGACGTCATCGACCAGCCGATTCGGGAATGGGATGCGATGTTCCTCCCCCGCAAATTGATGAACCACGTGGGTGACCTGCGCTACGAGCGGAACGGCGAGATGGTCGATCTGGTCCGGAAGACGGTGGTCTATCACGAATCGAGCCGGCCGGAGATCCCCGATCGCGCCCCGCCGCACTGGCCGGGCGCGCTCGTTCTGGGGCTGCTGCTCGCCGCGCCCGCCCCTTGGGCCGCCTGGCGGTGGCGGCGTGCCGACGATCCGAGCAGGGCGCGCGCCGTCTTCGGAGGGGCGAACGCACTGGTCGGCACGACGCTGGGCCTGCTCGGTCTGGTGCTGATGCTGATGATGATCGGAACCGACCACGACGTGACCTACTGGAACGAGAACCTTTGGTTGTCGAACCCCGTCATGTTCGCCGCCGCTCCGGTCGGGGTCGCGGCCTGGCGGGGCTGGAGTCGGTCGGTCGGCTGGCTGCGCCGCTGCTGGACCTTTCTGGCGATCACCGGCACGCTGGGCGTCCTCCTGAAGGTGCTCCCCAGCTTCGATCAGCAGAACTACCAGTCGATGGCACTGATCCTGCCGGTGACGTTTGCCTATTGCTGGGCGGCGTGGGTTGCCCCGGACGGTGGAAAGGCGGCCGCCGAAGGCTGACTCCGTCCGCGAGTCCGGTCGATTTGTCCGATAGCGGTCGACGGATGCGGTCGGACGCACCGCGAACCGCCTCGGCGCGGTGGCCATCCAGCCCACCGCACCGACGAAACATGTAGTCGCCGTCCAGCCTGCTGCGCGCACCTGGAGTGCACTCACGGACGCCCGTCGCACGGCGGGGCCGGCCCCCTCGTGGTCAACGCCCCGTCGGATCCTTACACTGACGGGCGGACTCCGACCGACTGTCAACGGCGAGCGCCCGACCGAGATCGGTATGACGTCACCCCCCATCGACCAGCTGATCGAACGGCTCGAGCTCGACCCGCACCCGGAGGGCGGGTACTACCGGGAAACCTGGCGTGCGGACCGCCAGATACCCGGCGAATCGCTCGACGGCATTCCGGGGGGGCGGCGGGCGGCGTCGTCCATTCTCTACCTCCTCCCGGAGGGAGAGACCTCGGAGTGGCATCGCCTGCGCGCCGAGGAGATCTGGCTCCATCAGCTCGGCGATCCACTCGAACTTCAGATCCAGCCGACCGAATCGGCGCCCGTGCGGCGACACGTCCTGGGGACCGACGAGCGCCTCCAGGCGGCCGTCCCGGCGCGGGCCTGGCAACGCGCGGAGGTTGCCTCTGGCGAGGCCGGATACGCGCTCGTCGGTTGTGTGACGGTGCCGGGCTTCGAATTTCAGGATTTCGAGCTCCGCGGCGAGTCGACCGACTGATCCCCTTGCGGTGACGCGATGAGACGAGTCGAGACGGCGCAACTCTCGGGGCGGTGGGCGGCAGTCGTCGCCGCGCTGTTGTCGGTCAGCTGTACGGTCGGATGCTCGAACGACGGATTCGTGCCGGGGCCGGGGGGAATGGACGCCGACGGGACCGCGGGGGGGCGCAGCGACGCCGCGCCCGACGGTCGGCTGGCGGATGTCGCTGCAGAGGTCGGCGCGCCGGACGCCGGGACAGCCGACGCGGGCCCCGAGGGGCCGTATCCCGTCGTGCTCGCCCACGGCATGGGTGGATTCGAGCACCTGACCGAAGCCGACCAGCTCTCGTATTTCTACGAGGTCGAGAGGGCGCTCGAGCGCGCCGGGGAGACGGTCTTCGTCACCGAGGTCGCTCCATTCGCCAGCTCGAAGCGGCGCGGAGAGCAGTTGCTTCGACAGATCGAGAAGATCGTCGGTGGGCACCCCGCCGATCGAGTCAATGTCATCGCCCATTCACAGGGGGGGATCGACGCGCGATACGCGGCGCACGAACGTCCCGACCTGATCGCCTCCGTGGTGACCATTTCGTCCCCGAATCGAGGAGTGGTGCTCGCCGATGTCGTGCTGGGGCTGATCGACTATCCGCTGCTCCGGGAGGTCGTCGACGGGTTGATCCGGATCTTCGGCGCCCCGGTGTACGAAAAGGCCGGGGCCGATGCGACGCTGATCGAACCGCTGCGGGAGATCTCCACCGACGCGATGGAGAAATTCAACGGGAAGTACCACAACCGAGACGGGGTCTGGTACGGGTCGATCGCCGGCCGCTCCGACGGCCACCTGGGTCGGAAGGTCTGCGATCCGTTCGATTCTCCCCCCTTCGTCCGCAAATGGCGATGGACGCGCGATCCCGTCGATCCGCTCTTCCGGGCGACCGAGCGACTCGCCGACGGCATCGGGGCCGACGACCGGTATCCGAACGACGGCCTGGTCCGGGTCAGCGAGGCCAAATGGGGGCATTTCCTGGGCTGTATTCCCGCCGATCACTACGACGAGGTCGGCCAGCTCGCCGGCGACGCACCCGGGGGGGACAACGACTGGGACTACCTCGCCTTCTACCGCAAATTGGTCGCCTACCTGCACGACCGAGGGCTGTAGCAATGATGAGTTATGAATGATGAGTTATGAGTTATGAATTATGACGGGAGCTGGGGAGCGCTGGCCACGTCGCAACCCCCAACACCTCAGTACCTCTCATACCCGCCAGAGCGTTGCAGTGCCTCTTCCAGCGTCGCCGAATCGAGTCCCAAGTCCTCGTACGCACCTTGGAGGACCTCGAGATACTCCTCGGGCGGCGTGGCGAAGTTCCCGTCGATCTCCTTGACGTAGACGTAGGCAGTCGTCGTGTCGCCGTCGTCGAGCTCGACGGTCTCCCGGCGGCGCTCGTAGCGGAACGGATGGCCCTCGTAGTAGTCGAGGATGTAGGTCTCCGACCGGCTCATCCGGTACAGACGCCCCGGGACCGCACTCTCTTCGTCGGGGACCACCGTCGCCGGCGCTCCTTTCCAGTGGGGACTGTGCCCGCCGAAGGCCAGCGCGAAGTTCTCCAGCCGCGCGAGCCCGGCCGGTTCGGCGGCGGGGACGCGCTGGTGCATCCGCGACGCGTCGAGGTTCGATCCGTACGCGAAGTAAAAGATGTCCATCGGGCGAGTCTCCGTCAGGGCTCGAAGTCGTACTCCTCGAAGACGTCCTTGAGGCGTCCGTAAATTTCACCTCGGCGCAATCCGAACTGGTCGAGCGAGTAGTCGTGATCGCGCCCCTCGCGTCTGCGCCGTTCGATCCGGTCGACCATTCGGCTGCGAGTCTCGTCGGTCGAGGTGAGTCCGAGCCAGTCGTAGATCGCCTCGACGGTCCCCAGCGGATCGTCGACCATCCGGTCGAAACGGAAGGTCGTCATCGAGTCGTCGGGGATCTCGTCTCGTGCCTCGTACATCCGTCGGTAGTAATCGATCGCCAGGTCGCCCAGGCGCCGCGTCCTCGGATCGTCGTCCTCGATGTCGGGCGAGTGCGTGCGCCACGGCCGTCGAAACATGCTGACGAACGAGGGAATCGCACGGTAGGGATGTCGCACCAGATGGACGAACGAGGCGTCGGGCACCGCCCGCCGGAGGGTCCGGATCCGGCCCGGTGCCAGCACGGTTTTGCCGAGAAACCGGCCCTGGGCGTCCCGGGCGTGCAGGATGCGTTTGAGCGAGTCGCGGTAATACTCGACGACCTGCCGGCGGGTCTCGCCGTCCAGATCGTCGATCGCCCTCGGACGTGGGACGTCGGCGACCTCCGGACAGAGCAGATAGACCGCCGGCGAGAGCAGCATGAGGACGAACAGCCCTTCGTCCTCCTCGGGTTCGTCGAACGCGACCCGATGGATCGACTCCCATCCGGCGAACGCCTCCTCCTCGATCCGGTCGACGGCGGTCTGCAGCACTCCGCCCAGCCGATCGTCGAGTTCGCCGGCGCCGCGGATGGCGTTCAGCAGTGACACCGACGGAAAGAGGGTCTCGTACAACTTCAGATGGGTGAAGCGCCGGTCCGAGGAGAGCAGCCGGTGGAGGAAGGTCGTACCGCTGCGGGGGTTGGCGACGATGTAAACCGGCTCCCGGATCGACTGCTCGCGATACGCCCGGTGCATCGACTCGTCCAGCGCGCGCCCGGCGGCGACCAGACGGGCGACCAGCCCGTGCAGCGCCGTCAGACCGTCGGTTATCTGCTGGCGTCGCCCCCAGCCGTCCTCGGCCCGCCGCGCCGTCCGGCGGATCGCCTCGAGTGTTGCACCGTCGATGAAGAAGGGATCGTCGCTCATCGCCTCGCGACGTCGAGTCTCGCGAACGGCGCCACTCCGTAACATCCAACGGGCGCCGGCTCCACCGCCGGGCGAATCGGTTGCACTCGAGGTGGCGCAGTCCCATCGTCGCGCCGGCGCGCCAGACGGGCCGGGGCTGCGATGCGTCCGGGTCCGATCGGAAACCGTGGGAGCCGTCTGCGCCGGCCGACGACAGTGTCGACCGCGCTTCCAGCGCCCCGAGCCGACCGTCCGCTCGGAGCTGGGAGCTCCGGACACGCTTCTTTCAGCGTCCTCTGGGGCTTCCTCCCACGGGGTTGGATCACACCGGCTCCGTCGCGCCGCGTTGCCGACCGACGTCTCCCTTCGATGCTCCGACGGGATTTCGAGACGTGGACGACGTGTTGGACCGGATCGCCGAGTGGATCGTCCGGCGTCGCTGGTGGGTGCTGGGGACCCTCTCGCTCGTCGCCGCTCTCTTCGCCACGCAGATCCCCGATCTGCGGGCGGATTTCACGCCGTCGGATCTGTTCGCGACGTTCGAGCACCAGGAGCGGGTCGCCCGCGAGTTTCGCCAGGCCTTCGGCGAGACCGACGGGGTCTTGCTGCTGCTCGTCGAGGGGGAGGACGTGCTCGACGGCAACTCACTCGAGTATCTCCACCGGCTGTCGCGGCGCGCACGCCGGAGCGACCGGGTCGAACGCGTCGAGAGCCCCACGGTCTCCTCGATTCCGCGGCGGCCGGCACCCGGGGACGCGTCGGCCGGAGCGGACCGGAGCGGGGGCGTCGGTCTGCTGTCCGCACTGGGGGCGCTCGAGCGATTCGCCGGCTCGTCGGTGAAGCTCGGTCCCCTCGTCCAGGGAAAAACCGTCGAGGCCGAGGAGGCCCGACGGCTGCGCGAGGTCCTGGCCGACTCGCCGCTGATCGAGGGGCGCCTCGTCAGCGACGATCGCACGCTGGCGGCAGTGGCGGTCGTCTTCGACGACAGCGTCCGGAAGAACGCCGATATCGAGGCGGTCGTCTCGAACTTCGAGCACTGGATCGACGAGCACTCGCCCCCGGACGGCTATCGGGTCCGGCTGGCCGGCTTGCCGTACGTACGGACGGCCGTCATTCGCCGGATGCGAGCGGACCAGACCGTCATGCTCCCCGCCGCGATCGGGATCTCGCTGCTGTTGCTCCTGCTGGCGTTCCGCTGGCTGCCCGCAGTGGCGCTGCCGCTCGGGGCGGTCGCGTTGTCGACCGTCACCGTCGTCGGCGGGATGGCGGCGGTCGGCGAGCCGTTCAACGTCGTCAACAACATCGTGCCGATCCTCGTCGTCGTGATCGGCCTGACCGACGCCATCCACCTGATTCACCGATACGGCGAGGAAATTGCGGGCACGGACGACCGCGAGCTGGCCGCTCGCGCGGCCCTCCGTCAGATGTTGGTCGCCTGTTTCCTGACGTCGTTTACCACCGCGGTCGGCTTCGGGTCGCTGGCGGTCTCGAACACCGAAATCCTCCGCCGGTTCGGCATCACCGCTGCGGTGGCCATCCTTCTGGTGTACGTCGCGACGGTCACGCTGGTCCCGGCCCTGTTGCCGCTCTTCGAGCCGGCGGAGTCGATCTCGACCGAGGACTCGGCCGATCTGCTCGAAGAGGGGCTCGCGTCGGCGGTTCGCGCGTCGCTGGGCCACCCGCTCGTCGGCGCGGCACTGGCCGTCGCTCCAGTCGCAGGTGTACTCGCGTGGAATGGTCTCCCCGACGTCGACAACGCGGTGCTCGATCAGCTGGATCCCCAGGACCCGGTCTACCGGACGACCCAGCTGATCGAGGAAAAATTGATCGGCGTCCGCCCGCTCGAGGTCAGCTTCCAAACCGAGAAGGGCGGTGATTTGCTCACCCCCGCGTTCCTCAATCGCCTCGACCGCCTGCAGGCGTGGGCGGCCGAGCGGCCGCCCGTGTTAAAGACGATGGGCCCGACGGACTACCTCCACGAGGCGTGGTATCTGTCGACCGGGGACCCCGAGCGCCGCCGCGCGACGTTCCCGAACCGGCGGATGGTCCGGGGGCTGGCGGCGATGTTCGAGGGGCGAGGGGACAATCCGTTGAGGCGCTATCTGACGCCGGATCACCGTCGGGCGCGCCTGACGATCGAGCTGAAAGACGTCGGGGCCCGCCGCACGCTGGCGTTCGTCGAGCAGCTCCGGGGGCGGATCGACGAGCTGTTCGGCGGCATGGAGAGCCTGGAGGTCGAGTTCACCGGCGATGCCTACGTCGGCTCTCGGGGGCTTCGCGTGGTCATCCACGACCTGATGTGGAGTGTCGGACTCGCCTTCGTCATCATCTTCGGCTTCTTGACGCTCGTCCTCCGGGATCTGCGGCTCGGATTGATCAGCGTGCCGCCCAACGTCTTTCCGCTGTTCGCCGCGATGGCGTACATGTCGGTGCGGGGGATTCCGATCAATGCCGCCAGCGCGGTGATCTTCTCGGTCAGCATCGGGCTGGCGGTCGACGGCACCATTCATCTGCTGGCGCGGTATCGCGAGGAACGCGACCGGCGGCCGACGACTCGCCAGGCGATCGCCTGGTCGGTCCGACGGACCGGCCGCGCCATCGTCCTGACCTACGTCGCCCTGATGCTCGGCTTCGGCGTGATGCTCTTCAGTTCGTTCGTCCCGGTCCGCCGGTTCGGCGAGCTGATAAGCGTGACGGTGGCGGGATGTCTGGTCGCGACTCTGGTGCTGTTGCCGCCGCTGTTGCAGCTGGTCGAATCGGATTAGCTGTCGCCCCGATCCGCCGAGCCGATCGTCTTCCACGGGGCTGAAGCCGCCGCCTGTCCGGCGGTCAGCGGCAGCCGGCGGCGCTGAAGCACCGCCGGCCGGAATGGCGCTCGATTCGGGCTCGTCGAACGGCGATCGCGGCGCAGTGCTTTCAATCCCGTCGGACGGCGATGGTCGTGGGTTTCCGGCTCGACCACTCGACGACCGATCGCCGATAAAGCACCGCCGGCCGGCGCGTCTCGCATCTCGTCCGACTCGCTCACATCGCTCCGAACCTATCACGAACCCCCGTAACCCTAAGTACCTCGGTCCCTCGATACTTCAGTACCTACTCGTACCCTGTCTGGTACAGAAGCCCACCCGCACCGACGCACCCCCCCCGGCGTCTAGCCTCTCGCGTCTCGCCTCTCGTCAGTCATAATTCTCAATTCATCATTCATAATTCATAACTCGTCCTTCTTCCCATTCGGGCGCAAACCCCGGATCGATCAGCCGTTCGCCGCGCCGCAGGTCGTCGATCCGGTCGACCTCGTCGCCGCTCAGCTCGAAGTCGAAGATCTCGAGGTTCTCGCGGCGGTGGTCGGCGGAGCTCGCCTTGGGGATCGCCGCGACGTTCTCCTGCTGGACCAGCCAGCGAAGCGCCACCTGCGCAGGGGCCTTGGCGTGGTGCCGGCCGATCTCCTGCAGCACCTCGCTGTCGGCGACGCGGCCGCGGGCCAGTGGACTGTAGGCGGTCACCATCATGTCGTGGTCGCGGGCGACCTCCAGCACCCCGTCCTGCGACAGAAACGGATGGTACTCGACCTGATTGGCCGCGACCGGCGCGTGGTCGAGCCCCTCCTCGACCTGGTCCGGGGTAAAATTGCTGAGGCCCAGGAAACGGGTCTTCCCCTGGCGCTTCAGCTCCATCATCGCGTCGAGCGTCTCCTCGACGGGCACCTCCGGCACCGGCCAGTGGATCAACAGCAGATCGACGTAATCGGTTCCGAGCCGCTCGAGGCTCTTCTCCGTACTCCGCAGCACCGACCGCCGCTCGAGATTCGTCCGCCAGACCTTCGTCGTCAGAAAGACCTCGTCGCGATCGACGGCGGCGTTGTCGAGTGCCCGGCCGACCTCGCGCTCGTTTTCGTACACCTGGGCGGTGTCGACGTGGCGATAGCCCAGCGAGAGGGCGTGTTCGACGCCCTCGCGGCAGTCGTCGCCGGTCATCTGCCAGGTGCCGAACCCGAGTGCAGGTGCGCTTCCTCCGCGGAACGAGACGGACTCCATCGATTCTCCTCTCGTCGGGTCGAGTAGCGACGTGACTCGTGGGTCCCCGAGAACGTATGCACGCATCGGCGGGAGGACAACGGGTCCGAGCCCCCGACGTCGGGATGTTACGTCAACTCGGTTTTGATCGATGGGGGCGATTTGACTATGCTCCGGTTGAATTGTGGGCGCGGATCGGCCGCCGGGCCGACGTTCGCCGAGTTCCCTACTGATGCGACGGGTCAGATCGAT
>JBDGRG010000158.1:0-1879 GCA_042218355.1 Bradymonadaceae bacterium
CCGCGGGTGGCGGCGTCCCCCGCCCCTGATGGGTCGAGCCGCTTCAACCGCGCGAACGGCCGGACGCCGAGACAACCCCCTCCATGTTCATGATCGTCGTTTCGACGCCGAGCGTTGCGTCGAATTCGGTCGCGCGGGCGGGTTCCGGGGTGCGATGTGCGACGCCGGAGCGGACGTTCGAGTTTGTCGAGGTGCGGGAGCAGAGAACGAGGATCGGAGATCGGAAGTCGGAGGTTTCTGGGGGGCGGTCGTGGCTCCATTGCTCAATCGCTCAAATGCTCGATAGCCATCCCTGCGGCCGGACGCCACAGATCCCCCCCTTCACGATCGTGATCGGGATGTCGGCGCGGGCCGATGCCTCACGGTCGAACATCCCGCCAGGATCGGTAGCATTCACGAGTGATCGGTCGGAGCGAGGCGAAACGGCAAGGAGGGCCCCTTTCAGAGCCCCCCCTCCAGCAGCCCCCGATCATCTGTGAGAGTCCCCCGTCGCAGAGTTACCGCCCCTCCAGAAGCGATGCACTCTCGACGCTGGGAGGCGCCCGCCGATACGATGGATTGGCTCACCGGGCGAGCCAACTGCACGTCCCGCCGGCCGAGACAGCGGCCGCGGGTGGCATCGATCGCCGATGCCGATTAGAAGCATGGACGACGATTCGTCGACAGACGGATCGTGCGAATCGACTGAATCGAGTGACACGGACCCTCGAATCCCGACACGGGAGCCGAGCGATGGATCACTACGGAGTCTTCGACATCCGACTCGCCGACGAGGCCGACGCAGAGGCCGTCGCCGAGGTGCAGGTCGCCTCCTGGAGACAGGCGTACAACGGCACCCTTCCCGATCAGAAACTCGACGCTCTCGACGCCGACGAGCAGGCCCGAGAGTGGGTCGGAGCACTCGAACCGACGGACACCCGCGAGGCCTGGCTGGCGACTCGAGAGGACGATGCGGTCGGATTCTGTGTCTTCGGTGACTGTCGCGACGAGGATACGGCCGACGACCTCGGGGAACTTCACGCACTGTACGTCGACCCGGAACACTGGGGCGGGGGCATCGGATCGGCCCTGGACGGTATCGCGGTCGTTCGAATGCGAACCCTCGGGTTCGAGCGCGCCAACCTCTGGGTGCTGGCGGACAACGAACGGGCTCGGGGATTCTACGAATCGTCCGGCTGGCAGGCGACCGGGAAAGAGGACACCAAAAACTGGGACGACCACCCCCTGGAATGCGTCGAATACCGACGGTCGCTCTATCCCGACGAAAACCGATCTTGATCGCCGCCGATCAGTTCAGAATAACCTGGACGAAATCGGGAAAGACCAGATAGAGGACCACGACCACGAGAATGATCAGAATCCCGGCCAGGTAGGTCACCACCGTGCTCGGAGCCATCAGTGGCTCCTCCCCGAAGATGAACCGAAGAAGCGGCTGGAGGGGCGCCTTCGGAAGCGGCGCATCCCGTTTGGGCTCCCAGTCGATCTCGACGGAGTCGGACACCTCTCGCTCGTCGGGCACGACCTCCGAGCCCGGGCGGTAGGGCGCCTCGATCACTCCCCGCTGCCAGGCCTCGTGCCAGGCCACTTCCAAGCGATTTTGGACCATCGACGCCGGAGCCGGCCGCTCGTGCGGATCCTTCGCGAGCAGCCCCTCGGTCAGGTTGATCATTTCGTCGGGAACATAACTGGCGGCCCTCGGCTCGAGCGGCGGGATCTCGCGGAACTTGTGTGCGCGGAGTGCCTCGAGGTCCTCCTTCGGTGCCGCTGCCTCCGTGAGGGACTCGTGGGCGTCCCGCAGGGCCGCGATCTTGTCCTCGGCCTCCGCGAACTCCGCCTCCAGCTCCTCGAAGGTCGCCGTGCTCACGGCGTCGGCCTCGAG
>JBDGRG010000158.1:1889-9640 GCA_042218355.1 Bradymonadaceae bacterium
GCTCGAGCGGCGGAATCTGGCGGAACTTGTGTGCGCGGAGCGCCTCGAGGTCCTCGGCGGGTTCGAAGGGGCGCTCGCCAGCCAGCGCCACATAGAGGAGCACCCCGAGGCTGTAGAGGTCACTCTCGGGCATGGGGGGGCTGGCATCGACGACTTCCGGAGCCATCACCCCCGGAGTGCCTGCGACGTCCGCGTCGGTCGTCAGATCCCAGTGCTGAGCAGCCGAGAACGGCTTGGCGACCCCGAAATCCAACAGGGTCACCTGCAACCGATCGTCGGCGCGCCGGGACAACATGATGTTGTCGAGCTGGACGTCCCGGTGGACGATGCCCCGGTCGTGAATCTCGGCCAACGCACCCGACGTATGGCAGAAGATCTGCAACAAGTCGCCGAAGGTCAGCGTCTCCGCTTTGAGCATCTGGCGCAGCGTCGCCCCCTTGACGTACTCCATCACCACGTAGATCAGCCCGCCGGCGTCTCGCCCCCGATCGACGAGTGTGACGATCGATGGATGCGAGAACTCGGCGAGCAATTCCGCCTCGCGGCGGAACCGCTGAACGAGAGCGACGTCGTCCGATCGGGTCGGTTTGAGGATCTTGACCGCAACCGGCCGATCGACACTGATCTGCCGGGCGCGAAAGATGATCCCCATCCCGCCGACGCCGAGCACCTCCTCGAGTTCGTACTTGCCATCCAGCGACCGGCCGAGCAACGACTGGGGGGCGTCGATCTCCTCGGTTCCCCCGCGCGACTGGTCGACTTTCTCGGCCACGGCCATCCGCCCGTCGAAATCCTCGGCACACCTCGGCGCCAATTGTATTCGAAGCGGCAGCCGCACCGAAGACCGCGCCCGTTACCCCCGGCGGCCGCGGTCGCATCTCGCTCCTCATCCCTCCGTCCACGTCGTTACGTCCTCGGGGACTCCCCAGAGAGCCGAAGACGGACATTTGCGTCTCGTTCTCTGCGCCCTGGCGGTCCGAGCGCGGTCCCCCTTCCGAGTGAACAGTTACCACAAAAAAAAGCGGCGAGCCCTCACCGGGCTCGCCGCTTCGAACCGTCATCCGCTTCGCGTCATTTCATCATCGCCGGACAGCCTCCACCCGCCCCAGCCGTCGCATCGCTGTTCTTCGAGGCCGACTGAGCCGACGAGTCACTGGGCCGGCGGACGGTCGCACTTTTGGCGACCGAACGAAGCCGCTTCGTGCACTCGTGATGCGCCGACTCGAGTGGCGTCGCGTCGCGGCACAGCGCCTCGATCGACTTCGTCGGGAAGTCGGACTCGAGCGTCCGGACGACGCGCCGGAGAACGGTCGAGCCGGAACTCGAGGATTTCGACGTTCGACCGTCCTCCGAGGCGAGCGAATCGAACATCACCCCCGCACCTGCCACTTCGGCGACCGTCTGCCAGTCACCCTGCTCGAGACGGGAGAGACACGGCTCGTACCGTTGGCGCAGATTGCGGAAGTTCTTCAGCGCCCGGAAGCGTTCGACGCCCTGTTCGCTCTCTGCGATGGCGTATTCGACCCACAGACCGGTGTGCAGATAGGCGCACATGCCGCTGCTCCGGTCCAGTGCCTTCTGGTAGAGCGAGCGAGCTCGGTCGAGGGGCATCTCGCGCCGGGCCCACAGCCCCGCCCAGGCGAGGTTGTTCTCCAGAATACCGTCGTACGAGGTGCCCGTCTTGCCCAGGGCCGTGCGGAGGGTCTCGACCGCCCGGGTATGCCGGTCCTTCACGATCTGGTGATAGGCCTTGACGTTGTAGAGAGCACTGGAGTTCGGCGGCGTCGATCGCCGCGTCCGACCGGCCGTGTCGGTCCAGACACGTCGTGTATCGCATCCAGTCCGCCTCCGACCAGACGGCCCGATTGGCCCCCAGAGCGGATCGTAAGTCGTTACAGACCGCCATCGACCCCGCAGACTGGTGTTGCTGGGGCAGCGCGGGAACAGCCTGACGTTCGGACGCCGGACAGCCGTCCTTCACCGACATGTACGCCACGGTCCCGACCGCCGTGAACGCCAGCAGTGAGACAGCCGCGACGGTCGCCGGACCTGCGCTGGAAAAAATTGTTCGCGGTGTGATCGCCATCTCGAACCCTCGCTCCCTGGAAGTCGCCCTGTCGCCTGCCGTCGTCTTCGGCCCTGTCGAGAGTGGTCCGCAACCGTCGCACGCGGTTGACGGACGCGACCCTCTCGAGCGCGCCATCCTGTGGGCTGGAGAACACGGAGTCCCCGCCGCAGTATTCCCGGGCCGATCCGGATCCTCGCCCGCGACGAGCGCCGTCGGCCACGCGGCAGCGAGCCTCCCGACGTGGACGGTCGGGCCAGCCCTCCAGCCTCACGCACGAGAGGATACGATCTCTGGAAAATCGATTCAACTACCCCCGGGTCATCCGGGGGGCCAGTCGAAGGAGCGTCCGCCCAGGACGTGCAGATGCAGGTGGAAGACCGATTGACCCACCCCCGATCCATTGTTGACCACCAGTCGAAACCCCTCGTCCTCGTCCAACCCCTCCTGCTCGGCGACCTCCCTGGCAGCGAGCATCAGGTGTCCGAGCAGCTCCTCGTCCTCCTCGTTGGCGTCGTACAGGTTGACGACGTGTGTCTTCGGCACGACCAGGGCGTGTGTCGGCGCCTGCGGATTCATGTCGCGGAACGCCATGCACCGGTCGTCCTCGTAGACGACGTCGGCATCGATTTCACCGCGGATGATCTTCCCGAAGACCGTTTCGTTGTCGTCGGCCATCTGGCACTCCCGATTCCAGTGTACGAGCGCTCGTCTGTCGATCCTCGTCTCCAGCCTAAACAAACGTCGGCCCGAGGCAACCGTCGGCCCCGCGCCCCGTTCGGAGCGAATCGAACGCAACACCTCGGCCGCGAACCGCGATCACGTACACGGGGACCCCTCGCGATGCTTCCGGCAGCACAATCGACTCCAGCCCCGTGTCGGCGATGGCCGAATGGACGCACCCCTTTCCGATCTACGTAGCGAGTTTCGCCGCCGCTACGGCCCTCGGGTTCGCGTGTGCGCCGGTGGGGCCGTGGCTGTGTCTCCCGGCCGTCGCGGGCACGACCGCCGTGGCAGCGGGCATGTCCGCGGGGGTTCCCGGGCTGGATCGACGGGCAGCGGCCGTGCTGCTGGGACTGTTCACCGGAACGGCAGCCCTGGCGGCTCATCGAACCGCCGACCCCCCTCCAATTTCGGCGTCGCTCCCCGCAGCCACCGACGGCCGGCGAGGGGAGTTGCGGGGCCGAGTCGCGGCAGGGCCGCGGCTGCATCCCCGGGGGTGGCTGTTCGAACTCGCCCCGACCTCGCTCGACGGACGACGCCTTCCCCGACCGACCGGCAATCTTCGAGTATTTCTCCCCGAACGCGGATGCGGTCCCGCCCCCCGGGCCGCCCCGGTCGCCCCGGGCGATCGCGTGGAGCTGTTCGCCCGGATCGAACCGTTTCCACCGGATCCGTTTCCCGAGACCGGCTCCTACCGCCGACGGATGCAGAGGCGCGGTGTGGCCGGTCGCGCCACCGTCGAGGACGACCTGGAACGACTCGGCCGAGCGGCCGATCCTCGACTGTGGGTCCGCCGGTGGCTCTCGACCACCCGGACCCGGCTCGCCTGCGCACTGCGACGCTCGCTGCCGCGCGAGCGGCTCGGCTACGCGCTCGCATGGCTGACCGGAAACCGACACTTCCTGGCCCCGACGGACCGGTCGGCATTCCGTCGCACCGGAACCGCTCATCTGCTGGCGATCTCGGGACTGCACATGGCGGTGATCGGGGGAGCTATCTGGTGGTTCGTCGGCGGACTGCTCGCACGCTATCCCGGGCTGACGTGCGGTCGGCGCCGGCGACCGATCACCGCAGCGGTCGTCGGGAGTCTCCTCGCCGTCTACGTCCTCTTCGTCGGGGCCCCGATTTCGGCGCTTCGGTCGTGGGGAATGGTCCTCGCAGCCGCCTCGGCGGCCGCCGTCTGCCGACCCGCGTCCGCGCTCCACCTCCTCGCCGCTGCCGGTCTGGCGATGCTCGCGGCCGATCCGGATGCTATCGCCTCGATGGGGTTCCAGCTCAGCTTTGCGGCCACCGGAGCGATTCTCCTGTTCGCAACCCATCCACCAGCTCCCAGCTCACCTCCTGCGCCCCCTGACGAGACCCGCCACGACGCAAACCCGTCGCGGGGCCACCTGGTGCTCGCCGTCGGTGGATCGGTCAGTGCGACACTCGCCACCTGGGTCGTCCTCGCCGCCCGAACGGGATTCGTGCCGGCGAGCGGTCTCTGGCTGAACCTGATCGTCACACCGCTGGTGGGCTCGATCCTGTTCCCCGTCGTCCTCGCCGGCGCCCTGATCGGGGCAGTCCATCCGGTCGGGTACCGCGCCGTCGGGTGGAGCACGGCGGTGGCCGACGGACTCGCAGCTCTGTTGCGTCGCATCGCCGAACTGCCGCTCGCCTCCGCCGTGACCGGGACACTGCCCTGGTGGGCGCTCGTCCCCGCGGCGTTCGGCGTCGTGGCGGTGGCGACGAGTCGCCTCCGGAGGCGGCCACTGATGGTGGGTGGCGGGCTGCTGTTCGGCGGGCTCGTCGCCGGTGATCTCGCCCACGCCCCGGGCGCCCCTCCCGGTCGGCTGGTCGCACACTTCATTCCGGTCGGACAGGGGGATGCGACGCTGGTGGAGACACCCGCCGGCGGGACGCTGCTGCTGGACGCCGGTGGAGATCGACTCGGCGACAGTCCCGGCCGCACCCGGGTCGTCCCGTATCTCTACCGGCAGGGCATCGGACATCTGGACTGGATGGTGGCCAGCCACGGCGACGTCGACCACACGGGTGGGTTGGAAGCGGTCGCATCCCGCCTGGAGATCGACACGTTCGCGCGGCCGGCGGGGCCGACGACCTCGTCGATGCGCCGCGCCCAGAGGCGAGCTGCTCGACAGGCCGGCGCAACCGTCGTCCGCATCGGAGGGAACTTTTCGGCGAAGCTGGGCGCAGCGAAGCTGACGATGTTCCGGGCCCCGGAGACGGTCGCCCGAACCGACAACGACCGAAGCCTGGTCCTCCGGATCACTGCCGGGAATGGGGAGGGACGCCTGTTGTTGCCCGGCGACATCGAGCGAACCGCCGAGCGATGGCTGGCGGGGCGAGTTCCCCTTCGCGCGACTGTGGCCCGCATCCCCCACCATGGCTCCTCGACCTCCAGCACGCCGGCTCTCCTCGACGCCGTCCGACCCACGGCCGCCGTCGTCTCAGCCGGCCGGCACAACCGATTCGGCCATCCGCACCGTTCGGTGCTCCGGCGCTACACCGCCCGGGGCATCGCGGTCGCGGAGACGGCCGAGCTGGGCCTCGTCCGAGCAGTCGTCGGCCCCGGCACCGACCTCCTGTTGCGGGCGCATCGTCCGTAACGCCCACCGAGCGATCGTCGCCGAGTCTCCCCTCTGGCACTCACGACGACGGTCGGAGGGCCTCGACCGGCGGACTGCTCCGTTCGGCCAATCGCGAGACCAACTCCTGCCGCTCCTCCTGGACGAATCGATCGCCGAGCTGCGAGCAGAAATCCGTGCCGAGTACCCGGTCGAGCCACTGGTCGGCCTCCGCGCGGTCCCCGCATTCGTCGCACACCAGAGCCAGGCCCAGGGCCGCGCGCATGCACTCCCACCGGGCCCCCATCTCCTCGAACTCTCGCACGGCCGCACTCAGGCGCCGCCGTGCCCGCTCGAGGTCGCCGCGTCGATAGGCGATCCGGCCCCCGAGTTGCCGACACCGGGCCGCCTCGAAATACGCGTCGAACGACTCGAACTCCTCACGCCCCTCGCGGTGGCGGCGTTCGGCTCGCTCGAGCTGGCCGCGAGCCAGCTCGAGCTGCGCTATGCGGAACGTCGCTCGCAGCGCGCCGCGTGGATCGTCGACGGCATCGAAGAGGTATTCCGCCCGTTGAAGTTTCGAGGTCGCGGAGTTCAGTTCGTCGCGGCAACACTGGAGATATCCACGGATCGTCAGACACTGTGCCAGTTCCCGCGGGTCGTCGAGCCGTTCGATCGCCTCGAGCGCTTCGTCGAGCGCCCGTTCGGCATCGTCCCAGTCGCCCACGTCGACCCGAGACCTCGCCTCGAACAGCAGCGCCGCCGTGTAGAGATCGTAGCGCTGGAACCGATTGGCCAGCTCGCGCAGCCGCTCCAGAAACCGAGTCGATCGGTCGAATTCGGCGCGATGCCAGAAGATCTCCGCCAGTGATTCGACCGCGTCGGCCTGGATATCGACGAAATCGCGCTCGCTGGCCCGTTTGGCGGCTCTGGCCAGCAGATGGCCCGCCCGTCGAAGCTCCCCCTTCAACCGCTGCAACCGGCCGACGCCGAGCAACGCCTCGAGTTCCGTCATCCGGGCCGTCTCGCCGTGGGTCCGGACGTTTTCCAGAAGCGTGACCGCCCGGCCGTAGTTATCTTCGGCTACCTCGAACTCGATGTCTCGCTAGGCCAGCCGGCCGAGACCGACGCGAGCCGCCGCACGGCGGAGCGCATCGTCCGAGTCGAGCAGATATTCGTAGCCGGCCCGTGCTTCGTCGAAATTGTTCAGGATGCGATTGAGATGAGCGAGCTGCAACGAGACGTCCATCCCCCGGCCCTCGCGGAAGAAGTCGGTCCGCGCCGGGGAGGCCGGATCGTCGAGCGTATCCCCCGGGGCGAGGTCGACCGCGGCCAGGTACAGTTTCCGGGCGCGGCGCAGATTCGACATCCGCGCCGACCGCTCGGCGGCGCGGACCAGATGCCGGCAGCAGTCGGCATCGTCCCCCGCGCAGCGGAAATGCCCCGCGATGTCGAGCGCCTGCGAGACGTCCAGCTGATCCCAGTAGGCCTCCTTGGCGCGACCCGCGGCGCGATGGAGGATCCGGTAGGTCGCCCCGTCCGGCATCTCGGCCAGCAGCGCGTCGCGCATCAACTCGTGGTCGAAGGCGAGGATGTCCTCACCACTGCCGGCGACCTGTCGGAGCACCCCGCGCCGCACCCCTCGTTCGAGGACCTCGTCGAGTTCGTGCTCCCAGGTTTCCCCGGGCTCGCGCTGGAGCATTTCGTGGAGCAACGCGTACTCGAACCGCTCGCCCAGAACCGCGGCCCGCGTCAAAATGGACCGGACGGCCCGACGGTTTCCGTACGCCGAGCCCAGCCGACGCAGTCGTTCGAACTCCAGCTCGATCGTCTCGTCGGGAATCAGATCGGCCAGTTCGGTGTCGCCCTCCAGCTCCCACCGCTCGTCGTGGTTCTCCAGTCGATCGGTCTCCCGCAGATACCGCAGCAGCTGGATGGCGTGCTCGGGCCGACCCGCCGAGCGGTCCGCGATCCGTTCGGCCAACCCGTCGGTCAGTGGCAGCCGGTCGTTGAGCAGTTCGACGATCGCCTCGGCCCCGAGGGGGTCGAGGTTCACGCGATCCGCACAGTCCGGATGCGTATGGACGACGTTGCGCACCGACGCTCCGACGTCGGACTCGGCATCGAAACCGCTGCGCCGACCGGCGCCGAGCACGAAGATCGGGGCGGGATCGAGTTCGAGCGAGGTGACCAGGTGTTCGAGGAATTTGCCGGTCGGCCGAGAGGCCAGATGCAGTTCCTCGAGGATCAGCAGCACGGGGAGTTCCTCGGCCAGCGAGCGGAGTAACTCCTCGATCGTCCCGAAGATCGCCTCGGGCGCACCGCCGGGAACCCGACCGCTGGAGACCCGTGCGGCCTCGAGTCGGTCGCCGCCCTCGGGCCGCGGGCCGATCAAC
>JBDGRG010000158.1:9650-13424 GCA_042218355.1 Bradymonadaceae bacterium
TTGCGTCCGGTTCGTGGACCTCCAGCAGTTCGTCGACGAACGAGCGCTCGGTCAGGTCGCCCTGCACGAACGAGAGGTTGTGCACGTCGTGAACCTCGCGTGCGGCCTCGAGTCGCTCGCCGCCCTCGGGCCGCGGGCCGATCAACCGACACAATCGATCGACCTGCCGTTCGTCCAGGTCGAACTCGTCGAAGAGGGTGCGAGCCCCCTCGACCGTGCGGTGCGGGGGGAGTTTACGCAGGCCCGTCACGTCAGTGACGGCCGCGATCACCCCGTCGAGACTCCCCCCGGACGGCGTGTAGTCCCCCTGACCGATCTGCATCCAGCCCGCCTCCTCGATCCGCACGCGCAACCATTCGACCAGCCGCGACTTGCCGATCCCCGGCTCCCCGGTGATCAGCGCGAACTGGCCCTCCTCCTGCTCGACGGTCTTCCGGATCCGCCGCTCGAGGAGGTCGCGCTCCGTCTCACGATCGACGAGCGGGCCGACGCGCGGCGAGGCGGCCGACCTGGGCTCCGAAGCCCCCTCGAACATCTGCGCCGGTGGGTTGGTGTCGCCCGGCGTCTGTCCCAGCGAGGTGATCGCGTCGGACTTCGACTCGAAGATCCCCCGCGAACTCGATGAACGACGCCGGCGGATCCGGCGGTGGAGATCGGCGATCTCGTCTCGCAGCTTCGCCGCCGAGCTGAACCGTTCGGAGGGATCCTTGGAGAGCAACCGATCGACGCACCGCTCGAGGGACGCCGGGACGTCCAGGTCCTCGCGGGGCTGCAGGTCCGGGACCGGCTCCTCGAGATGTTTCCGGACGATCTCACCGGTCCCGTCGCCCGAAAACGGCGGCTCGTCGCTGAGGAACTCGTACAGCATCACCCCGACGGCATAGAGGTCGGACTCCGGCTCGGCCTCTCCCCGGGAGACGACCTCCGGCGCGGCGTACCGCGGGGTGGCCCGGAGTCTGTAATTCGCCTCGCTCTCCTCGTCGCCCAGCCCCCCCGGAGCCCCATCCAGATCGAGCGTCCCCTTCTGGACCTCGACGAGTCCGAAATCGACCAGTTTGACCGACTCCTCCCCCGCGTCGTCCTGCGTGATCAGCACGTGTTCGGGCTTCAGATCCCGGTGGATGATGCCGCGAGCGTGCGCGGCGGCCAACCCGCCCAACAGTTGTTCGAAGAGATCGAGCAGCCGGACGATGCCGGGATCGGCGCGCTGGATCGACCGGAGGCTCTCCCCCTCGACGAACTCCATCGCCAGCCACAGCAGCCTCCCGTTTTCCTCCGCCCCGAAATCGTAGATCGATGCGATGTGAGGATGGTTCAGTCGGGCGACCGCCCGGGCCTCCCGCCCGAACTGGCGTCGCTCGTGGGCGGGAAATTCGTGATCGGACTTGAGCACTTTGACGGCGACCCGGCGGTCGAGCGCCAGCTGACGGGCTCGATACACGCATCCGACTCGCCCCGCGTCGACGGGACTCTCGATGCGAAACCGACCGTCGAGAGACGCTCCGGTGAGCTCCTCGGCACGAAACGTTATAGAAACCCCACCCGGCTAGAGGAACTCGTCGGTCACCCGGGCCCAGGCACCGTCTCCGATGCATGCAACTCCGGCGACCACGACAGATCATCCGGGACGTCCGGCACCGGCGGCCGTGCGGCTCCGTTCCGGACACGCCCAGTTTCGACCACCCCCGAGACGGGACACCCCATCGGCGAGCTGGTCGTTCAGACCTTTCAGAATACGCCGGGTTCCCGGACTCTGTCAATCCACCCGATTTTCGTGGGTACATTCACGAGGAATTGGCCGCAGCGGTGTCAGAGAAACAGGGTGGGAGCCCCTCTCAGATTCCCCTCCAGCTGCTCCCGCTGCCATCCATCATCTCGGAGAAACTCCCGTCGAGTGACCGTCACCGACGCGGCGTCATCGCATCCGGGGTTCGTCGTGCGTTCCTATTCGCTGGCCGGGGCCGACCGGATCATCGGCGAGTCCTCGCGCGGCTGGAGAGGTCGTACGCAGCGACGGGGTCGATCGCCTCGAACTCCGGGTCGAACGTCGGCAGGCCCAGCGCGGTGAGTTCCGAGGTGACGAAGGCCGTGCGATTCAGGGAGCTCGCGTCGGCCGGTTTGTCGAGCCGATCGAGGGCGAACCGGCGCGGATCGCACTCCGTACATCGCCCGTCGTCGTGAAAGTCGAGAGCGAACGCGGGTCCCGGCTCGAGCGAATCACACCACGAGAAATCCGGTTCACCGGCCTCGAACCGGGTCAGGTGCAACGTCCCGGCTGCGGGATCGTGGCCGAAGTGCACACCCGTCGCCCCCAGCGACTCGGCGATCGCCTCCGACGAGGAGGCCGTCACGAACCTCGAGTCGAAGGGGATCCCGGGCTCGGTCAGCAACGTCAGACCCGAGAGTTCTGCCAGCACGACGACGTGCCCGTTCTCCAGCTCCGTCGGATCGACCTCCGTGCACCGGCGATCGAAAGTCGCGGCGACGTGATGGAGCGACGATGCGACGGCCCCCGCCGGCGCTCGCACCACGAACTGGGTAAACGCTGGCCAGCCGCCATCCCGATCGACCTGCGCCTTCACTCCGGGACGCACGTCTCCCGACTCCGAGTCGACGAAGACGTCGCGGCGCCCGTCGTCGTCGATGATCTGCCACCGGCGAAACATGTTCCTCCGTTGCGTGATCCAGTCGAACCTCGAATTCGCGCACAAACTCGGCGACCCCGCAACGTAGGCCGCGGCCGTCGGGTAGCAAGAAATTCGAGGTGTCCCCGGAACCGGGTCGGTTCCGGTCACCGGGGGGTGGGTCGACCGTCGACCGGCGGTTGAAACCGCCGGCTGATAGTGGACGGGGCGACCGGCGGCGCTAAAGCACCGCCGGCCGGAATGGCGAATGGCGACCGGTACGAGCCCGTCGACCGGCGATCCCGGTCGAGAGGTTTCGATCCGATCGACAGGCAATGGTCGTACGGTCGTCACCCACTTGCCGAATCACCAGCCACCCAACGGCCGGCCGACCGCAGGGAGGCCTTCGAGCACCGCCGGCCGGAATGGCGAATGGCGACCGGTACGAGCCCGTCGACCCGGCGATCGCGGTGGAGAGCTCTCCATCCGGTCGGCGGGGAATGGTCGTGCGATTGTAACTTACTCACCTGCTCACTTACTCACGGTCATCAGCCGAGCGACGGGAGGCCCCATGCTTCGCTCGGTACTCGAGTGGACAGCGACTCCACACCGCGACCAGCCATGCGAATCCTGTTGCAGCGCGTCTCGGAAGCTAGCGTCACGGTCGACGGCGAGGTCGTCGGAGCGATCGACGGCGGTCTGCTGAGCTTCGTCGCGGCCGGGAGCGGGGACGGCCCCGACGATCTCGACTACTGTGTCGACAAAACCGTCCACCTTCGGATCTTCGAGGACGAGGAGGGGGACATGAACCGATCGGTGCTCGACGTGGGCGGCTCGATCCTCGCCGTTCCGCAGTTCACGCTCTACGCCGACGTCAGTCAGGGCCGCCGGCCGAGTTTTTTCGACGCCATGGAACCCGGAGGGGCCGAGGAGCTGTTCGACCAGTACGTCGAGGCACTTCGCACGTTCGACATCGAGCGAGTCCAGACGGGCGCCTTCGGTGAAATGATGGAGGTCGACCTCGTCAACGACGGACCCGTCACCATCTGGATCGACAGCGACGAGTGACGGCCGGCCCCGAGACGAGAGCAGCCGTCCACAGCTTTTCACAGCGGACGCCGAGTTTTCCACAACCGGGAGTCCAGTCGGC
>JBDGRG010000158.1:13468-17866 GCA_042218355.1 Bradymonadaceae bacterium
GTGTGAACAACGCCCGTCGTCGAGCTCACCCGTCGACGGACCGCAGCTGCAGGGAGGCGCCGCAGCTGGCCGGGCTCGCGCTGGGCTTCCCCGGGCGGCGGGGTGTGGAAAACTCGGGGCTCGCTGTGGAGAGTTGGACCCGACCCGGTTCGGAATGTGCTCGGCCGAGGAGCTGTTGGAGGCAACGAACCCCTGCGGGCGGGGATGAAATCGTCGTCGTCGACGCGCTCGACAGCCGGGCTCGCGGGGCACATCCCCGCACCCGCGGCAGCACCGCGCGGTTGCACTCCGGAGCACATGCTCCTAACGATCGATCGAGATTCGTGCCGCGTACGCGCGATCCGCCTTTTGCCTGCTCGACGTTCCGGCATCGTCCGTCGCACAGGCGGGCGCCGCTCCCCATCCCGTGCCACCCGAACTCGGTGACCGACGGGAGGGGTTCCACTCGTCGGCTCGAACGACGTTCGCTTCGCTCGCTCGACGAATCCAGCACACGGCCAGCGGCTCATGTTCGACATCCTCGAAAAGCTCTTCGGATCGGCGAACGACCGCTATCTCAAGGGGCTCAAACCGCACGTCCAGCGGATCAACGAGCTCGAGGACGAGATGCGATCGAAGTCCGACGACGAGCTCAAGGCTCAGACGCCCGCGTTCAAGGAGAAGCTCGATCAGGGGGCCGAACCGGAGGACATCCTCCACGAGGTATTCGCGACCGTCCGGGAGGTCGGCCGGCGCACGCTCGGGATGCGTCACTTCGACGTGCAGCTGATGGGGGCGATCAGCCTGTACGAAGGGAACATGACCGAGATGAAGACCGGCGAGGGCAAGACGCTGGTCGCGACGATGCCCCTGTACCTGGAGGCACTGACCGGGAAGGGCTGCCACCTCGTCACGGTGAACGACTACCTCGCCGAGCGGGACGCCGAGTGGATGGGTCATATCTACCGGTTTCTCGGCATGGACGTCGGAGTGATCAGCAGCGGGATGAGCACCCACGAGCGGAACGAGGCCTACGCCGCCGACATCACCTACGGCACCAACAACGAGTTCGGGTTCGACTACCTGCGCGACAACATGAAGACGAACCTGGACGAGATGGTCCAGCGCGACCTCAACTACGCGATCATCGACGAGGTCGACTCGGTGCTGATCGACGAGGCGCGGACGCCGCTGATCATCAGTGGAAAGGCGGACCAGTCGACCGAAATGTACCACACGGTCAACAACATCATCCCGTACCTGAAACGGGATCACGACTACATCGTCGACGAGGAGGACCGGAACGTCACGCTGACCGACTCCGGAGTCGAGAAGGTCGAGGAGCGCCTCGGCCTGTCGAATCTGTACGACCCGGACAACATCGAGATGCTGCACCACGTCAACAAAGCGCTGCAGGCGCACACCCTGTACAAGAAGGACGACCAGTACATCGTCCGGGACGACGAGGTCGTGATCGTCGACGAGTTCACCGGCCGCCCGATGCCGGGTCGGCGCTGGTCCGACGGGCTACACCAGGCGGTCGAAGCCAAAGAGGGCGTCCCGATTCAGAAGGAGAATCAGACGCTGGCGACCGTCACGTTTCAGAACTTCTTCCGGATGTACGACAAACTGGCGGGGATGACCGGAACGGCCGAGACCGAGTCCAAGGAGTTCGCCGAATTCTACGAGACCGACACCTACGTCATCCCGACGAACGAACCGGTCATCCGGGAGGATTACGACGACGTCGTCTACCGGACCTACGACGAGAAATTCGAGGCGATCGTCGACCAGATCGTCGAGTGCAACGAACGGGGCCAGCCGGTCCTGGTCGGCACGACGAGCGTCGAGAAGTCCGAAGCGCTCAGTCGGGTACTCGACAAAAAGGGGATCGATCACGACGTCCTCAACGCCAAGTATCACGAGCGCGAGGCGAAGATCGTCGCGCAGGCGGGGCGGCTGGGGTCGGTGACGATCGCCACGAACATGGCCGGCCGGGGGACGGACATTCTTCTGGGCGGCAATCCGGAATACCTGGCCGAGGAGGAGGCCGGCGAACAGGACATCCCGCCCGGCACCCCCGAAAACAAGCGCGAACAGTACTACACCGACGAGTACCAGCAGGCACTGGACAAGTACGAGGAGATCTGCGCGGAGGAGCGCGAAAAGGTGCTCGAGGCCGGCGGGCTGTTCATCATCGGGACCGAGCGGCACGAATCGCGGCGAATCGACAATCAGCTTCGGGGCCGCGCGGGCCGTCAAGGCGATCCCGGGGCCAGTCGGTTCTTCCTGTCACTGGAGGACGACCTTTTGAGGTTGTTCGGTGCCGATCGGATCGGCGACGTGATGGACTCGCTGCAGATGGAGCGCGGGGTCCCGATCGAACACAACATGGTCACCCAGAGCATCGAGAACGCCCAGAGCAAGGTCGAGGCGCGCAACTTCGACATCCGGAAGAACCTCCTCGAGTACGACGACGTGATGGACAAGCAGCGGAAGACCATCTACTCGCTGCGCAAAAACATCCTCAAAGGGGAGGACGACGAGGGGCGAAGTCTGCGCGAGATGGCGCTGGACCTGTACGAGGACGTCGCGCTGAACGTCATCGAGCAGTACGCCTCCGAGGAGCTGCGCTACGAGGACTGGGACCTCGAATCGCTGGAATCCGAACTCGAGCAGATCTTCGACCGGGAGTTCGATCTGACCGACCTCCGAGGGCGCGACGCCATCGAGAAGCGGGTCTGGGAGTCGGCCAGCGAGGTCTTCGAGGACAAGGAACGCGAATTCGAGGAGCTGGCCGAGGAGATCCGCGAGCACGAGGAGGATCCGGAGGAGACCGACGAAGAGGCCGAGGGCGAGGCCGACGACTGGGAGGTGCCCGCCGAGGACGAGGTCGTCGACGACGGCGAGATCACGGGTCAGGAGTTGTTCGAGGAGCAGATCCGCAACCAGTACCTCTGGGCGATCGATCGCAACTGGCGCGAACACCTCCAGTCGATGGACCAGCTGCGCGACGGCATCGGGATGCGCGGCTACGCCCAGAAGGACCCGAAACAGGAGTACAAGAAGGAGGGATACCACCACTTCCTGGACATGCTGATGAACATCAAGCACAAGGTGGTGGAGTTCCTCTCCAAGATCGAGGTCGAGACGCCCGATTCGTTGCAGGAACGGCCCGAGTCCCAGCTTCCGGACAAGATCGAACTCAGCCACGGCGACGAGACGACCACCGCCACGCCCGACGGCGAGACCGCCGAGGGCGGCGGATCGGACGAACCGTACGAGCGCGATCTGCCGAAGGTCGGCCGCAACGATCCCTGCCCCTGCGGCAGCGGTCGGAAGTACAAGAAGTGCTGCCTGCGCAAGGACAAGCGGCGAGCTGGATAGTTCGAGTCACTCAGTGATTGAGCTACGACCGCACGACCGTCGGCATTCGACGCGGGGGTTCGCATTTGCACAACGTCGATCAGCTCGACGCTGCTCGTCGAACACCAACGGACGGGACACGAATCACGGTCCTCCCGCGTGCTCGGTTTCGCCCGCGAATGGTCATACGGACGTAGCCTGCATCGCACGCCGAGGGTCGTGCGGTTGCGGCTCGACCGCTGAACAGCTCAACGGCTCAACGGCTGCCGATGGAAATATTCGTCGAAGATCTTCGGTTTGTCGGACACCACGGGGTGCACGAGGACGAGCGCCGGGAGGGCCGACAATTTCGGGCCGATCTCCGCGTCGTCATCGACCGACGTACACAGCGCGGTGCCGACGCGATCGAGTCGACCGTCGACTACCGGCGACTCGCGGAGATCGTCGTCGAGGTCGGTGAAGGCCGGAGCTACAAGCTGATCGAACGGTTGGCCGAACAGATGCTCGACACCGTCTTCGAACGATTTCCCCGTGTCGAACGAGCCGAACTGACGCTTCGAAAGTACACACGGGGCGTCCCCGGTGCACCGGAATCGGTCGGTGTACGGAGGTCGTGTGACCGCGACAGCATCGCCAAGTGCGAGGGTGAACCGCCCCGGCACTGACGCACCACGTCGACTCGCTCTCAGCCAACGAGACGATGTTCCACCGAGCGAGCGGGCTCTACTTCTTCACCTTCCGCGGCATCGATGTCCGGGTATCCTTCTGGTACCTGGTCCTGATGGCGCTGATCGTCTTTTCACCGGGGGGCGCGACGACCCCGATGGCGGAGACCGTCGCCCACGGTCTGAATTTCGCCTCGGCGCTGACGCTCTCCCTGCTGGTCCACGAATTCGGACACGCGCTCGTCAGCCAGTACTACCGTCTGCGCCCGTCGATTCTCCTGCACGGGTTCGGGGGCCTCTGCATGCACGAGTCGGCGTCGACCGACGGGCGCGACGCCCGGATCCTGCTGGCCGGGCCCGGAGCCGGGTTGGTGCTGGGAATTCTCTC
>JBDGRG010000158.1:17903-20173 GCA_042218355.1 Bradymonadaceae bacterium
GTCGCCGCTCTGCCGACCCTCGTCCCGGCGGTCGGCTCCGCCCCCTTCGAACGGTTCGTCGTCAATCTGGCCTGGGTGAACGTCGTCTGGAGTCTGATCAATCTGATGCTCCCCGTCTGGCCGCTCGACGGCGGGAAGCTGTTTCACCTGGCACTTCGCCAGTTCACGTCGACCGAGCGAGCGCGCAACCTGGCGCTGAAGATCAGCATCATGACGACCATCGGCGCCGGATTGCTCGCTGTCGCCGTCCTGCAGACCTTCCCGATCTTCGTGGCGATCATCTCCTTCTTCATCGTCGTCAGCAATCTCCAGAAGCTGCGCGGGGGCGCCCCTCTGGTCCAGCGGTCCGCCGACGGGACCCGGGAAGCGGCCGAGGCGAACGACGAGGGGACCGCTCCCCCCTTGCTCGACGAGGCACAGCAGGCACTCGAACGCGGCGACTGGAGCGAGGCCTATCGGCTGACCCATCAGCTCCGGTCCTCGACGCGAAATCTCGGCTCCCAGACCCTCGACGAGATCTGGACGATCCTCAGCGTCGCCGCCACCAAGCTGGGCAAATACGACGAGGCGTCGACGTACGTCGACCGTGCACCGGCGAACGCTCGCGTCCAGAACGCCCGTCGCGAACTCGAACACCGGCGCGACGACGACCGCTGAGCCCGCCGCCGGTCAGTACGGCGCCCCCTCCTGGTCACCCGGAATCCAGTAGCTGGGGAGGATGAAGCGCAGGGCGCGGCTGATCGTCTCGCCCGCGCCCCCCTCGGACTCCCGCTTGTCGAGCTCCTCGGCGAACATCTCGTCGAAGGCCGCCTCGGCCGCCTCCTCGCGAGCCTCGTCGGATTCGAACTGCTGTCTCAGGTTGTCCAGTTCGCCGGGGTCGAGCCAGACGCCTCCACAGCCGCCGCACTCGTCGATCTCGACTTCCCGCCGAACCGTGTAGAACTTCTTCATCATCACGATGTCCGAGCAGGCCGGACAGTCGCGGTCGGCATCGTGATCGATCTCGATCGACGGATCGCGCTCGACGTCGAGTGCGACGTCACCGGGGGCGTCGGTCGGGTCGTCGACCTTGTCCAGCTCGAACCGATCGAACCAGATGCCCCCGCACCCGCCGTCGCAGACGTCCAGTTCCATCTCCCCCCACTTGCCGTCGCCGGGGAGGTCGACCATCACGGGGGTCAACTCGTTGTCGCAGACGGGACAGTCCATGTCACACCTCCGAAAAGTGAAAATTATGAGTTATGAATTATGAATTCTGAGTTATGACTCGTGTCGTGGGGCGGCTGCACGAAACACTGGTACGAACTGCGCGCACCGGCCGTCGAAACCTTTCGAAGCGCCGCGTTCCTCGGTCATAATTCATAATTCGCCATTCATAATTCATCATGCGTCCAGACCGAGTTTCTCCATCACTCGCTGGAGATCGCTCCAGGTCTTGCGTTTCTGCTCGGGGTTCCGGAGAAGATAGGCGGGGTGATACGTAGGCATGGTGTCGATGCCGCGGTACTCGTGCCAGCGCCCGCGCATCGCCCCCAACGGCTTGTCGATTTCGAGCAGATTCTGGGTGGCGGGTCGCCCCAGCGTGACGAGGACTTCGGGCTCGATGATCGCCAGCTGCTTCTCGAGAAACGGCAGACAGGCCTCGATCTCCTCCATGCGCGGATCGCGGTTGTCGGGCGGGCGTGATTTGAGGACGTTGCAGATGTACGTCTCCTCGCGCTCGAGCCCCATCGCCTGGATCATCTTGTTCAGCAGCTCGCCCGCACGCCCCACGAACGGCCGGCCCTGCTGGTCCTCGTGATAGCCGGGCGCCTCGCCCGCGAAGACGAGCCGAGCCTCGGGGTCGCCCTCGCCGAAGACGATGTTCGTTCGGTTTTTCCAGAGCGGACACCGTTTGCAGTCGCCGAGATACTCGCGCAGCCACTCCAGCTTCTCGGCCTTGGTCTTCGGACGCTCCTCTCCGCCCCCGTCACTCGACACCTCGGCGCCCGCCTCGTCCGTCGAGGTCTCCGTCTCCGCCCTCGCGTCCGCCGCCCCCTGCCGGCCGGACTCGACGCCGTCGTACTGCTTCCACGGGGCCGGCTCCGAGGACTCGACCGTCGGTCCCGGCGCCGACGTCTCCTCCTCCGCCTCGTCGGACTCCTCGAGCGACTGGCGGGCCTGTTTCAACTGCGCCCGGCGGTACGCCTCGAGTTTCTCGCGAAACGCCTCGACCTTCTCGTCGTCGGCGGGGACGACGCCGATGTCGCCCGTCTCCCCCTGCCACTCCA
>JBDGRG010000159.1:0-1829 GCA_042218355.1 Bradymonadaceae bacterium
CTCGGCGATGAGCAGTCGCGGCATACTCGCGCCGCCCCCCTCCTCGCGGTCGTCGTCGTCGCATCGCCCGCTGTCATCCAGGGGGAGAAATCCGGATTCGCGGTACTCCTTGAGCTTGTAGTAGACCTTCCGTTCGGAGACCCCGAGCATCTGGGCGGTCTGCGATACGTCGTCGGTCCAATCGTGGGTGCGGATGATCGCCGCCCGCTCGAGCTCTTCGAGTGTCATGCCGGGAACCTGGACGCGGTCGGGCCGGTTTTCGAACTGGTCGTCGAGCTTCTCCCGAAATCGCGGAGGAAGATGATCGACGTCGAGTTCCCCCTCGACGGCCAGCGCAACCGCATGACGTGCGACGTTGCGCAGCTCCCGGACGTTGCCCGGCCAGTCGTATCGATAGAGCTTTCGGTAGACGGCTGCCGCCGTCTCGGGCACCCGCCGTGCCTCGGCGGGATGTCGATCTGGAGCACATTCAGGCGAAAGAAGAGGTCTCGACGAAAGGCATCCCGCTCGATCTCGACGGCGAGATCCCGATTCGTGGCGGAGACAATCCGGACATCGACCGAAATTTTTTCACTCCCGCCGACCCGTTCGAACGACTGCTCCTCGAGCACGCGGAGCAACTTGACCTGGAGGTTCGGGGGCAATTCGCCGACCTCGTCGAGAAACAGCGTGCCCCCGTCCGCCCGCTCGAACCTCCCCTTCCGCGAGGACGTCGCCCCGGTAAACGCCCCCTCCTCGTGACCGAAGAGCTCGGATTCGATCAGATTTTCGGGAATTGCGCCGCAGTCGACCGCCACGAATGGCTGACTGCGGCGCGGCGACAACCGGTGGATCGCCTCGGAGACGAGCTCCTTCCCGACGCCGCTCTCACCGGTAATCAGCACGGCCGCCGACGACGGCGCGGCACTGGCGATCAACCGGCAGATCTCGCACATCGTCTCGCTCTCCCCGTACATCGGCCCGGCGGAGAGCCGACCTCTCCCCTCCCCCGCAGCAACTCGGGCCCGCAGTTCCTGCTCGGAGAGACGCAGTAGAGATTCCGGGCCGATGTCGGCGCTGACGAGCGTGTCGAATCCCAGATCGACGGTTCGACAGTAGGCAGTCGGCGTGTGTTCGTCGACACGAAGCAGCGCAACTGGACGCGACTCGAAGTCGCCGGGAATCGGCCGCTGCCCCTCGTCCGGTACGAGTTCCCGATCCACGACGACGACGTCGACCGACTCCTCCTCGAGCGCGGCCGCAGCGGGCTCGTACGACGTCACATGGTCGACCTATGCGCCCTCCGACTCGAGCGCTGCACACAGCTGCTCGCTGTCGGCCCGCCCCGACGCCACGAGGATACTGGCCTCTTCGACGTTCGACCGAGAATCCTCGACCAACCCCGTTGCTCGTTCGTCTCCCTCGGCCACGGACTCCCCTGACCTGCGGTCGCTGCGCACTCTACCAACCCTTTGCCTTCGACTCTCATGGTCGGACTAAGTCCAACGGGACGCAACCATCGACCTCTCGCGACACCTGGACGCACCGAATTTCGTCGGGACTCGCAATCCGGCACAATCGTTGCTTTACTTTACCCAGCAGATGCAAAGCCGACTGTCCGTCGACAGGTTCTTTTGGAGCGATCGGAACCGAGTCGACCGACGGCGTCGCCGGCACGTACACCCGCTCCGGCGACCCTCGACTCGATCACCGCCACTCTCGACTCGCGCCCCTCTGCCATGGACTTTCTGGCCGACCTTTTCCGCACCGCCGGATTCATGCCTCACGGCCACTGCTATCTGTGGTCTCCGCCGCTGTTGTGGACCGAGGTCGTCGCCAATGCACTGATC
>JBDGRG010000016.1:0-7638 GCA_042218355.1 Bradymonadaceae bacterium
ACCCGGACGACCGCCCGATCGTAAATCGCACAAGCGGACAAACGCCCACCCGTCCGACTGGATCTGGTCGTTCGCAACCCGACCTCTCGCCTCCGGTCGCGTCGCACGCCTCCGGTCCTGTCCTCTGAGCTCTCTGAGCCCTCTGCGGTTTTGTTTTCACCGCGCTGTCTGCGGTTCAGTACACGTTCCAGAAGACGTTGAGATCGCCGGTGTTGCCCTGACCGTAGACCGCCTCGGCGACCCAGCCGGGGAGGAAGTGGTACTTGATTTCGGCTTCGTACTGGCTCTCGTCCTCCTCGGCGCCGAATTTGTGGGCGTAGGCGAGGAAGAGGTCGCGGGTGATGTACGTGCCGACCTTCAGCTTCGCCCCGCTGCCCTCCGGATCGATCCGGATGGTGTCGAGGGGGATCTTCCCGGCCAGCTTCTGCTGGAGCAGCCCCGAGAATGCCCCGCTGGCGGTCGCCAGCGCCTGATTGACGGCACTCTCGTCTTCGCCCTCGGTCGTCGAGGTCGGCGCCCGGCCAGTGCTGAGGACGTACATGATCTCGGATTCGGAGAGCGGTGGGTTCGAGGTCAGTTTCAACTCGGGTTTCGTCGCTCGGCCGCGCACGGTTCCGACGACTTTCGGACGTCCGCTCGACGTCGACCCCAGCTGAGCGGCGAGATCCCGGTCCAGGAGGTGGACCGCCTCGAGATCGAGGCGCGGATTCGGCGGGTTGGAGTTGGTGAACTGGATCGCCCCCGCTCGCTTCGAGACGTCGAAGGCCCGGCCCAGAATCTCGATCTGTCCGCCGAGCGTCCCGATGCGCCCCGAGATCGACGTCTCGTCGTCGCGAATGTCGACCATCAGGTCCGTATGGAATCTCGCATTTCCGTACGGGTGATGGATTTCGCTCGAGCGGTCGGTCGTCACGTCGATCTTCATCGGCGTCGAGGTCTCCGCGCCGACCGCGTCCGTCGATCCTTTCCGCGCCTGTTTCTTCGACCGCTTTTTGGTCGGTCGCCGCTCCTTGATGTCGGCGTGGAGCTTCAGGGGGTAGTTTTCGCTCCGTTCGAGCTTCGGGAGTCGCACGTCCAGATTGCGCGCATCGACGTCGATGGTGATCGGGTCGGCGCGGAGGTCGCCCCGCACGTCGACGTTGGAGCTGACCACGGCGGCGGTCACGGGTGTGAATCCCGTCGTGTCGAGTCGTCGAATGCGGACGTCCGCCGAGAACTTGCCCGCCTCGCCGGCCGCCTTTTCGGAGTCGGGATTCAGAAGCGTGCCGAGTCGAAGCGTTCCCGACGCGTCCAGCGACCCGCTTCGGTCCTGGAGATGCAAGTCGGCGAGTTCGAGCGTCGTCGGGGTCAATTTGGTTCGCAGATCGATGTTTTTCAGCTCGCGGCGGACGGACTTCAACACGAGCGAGACGTCGTACAGTCCGAGTTCGCCGGAGGGCTGGGGATGGCTCGGCGTGCCGGCCAGTTCGAGGTTGGCGTCCATCGTGCCCTCGAGGTCTTCGATCGAGTCCTCGACCAGGGGCTTGGGAACCAGGTGGCGGACGTCGACGTCGTCGCCTCGGATTGCGCCGTCGATCGGCTCGTCGGGTACCAGGGGTTTGCCCGCCATCAGGCGGTCGGGTCTCAGCTCGAGCGGAAAGTCGAGTCGGGCCGAGAGTTGCGTGCTCCGGCCGTTGCAGATCACGGAATGAACCGTCGCGCGGCCCTCCTCGGCACGGACGGAGAGGGCGTAGGTCGTATCGATGTCGCGCCAGAAGTGGGAACCGGCGAGGACGGCACGCGCCTTCAGTTTCGGAGAGGCGAGTGTTCCGTCGAGTCGCAGAGACGCGGCGGTCGTACCGGCGAACTCGCTGAACGTGTAGTCGAACGCGCTCAGCTTGCGCACGGGCAGGGGGCCGTACTGGACCGAGAAGTCGATCGGCATCTCGTCCGCGGGACGCTGCGTCCAGCGTTCGCTGTAGGGGAGTGGAATCGTCCCGCGCCCGAGGAGGATCTGGTCGGCGTCCCACTCCAGCCGCAGGCGGTCGAGGAACAACTGCCGGTCGCGGGTCCGTCCCGACAGGTCCAGGTAGACGTCCCGTATCCGGTGCAATCCGGCGTCGGAGACATGCAGACCGAAGTCCGTGATGGGGTCGGTGACCGAGCCGCGGAGCCGGAAATTGCCGCGGAGCGTCCCCTCCGCGGAGCCCTTTTCCAGCGACTCGATCGGCAGCTCGCCGAACGACAGTTTTCCGATCGAGCCCTCCGCGCGGAGGCGACGCCCGGCGAGGACCCCCAGGGGATCGCCGGCGGCCTTTGCGAGACGTTCCGACGCCGGGATCGGCAGCTCGGCGTGGAAATCGGTCAGGGTGCGGTCCCCCCAGTCGAGCCGGCTCGACAACTCCACCGCTCCCGGGTCGATTCCCTCGAGTCCGTACCGGAGTCCGGCGCGGTAGCTCACGTCGCGGAAGTCGAGCGACGTCTTCGCCAGCTGGCCGGTCGCCCGACCGTTCTTCAGGAGGAACTCGCCCCGAACGCGCGGGTGCTGAAGGGTGCCCTCGGCGGTCAGCCGGGCCCCCAGCGAGCCCCCCAACGTCAGCGCGGAGTCCTTCGGGAGCCACCGCCCCAGCCAGGAGGTCAACGAGGCGCGGGGCACGTCGACACGCGCGGAGAACCGGTCGTCGGTCCATCGCGGTTCGAGGCCCGACGTCAGTCCGACGTCGGCCGGGAGGTCGGCGTGGACGTCGAGGAGCGTTCGGTCCGGACCGGAGAGTCGCAGCGGCGCGATCCGGAAGCGTCCGCTCCGATAGTCGAGTTCCAGCGACAGTCGCCCGGCGTCGAAGCCGGCGGCGGTCAGCCGCTCGCCGCCGACCGTCAGATGGCCGGTCGGATTTGCTGCGGTTCCGCGCAGCTTCAACGTCAGGTCGACCCGGCCGCTCAGCGGCGGTTTGCCTCCCGCGACGAACGGACGGGTCGCCGGTCCCAGATCGAGGTTGCGCAGTTCGACGTCGAGCGACTCGCGGCCCGTCGTCCGGACCGTTCCGTCGACGGTCAGTTCGTGGTCGCCGTTGACCAGGTGCAGCGAGTCGACGGAGACGGCTCCGGAACCGATGGCGACGTCGGCGGGCGAACGGGTCGACCAGGCCGCTCCGGTGCGCCCGATCTGCAGCGAGCGGACCGTGAACTGGCCGTCGTGGGGGCGCGAGGTCTCGGCGTTCAGCACCAGCGGCGTCGTGTCGTCGCCCGAGGGGACGGCTCGGGCAGTCAGCTGGAGCCCTCTCGAGTCGAACCCGAAGGCGAGGCCGACGTCGTCGTACTGACGCTCGATCAGTTTGGCGGCCGATCCGTCGACCGTGATCCGGCCGGCGAGGGCGTCCAGTCGGCCGCTGGCGTTCGCCGAGATCCGCAACTCGGGGAACGAGAAGGCGGGCCCCTCGAGTCCCCTCGCTGACAGGTCGGCACCCGCTTCCTCGAGCGCGTAGTAGTGGTGCCCGACCTTTCCCTTTCGGATGGGAGCGACGGTCGCGTCGGCGTCGATGCGTCGGGCTCGGATGCCGCCGGCGCGCAATTTCCGAGCGCTGGCCGACAGTTCGAGGTCCGGCCCGCGCGTGGCGTCTTCGATCGACAGCTCGGCGCCCATCCGTGCTCGGCGAGCCGAGAGCGTGTCGCCGAAGTGCCCGCCCTCGACATCGAGGTTCACCGAACCGGTCAGTGCGTCCAACGCGCCCGGATCGGGCAGGTCCGCGGCGTCGAACGGCCCCGACAGGTCGACCTCGAGGCCGCCGCGTTCGACCGACAGACCGAGTACGTCCAGCGCCCGGAACCGGGCGTGACCCACGACGGCCAGTCGCTGTTTCCCGTTCCTCGGCGCGTAATCGAGCGACAGCGAACCCTCGGAACTGGCCAGCTCGCCGGCTGGGAGAGCCGGTTCGGCGACGTTCCACGACAGATTCACGTCGGCGGTCCGGAGCGTCTCCGGTCCCGGCGTCGGCTTCTCCCCCCAGGTCATGTCGGCGTGGAGATCCAGCTTTGCCCGCTCGGGCGGCTCGAGATCCACGCGATTCGACTCTCTCGCCCGCGCCTGCAGGTTGACCGTCAGGTCGCTCCCGAGCATGGCGCGGCCGTTCCCCTCGATGTGCAACTGTCTGGAGAGGGCGTGGAGTCGCTCGATCGTGAGTCGCCCGTCCGCCAGACGGGCTCGGACGTACGAGCGGCGCAGGTGGACCGGTCCGGCTCGCGTCTTCCAGACCGCGAGTTCGGCCGTCGCGTCGGCCGTGGCCAGGCTCGACCCGCTTCCTTCGACCCGCAGAGCGAGATGTCCCGACGCCGGATGAAACGTCTCGGAGAGGAGCGACGCGGCGAAGGCCTCCGGTTGCAGCCCGGTCGCAGTCAGATGCGCGCGGTACTTCGGCCGCGGCGTGCCCGGCCGGTACTGTCCGCTGGCCCGCAGCGACGCGTCGCCGGCCTCGACGCGGAGGACCGCGTCACTTCGTTCGGGGGTCCCGGCGGCCGAGACGGTGGTGCGGACGGTCGGTTCGAGGTCCACGCCGGCGGGTAGATATCGGTCGACCTCCGGTTGGATCGCCAGCGCTTCCAGCCGGGCGGAGTAGCGTCGTATCTGGAACGGATAGGGCGAGTCCCGCTCGGCGCCCGCCCGACGTGTCGCGTGGATGTCGAGTCGGTCGAGCGAGGCGAATCCGGCGAGTTCGGTTCGACCGAGGCTGGCGTCGAGCCGGCGAGGGGTCACCGTCGCAGAGGTGGCGCCGATGCGACTGTCGCGCGGGCCGACTCCCGGAGCGGTGGCGTCGAAGGCGACCCGTTCGACCGACGCCCGAAGGTCGTCGATGCTGCCGAACCGGCCGGCGGCCCTGATCTCGATATCGTCGAGCAGCAGGACAGGGGGGGGACCGCGATCGGCGGGGGCGGCCCCTGCGACGGCGTCGACGGCGGCCGACCACTCGTTCGCGTCTGGCGAATCGAGGAACGACGCCAGCGCCGGGAAGCGATCGTAGGGAGACTCCCCGTTCGCCGTCCGGTCGGTCTCGTCGACGTAGACGAACCGCCCCCCGCGGACGACCAGAGAGTCGAGCGTCAGACGGCCGGTGGTGCCGCCGCTCTGCTCGGGCTCGATGCCCTCAGCAGCTCCGCTGTCGCGTGTCTGTGTGCGCACTCCGCTGCCGGTGTGCCGCACGACGATCAGCGGCCGAACGACCGTGATGCCGCGGATCTTCAGTTCACCGGTGGCCAGTCGCCAGAGGTCGTAGCTGGCGTCGAGCCGGTCCACACGGGCGAGGATGTCGCCGTCCGCGCGGATCTCGAGGTCACCGAGCCCGACGTTCCACAGCAGCGAGCCCTCGAGGCGGCCGGACTGGACCTCGACGCCGACCGAACTCTCGACCTTTTCGATCGCGAACGTGCGTAGTCGTTCCCGCACGGCCCCGACCTGAAGGGCGACCGCCGACAGCAGCACCAATACGAGCAGGTCACCCGCCGCGTACAGGGCCCATCTACCGGCTGTGGCGAGGTGCCGTCTCATCGACTCTGCAGTCTCCAGTCGTCAGTCGACAGTCTTCAGTCTGGAGTCGTGCTCTCTCCGGTTCGGCGCGTCCGTGGAGGGTCGGGCTGCCCCCCGCGGCTCGCGATCGGACAACCACGACCATCGCCCGATGGATTCCGGTCGCGATGCGTTCGATGTCGCGGGACGGTACAATCGTCCCCGGGTCGCAACTCGGCCACTCGACGACCGAGTCCATCAGTCGCTAGAGCGAATGTCCGATCCCGACGATGAAGTTCAATCGCGAGAAGCCCCGGTCGTCGAATCGCCAGTCCTCTCCCTGCCAGACGGGGGTCAGCTTGTAGGCGACGTCGATGCGAAGCGGTCCGATCGGGGTGATCATCCAGAGCGAGGTTCCCGTGCCGAGCTGCGGCTGTTCGGTCATCTGGTCGTAGGTGCCGACGTTGCCCGCGTCGAAGAAGACGGCCGTCCAGAGGTCCCCGACGCCGAAGAGTTTCTCGACGAGCCGAATCCGCGGCTCGACGCTGGCGCCGTACTCGACCAACCCCCCGATGCGCGCTCCTCCCTCGCCGAACAACGTCAGGTTGCCGCTGCTGAAGGCTCGCATCGAGTTGCGCCCGCCGGCCTTGAACCGTTCGACCGCTGGAATGCCCGTCCCACGGCCGATCTGGGCGTCGCGGCCGATGTCGAGCAGCCCGCCGGCATTGAGCCGCGTCGCCAGGACGATCTTCGTGAAGGTGTCGACCGGAAGATAGGTTTCGATCCGGGTCGAGGACTTGAGGTAGTCGAATTCGCCCAGCAGCTCGACCGCCTCGGCAATCGAGAATTCGCCGTAGAAACCGCTGGTCGGATTCAGCGGACTGTCGCGTCTCTCGAGTGTCAATTTTTGAAAGAACTTCTCGAGGATGAAGCGTTTCTCGAAGTCCCGACCCAGCGGCGTGTTGCTGGCCCGAAAGTCGGCGGCGATGTTCGAGAACTGGTAGAACGAGATGCGGTATCCCAACTCGCCCGTCAGTGAGTCGGACAACCCCCGGTCGACGCTGGTCCGCACGCCGGGATTCCAGTAGCTGAATTCGGTTTGGACGTCTCGCTCGACCCACGGAGCGAGCCGAAAATTCGTCCGCCGGCGGGCGAACCACGGCTGGACGAGCTCGACTTCGCTCCGCAGGATGACCCCCTTGTTCTTCAGCGGTTCGTCCCCCTTTCGCGTGCTGCGCGGATCCGTCGAGAAGAGACCGGGCGCCCAGGCGTAACCGAGTCGGTTTTCCCACTTGAACGTCCGCAACCCGCCGAAGAAGTTCTTGCTGGTGACCTCGGCGATGCCGTGGACGTCCTGGCGCTGTGATTCGATCGCCGCCCCCGCGCCGACCCGGACGTCCCAGTTGCGGGCCTCCTTCAGTTCGACCTCGATCGGCACTCGCCGGTCGAGCGATGCTCGCTGGTCGGCGCGTTTCGTCGCGCGGTCGACTCGGCTGATGGCGGCGCCGGCCGGCGACAGCGATTTCGATTCGCGGTCCCTCTCGGCGTCCGACTGGTAGGCCAACGACCGTTCGAATTCCCTCTTCTGCTCCGTCGCCTGTTTGTCGCGCCGGTTGGTCCGTTCACCCGGCTCGAGGACGGGGTGGACGTCGACCAGGCTGAAGACGTCGAGCTTGTAGAGCCGTTTCTGGGCGCGTTCGACCGCCCGTTTGGAGAACGGATCGCCCGACTCGAAGGGGATGGCCCGTTCGACGGGTCCCCGCGGGACCGTCTTCAGGCCCGTGATCTCGACCTCGCCGAAGACCGCCTTCGGCCCCGGATAGACGATGTAGCGAATGTGAGCCGCTCGTTTGTCGGGGCGGACTACCGCGCGGCCCTGGATCTCCGCGTACGCGTACCCCCGGTACTTGAGTCGGTCGACGATCGTCCGTTTGGTCTCGACGTACCGCTCCTGGGTGAAGATGCGGCCCTCCTTCGACGGAACCTTCTCGAGGAGTCCGCCGCGGTCCTCCGACCTGAGGACGTCGGTTCCCTCGAGTTCGACCGATTCGATGCGCACGGGCTCGCCCTCGTCGATCCGGATCAGGAGATCGACGGTCCCCTCCTCGGGGTGGCGGACGACGTTCTCGGCGGTGATCTCGGTGTGAAAGTATCCGTTGCGCTTG
>JBDGRG010000016.1:7648-8450 GCA_042218355.1 Bradymonadaceae bacterium
TAGAAGGTCCGGATACGGTCGAGGTCGTTTTTCCAGGCGAGGTAGTTGAACGTCGGTTGCTCCCGCTCGATCAACGGCAGCCAGCCGAAGGACTCCCGGAGCTTCGACCACTCCTGTGTCTCGAGGCCGTATTTGATCTCGGAGGGGGTGAAGGCCTCGGTCCCCTTGATGATGAAGTTGTCGACTTTCAGGTGCGTCTCTCCGGCGGACGGCTCGCGGCGCTGCTTGGAGCCGCCGGCGCAGCCGAGTGCCGTGGTGCAGGCAACTGCCAGGACGGCCACGAGAACGAGCCGGGCCCGGGGCGCATCCGCTCGAGGGCCGGCCCGCTCGTCGTTCGATGTTCGGAGTGGCGAGGAGTGGATGGTTGAGTCGGCCGGCGGGAGTCCGTCGGACCCGTCGCACGATGCTCGGGGCGTGAGTGAAGTGACGCCCCCCGATCCTTAACGAGCACCGTCGACAACGTGAAGTCCCCTTTGGGTTGGAGCTGCGCGACGAGTGGTCGGAGCGCCGTCGTGCGCCGAACGAGCGCGCTCGTCCGGGACGCCCGTTTGCACGAGGCGTTCCCGGGACGGCGATGTGGATCCTCGCCGGCGAATCGGTATCATCGTCCGCGCGGCCTGCGAGGCTCCCGAAGTCCCGTACGGAGATGGGCACGAGTTTGACAGTCGCCGGAGCGGCCGCGCTGGTCGCCCTCGTTCTGGTGGGCGTCGCGTGGTGGTGGGGGCGGTCCGAACCGAAACCGGGTCACGAAACGGTCTCCGAGGAGTTTCTGCGCCGTCTCGGGGCCGGGGTCGATCTCGAT
>JBDGRG010000160.1:0-1003 GCA_042218355.1 Bradymonadaceae bacterium
ACCCGCCGCGAGGACGAGATCGACGACGAGGAGTACGAGGAGTTCTACAAACACGTCGCGACGGACTTCAACGAGCCGCTGACGTGGACGCACAGCCACGTCGAGGGGCGGATGAAGTTCACGATGCTGCTCTACATCCCCGAGCAGCGGCCGCTGGACATGGCGCCCGGCGTCGAGGGTGACTCGAAGGGTGTCAAGCTGTACGTCCGGCGGGTCTTCATCATGGACGACGCCGAGGTCTTCCTGCCCACCTACCTGAGATTCGTTCGCGGCGTCATCGACTCCGACGACCTGTCGCTGAACGTCTCGCGCGAGTCGCTTCAGGAGAATCGGGTCGTCGCGGCGATGAAGCAGACGGCGACCAGGCGGGTGCTCGACATGATCGAGGACCTGGCCGAGACCGAGACGCAGTATCAGACCTTCTGGGGCGAGTTCGGCGGTATCCTCAAGGAGGGGATCGTCGAGGACGACGCCAACCGCGACCGGATCGCCGGGCTGTTGCGGTTCGCCTCGACCCACCACGACCGCGAGCAGCAGACGGTCTCACTCGACGACTACGTCGAGCGGATGAACGACGACCAGGAGGAGATCTATTACATCACCGCCGAGTCGTTCGCCGGCGCCAAGAACAGCCCGCACCTCGAGGTGTTCCGCGACAACGACGTCGAGGTGCTGCTGATGTACGACCGGATCGACGAGTGGGTGGTCAATCACCTGGAGGAATACGACGGCCACGAGCTGACGTCGGTCGCCGTCGGTGAGCTCGACGCCGACGAGGTCGCGACGGATGTCGAGGAGGCCGAGTCGGACGACGAGCCGGAGCCGGTGGCGCCGCTGATCTCCGAGCTGCAGTCCCGGCTGTCGGACCGGGTCCAGATGGTCCGGGTGACCGACCGGCTGAAGGACTCGCCGACCTGCCTGGTCGCCCAGGAGGGGGGCATGAGCAAGAATTTCGAGCGGATCCTCCGCGAGATACGCGGCTTCGAGCAACGAGAGTTGGAGC
>JBDGRG010000160.1:1013-2451 GCA_042218355.1 Bradymonadaceae bacterium
CACCACGACCGTCCCCACGGGGACCTCGAACTCCGCGAGGCGGGCCAGCAGGTCCCCGAGCAGAAGCCGGTCCTCGAGGTCAATCCCGACCACCCCATCGTCGAGCGGCTCAACGAGGAGGTCCAGGAGGGCGAAGACGTCGGCGAGTGGGCCGACATCCTCTTCGACCAGGCCTGGCTGAGCGAGGGTGGCCGGCTGGACGACCCCGCCGGCTTCGTCCGCCGGATGAACGACAAGATGATCGAGCTGCTCGGCGAGCCGAGCTCGGACATCATCACCGAGGTTTGAGCAGCTCCCCCCTCCCTCGGCCGGACTCGCACGGGGGAGCTCGTCCGGCCTCGGTCGGGTGGGGGTTGTTGTGCACTTGCCCTCGGATCCCCCGGCTCCGCCTCGCTTCGCTCGGCTCCGCCGGGGGCTAGAAGTGCGCGGCGCCGCCCTCCGGGACTCGTGTATTCGATCCGCTCTGCCATCCCACCGATCGGCGAGCTTCTAGACCCCTTTCGCCTGTCGCCGGGTCCCTCCGGGCTCTCGGGGCCACTCGGGACGCCGTGCGGGGGCAGGGAGCAGGGCGCCCGGACGTGGACACGGGCCGTCGTGGTCGTCTGATCGGCTCGGCTCCCCGGGAGGGTAGAACGGTGTGTGCTGCCGCTGCGGGACGGTCCAACGCTCCCACCCTGCCGTAGGCAAGTTCCGACACATCGAGCGCTCGCCCGACCGGTCCCTCCGGGCTCTGGTAGCGAGTCGAGGCCTCGTGTTTGCGACGATCCGGGGATGTTCTGTTCGAAAAGGCTCGGTAGCTTCGAGGTCCGCCGCGTGCCGTTGAGCCCTGGAGGGCCGTCGCAGTTTCGAGTCCGATGGGTCGACTCGATTGCGGCGCCGAACCGCCCTCGATCCGAGATGTTCTGCCCGGAAGGGCGGCGATGGTGTCGATAGCCCCCGGCGAAGGGAGGCCGCAGGCCGACCGAAGCCGGGGGATCGAGAGAGAGGCCCCCAAATTTACCCGCCCGACGGAGTCCCGGGCCGAGCGAAGAGAGGTCCGGGCGACGGAGGGCACTCATTGCGCGGCGGAGGCGCTGTCGGCGTTGCCGCCGCCCGAGTCGGACGTCCCGCCCCCGAACTGGTTCATCAGGAAGTCGTCCTCGGTCGACTCCTCCTTTTTGGGGGCGTATTCGGTCGGGGCGGTGCCGACCAGGAACTTCTCTTTGATGCCGCCCTCGCGGGCGAGTTTGCCGGTCTTCGGGTCGATCCGCACGGTGGTGATGCCGGACTTGGGGGGTTTGAACTCCATCTGTTCGGCGTCGGCGACGGCTTTTTTCATGTAGTCGAGCCAGATCGGGGCGGCGAGCGTCCCGCCGTGCTCGTGTTTGCCCAGCGAGTCGTTGTCGTCGAAGCCGACCCAGACGCCGGAGATCAGCTGGGGCGTGAAGCCGACGAACAG
>JBDGRG010000160.1:2461-9779 GCA_042218355.1 Bradymonadaceae bacterium
TGCTGGTCGTACCGGTTTTGCCGGCGACGGTCGGCTCGAGTTTGCTGGCGACGGGGGCGGTGCCGGTGCGCTGGGTGCCGTTGCGGTCGACGTAACCCTCGGTGACGGCGGTCATCAGGTCGGTCAGCAGGTAGGCGACCTCCGGGGCGAGGACGCGCTTCTTCTCCGTGCGAAAGTGATCGACGGCGCCGTCGGTCGTCTCGACCCGGTCGACGAACTTCGGGTCGGCGTAGATGCCGCCCGCCGCGATCGTCGCCTGAGCGTTGGTTAGCTCGAGCAGCGTCAGCGCGCTGCTCCCCATCACCAGGGTGTAGTTGTCGACCAGCTCGCTCTTCACCCCCATTCGTCGGGCGAACTTCTGGGCGCGGTCGATGCCGACGTCCTTCAGCACGCGGACGGCGACGACGTTCCGGCTCGCCCCCAGGCCCTCGCGGACCCGGACGGGGCCGCGCCAGGAGTCGTCGGAGTTGCGCGGCGACCACTTCTTTCCGCCGGGCATCTGGAAGACCGCCGGGCTGTCGAGGTAGATCGAGGCCGGGGTGATGGTCCGCGACTCGAGCCCCGCGCCGTAGACGAAGGGTTTGAACGTCGACCCCGTCTGGCGGCGGGCCTGCGTAGCGTGGTTGAACTTCTCGTGCTCGAAGTCGTAGCCGCCGACCAGCGCCCGCACCCGGCGGGACTCGGGATCCAGCGAGACGAGTGCGGTCTGCGGGCCGGGTTCGAACCGGACCTTCAGCGGCTTCCCCTCCTTCGGGGCCGGTGACTGCGGGATGACCTCGAGGACGTCGCCGCGCTGGAAGGCATCGGCGACCGTTTCGTCGTCGTGGAGGATCCGCTCGCGCGGCTCGAGGACCAGTCTGGCCGGGAGGTGCCCAATTTTGGCTCGCACTGCACCCTTGTCGGTCACCTCGGTGACGACTGCCCGGTAGACCCGGCTGGTATCGAGTGGCGGATCGATCTCCTCGGTGCGGTCGTCGAGATAACCGGCGATCCGCCCCTCCGACAGATGCGTGATCGGTCGGTAGAACTCGTGTTCCTGGTCGTAACTGTGAAGCCCCGACCGTGCGGCCCGTTTGGCGGCGATCTGGTCCTCGACGTCGAGAGTCGTATGCACCCGGAGGCCGTCGGTATAGACTTTCTCCTCGCTGTAGCGGTCGATCAGCCGTTTCTTCACCTCGCGCACGAAGTACGGCGCCCTCCCCAGATACGGGTGTCGTTTGTCGGCGGCGACGGTCTCGATCGGCTGTTTCTTTGCCCGCCGGTACTCCGCCTCGGAGACGAATCCCTTCTCCCAGAGCTGCTTCAGGACGTACGCCCGCCGCTCGCGCGCCTGCTCGGGATGGTCGACGGGCGAGAGCCGCGCCGGGCCGGGCGGTAGACCGGCGAGCACGGCGGCCTCGTCGAGATCGAGCTCGGAGACGCTCTTGCCGAAGTAGTACCGGCTGGCCTCCTCGACGCCGTAGTTCCCGTGGCCGAGGTAGATCGTGTTGAGGTACATGTAGAGGATGTCTCGCTTCGAGAGATTGTCCTCCAGCCGGCGGGCGAGGATGATCTCCTTGAGCTTCCGTTCGATGGTCCGCTCGGGGACCAGTACCAGGTTTTTGACCACCTGCTGAGTGATCGTCGACGTCCCCTCGATGCGGTCACCGTGGACGACGGCGTAGTAGAACGCCCGGGCCATGCCCAGGTAGTCGATTCCCTCGTGCTGCATGAACGCCGCGTCCTCGGCCGCCATGAAGGCCTTTCGGACGTGCGTGGGGATTTTTTCGAGTGGCACGACCGTGCGCCGTCCCCCCGGCCGGTAGAATTCGCCGATCAGACGTCCGTCGCGGTCGAAGACCTTGGTGACCTGTTTCGGATCGTAGTCCGCGCGTGTGACCAGATCGGGAAGGTCGTGGCCGTAGTAGTAGAACAGGCCCGCGATGCCGGCAGCCCCGATCAGGGCGCCGGTCAGCCCGATCAGAAACCCCCACTTTGCAGCCGAGATCAGCCAGCCGCCGATGCCGCGATTGTCGGAACGGGACGATGCCATGAAACCGTCGATCTGGGAGTGAACGACGCAGTCGAATCCGTGACGGACGCCGTTCGGATCAAACGTCGTGCGCCGGCGTTTGTTCCGACGGACCCGGTGGGCGGTGCGGAGCGGGCCGCCGACCGCCGGCCGAAGAGGGCGGTCGCGGACTTTGCTACCGCTGACTGCCACCATATACTCCCCCCTGCGGAACGGAAAGCCTCCGGCTGCTCCGACCCGTCCGGATCCGCCCGATCAGTCCCTTCCGACCCGCTCGCACATGCCCGCCGACGTCTCGACCGAGAGTCCGTCCTCGCCCGTCGCCTCCGACGCCGATGCCTCGATCGACCAGCTCGGGGAGTTGAGAGCCAACATCGAGAGCGTCTTTCGCGGGAAAGCCGATGTCGTCCGTCATACGGTCGCCTGTCTGGTCGCCCGGGGCCATCTGCTGCTGGAGGACGTCCCCGGTGTGGGCAAGACCACGCTGGCACTGGCCGTCGCCCGCAGCCTCGGCCTCTCGTTCGAGCGCATCCAGTTCACCAGCGACCTGCTCCCCAGCGACATCATCGGGGTGACGGTCTACTCCAAGGAGACCGACTCGTTCGAGTTTCGACCGGGGCCGCTGTTCTCGAACGTCGTCCTCGCCGACGAGATCAACCGCACGACGCCGCGCACGCAGTCCGCGCTGCTCGAGGCGATGAACAATCGAAGCGTCAGCGTCGACGACGTGACCCGTCCGCTGCCCGACCTGTTCACCGTCATCGCCACGCAGAATCCCGTCGAGCACCACGGGACGTATCCGTTACCCGAGAGCCAGCTCGATCGTTTCCTGATGCGCCTGTCGATCGGCTATCCCGGCCGAGAGGTCGAGCGCGAACTGCTGACCGAGCGGGGGCTGGGGCAGCCGGTCGAGGAGCTCGAGCCGGTGGTCGGCGTCGACGAGTTCGCCGACTTGCAGCGCCGGGCGGCCGACGCCCGCGTGGACGACTCGATCGTCGATTACGTCCTCGAGGTGGTCGAGCGGACGCGCCGCGACGGCCGTCTGCGGATCGGCGTCAGCACGCGCGGCGGGCTGGCGCTGATGCGGGCCGCCCGAGCACTGGCGCTGGTCGAGGGTCGCACCTACGTGGTGCCGGAGGACGTCCGGGAGCTGTTCCTGCCGTGTTTCTCGCACCGTGTCGCCCTGGAGGAGGACGCCTCGGGCGCGCGCCGCGAGGAGGCGGCCATGGTCATCGAGGAGATCGCCAGCGAGGTCGAGCCGCCGACGTAGGTCGGTGCGTCTCCCTTCGGTCGAGGCGGCGATTGAGCGATTCGGGGTTCACGGTGTTGCGTCCCCTCGGCCAACGGGGGTCCGTCGACCGTCTTCCACGGCGCTGAAGCACCGCCTGCACTCGGTCTGTGTCAACCGGCGACGCTAAAGCGACGCCGGCCGGGATGGCGAACGACAGGGACCCGTCGAACGGCGATCGCGCTGCGATGCTCTCAATCCCGTCGGCGGGCAATGGTCGTGCGGTTGTAGCTCAACGGCTCAACAGCCCAACGGCTTCACACCGCATAGCTTTCGTCCGTCCGCCGAACCCGCTCGAGCGCGGTCTTCATCAACTCGGCGTGGCTGAACTGGTGTCGACCGCGGAGCATGGCGAAGACGCGGTCGTGGCGAGAGACCCACTCGAGGAGACGCTCGAAGTCGAACACCTCGAACTTCCGCCGTTTGGCGGCGCGTTCGGTGATCGCGAATCCGACGTCACCCGGCGGGAAGTCGAGGTCCTCGCGGTCCGCCATGAAGGGATCGTAGACGGGCACCAGTCCGGCGTCGTCGGCCGTCTCGCGGGTCTGTTCGATCGTCCAGAGCCCGGAGGGTTCCCACAGGACGACGGGGTCGGCGGGGGCGGCGAACTGCTCGCCGAAGGCTTCGAGCTGCTCGCGGTTGGCCGAACCGGGCGTGAAGCGCTCGGAGGTCTGTACGAGGATCGCGTCCGAGGCGAGGGCGTCGGCGCGGTCGAGCGTCCGCTCCCAGGCCGAGGCCAGCGACTCCGAGAAATCGGTGCTCTCCGCGTCGGGGCGGGCGAGTTCGCCGGTCAGTTCCGGATCGGCGTGGAGGATGTAACAGAACCCGCGGGGCGACTCGACGCGCCAGCCGTTGAGGGTCTCGAGCGTGGGCGTCTCATCATAGGCGCGCAGATCCAGTTCGAAGGCGTTGCACAGCTCGAAGTACTCCTCCCAGCTGGCTTCCAGATCACTGCAACCGTAGTAGATCTTGGGCATGTGGTACCTCGTTCGAGAGCTGTCGAGCGGTCGAGCCGTTGATGGGAGCCGTTGAGCTGTTAAGCCGTTGAGTCACAATGGCACGACCATCGCCGTGCGACGTGGAGCGAGCGTTCAAACCCCGATCGCACGACTACGTGCGTCCGAATCGCTCCGTACGTGCGTGGCCCGGCACCCTGCAAGCCCAATCGCCCAATGGCCTACTCGCCCAATCGCCGCCCCGTGAGTGCGTGGACCGAGCTTCCAGCTCGTGTCGGATCGTGCCGTCGTCGAGCGGTCGAGCCGTTGAGCTGTTAGGCCGTTGAGCCACAATCGCACGACCATCGCCGTGCGACGCCCTAACCAACCCCCGGCCGGCGTGGCTTTAGCCTCGCCGGCAGTTCTGTCCCCGAACAGCCGGCGGTTTCAACCGCCGGTCACGTTCAGAGCCGTCCCCACCGCCGGCGCAGCGTCCACTCGGTGCCGAGCAGAATCAAGATCAGCGCGAAGACGACCACCGAGTCCCAGAGATGGACGACCCGCCGTTTGTTGACCTCCACGCGGTCCGACTGGCGGAATCGAAGGTTCGACAGGTCGGCCCCGGGGAGCGTGCCGGCGAACCCGCCGGTCGCCCCGGCGATCGCCCCGAGTAGATCGTTGCGCGGGATGATGTTGCGAAACTCGCGGACGTCGGGAGCGACCAGAGCGATCTCCTCGTCCTCCAGCGTCCCCGCCGGCGTCTGGGCGCGCACCGAGACGTTGTAGATGCCGGGCTTCTTCAGCGGAAACGTCGCCGTGTGACGGACGACGACCCCGTCGGTCCCGTTCCGGCCGTCGGCGTCAGTCGAGAACGATGTCGACTCGACCGACATCCGTTCGTTCGCCCCATCACCGGTCAGCGAGTCGAGCGGGCGGCGAGCGAGTTCGACGGTCCCCTGGATGTTCTTCGCGGCGGTATAGTCGGGTTTGGTCACCTCGATCCGCGCCTCGAGTGACTCGTCCGGTGCGTAGCGTTCTCTGGGGATGTTGACGTCGAGCAGCTTTAGTTCCGGATCTTTGATCAGCCACCGCATCGCGCTGTTCCAGAACCGCTGGTAGTACTGCGGCGTCCCGCCGCCCCCTACGTGGGTGAAGCCCCATCGCCACGACGAGTCCGTGGTCAACGCCATGACGCGCCCGTCGCCGACCTCGGAGATCGACAGGACGGGCATGCCGGCGCCGCCGGCTTCGCGGGACGGATGTCGAGCCAGGACCGTGGCACCGGCCTTGGCGCGGCCGACGATGTTCGTCCCCTCCCACTTCGGGAGCCCCTTCCAGAGCTCTCGATTTCGAGAGGGGGAGAACGCCATCTGTGTGATGGGGTGGCGTTCGCCGGCCTCCGTCAGCTCCGGCTCGAAGGGCTTCGGGTCGACCATCTGTCCGGGACCGACCGCACTCGGGAGTCGAACCGGCAGGATGTCCTCGATGGGGGTTCGCGCGTAGCCGCCGTCGGCAAACGAGTGATTTCCGCCGATCATCGCGAATCCGCCTCCGTTTCGGACGAATTCCGAGATCGACGGCAGGTACTTCCGCATGTTGTACGGACCGAAGTTGAAGTTCTGGAAGACCACGAGGTCGAAGCTCCCCAACTGCTCCTCGAAGAGTTCGCGCGTGGGAAACGGGATCAAGCTGAGCTCGTCGGGGGGGACGACCTGGACGCTCGAGCTGGTCCGGAGGATGAAGAAACTGACCAGGTCGACGTTGGGGTTCTTCTTCAACAGCCGGCGCAGAAACCGCTCGTCCCAGCTCGGCTGGCCGACGACCTGCAGTACGCGGATTTTGTCGCGAATGACGGGCTGGAGGAAGTGGGCGGTGTTGTTGCGCGTGAGGATCTCGTCCGAGAATTCCGGCGCGGCGACCGTGTAGATCTCCTTGCCGATTTTCTTCGGGACGAACTCGAAGGTCAGTTCGTACCGTGTCTGGTCCGGTCGCACCTGGAGGTTCTGGCTGCGCACCAGCTCGCCGTTTCGGCGCAACGTGACGGGAAAGTTCGTCTCTCCGACGCCGACGACCTGGAGAGAGACCTCGATACTCGTTTTGTTGTGGACGAACGCGAAGTCGTCGTGCTGGACTCGCGAGACGGCGACGTCCTTGATCTGGTCGCGGCGACCGACGGCCAGCGTGTTGACCGGGGCATCGAGCTCCTCGAGCTGCGCCTTGGTGTCCCGATCGAGCGACTCGCCGCGGTCGACGCGTTCGCCGATCGGGCCGGTCGCGATGCCGTCGGAGAGCAAGACGACGCCGCCGAGCTGTCGCGTCCGGAAGTTCTTGTCCAGCTGCTTCAGCGCCGCGGCGAGGTCGGTGGCCGCCCCGGAGGGCTCCGCGTTTTCCAGCGACGAACGCGAGGAGCCGGTCAGGGCGCCGTCGAACCCGAAGTAGTGGAACTGATGTTCGTCGGCATGGGCGTTCGAGACCTCCTTCATCCCCCGCAGAGCCCCTCGCACGCGATCATACCGGGTCGACTCGCCGTCGCCGGCCTTCAGCTCCATGCTGCGGCTCGTGTCGGCGAGTACGGCGACGTGGTTCTCGACCTTCGAGACGTCCTTCAGATCGACGGCCGGCTCGAGGAGGAGGAGGACCGCCAGGCCGTAGACGACCGCGCGCAGACCGACCAGTACCCAGCGGCGGGCGGGGGGGAGCGACCGTAGGTCGTAGGCGCTGATCGCGATGACTGCGGCCCCGAGAGCGGCCAGGAGTATCAGCCACGCGGGCGACCAGTTGCCCAGCAGGAGCAGATCCCCGGAGTTGTAGGCCTCGAAGAAACCCATCGACTCAGTCGACCTTCCACTTGCGCCGCTCGAGGATGAACGGCACGTGGACCTGGTCCGCCTTGTAGTTCACGCAGAGCGCGTACATCGTCAGGTTGATCGCCAGCCGAAACGCGTGTTCGCGCTGCTGGCTCCCACCGGGGCGGACGTCGTACACCCAGCTGCCGAAGTTGTCGCGTTCGAGGGCGCCCAGGACGTCGTTCTGGGAGACGACCAGCGGCAGGCGGTCGTTTCCGAAGATCGCCAGGAGGTCGTC
>JBDGRG010000160.1:9789-15155 GCA_042218355.1 Bradymonadaceae bacterium
ACGACATGCTTCGCAGGTTCCTGGCGCCACGGCCGTCCGACCGGATCGTCGATCAGGTAGAACGACTTGTAGAGCACGTGGTCGGCCGGGACCTCACCGAGTTGCTCGCCGGGGAACACGCGACCGACCATCCGGCGGACCGACGACATGAACGACCCGTTGACAATCCCCTCGGCCGAATCGATGAACAGGAAACCGCCGGCTCCGAGGTATGTGCGCAGTCGATCGATCTCCGCGTCGGGCAGCGGGTCGAATTTGCCCGAGCCGGTCATCGTCAGAAACGGATGCTCGAACAGCGCGCGATCCGACGGGGAGAGGGTCGGGTAGTCCGAATCGACCGAGACACTCGTCCGCTTGGACACCTCCTGGAGCAGCCGTCGCAGTGCCGTCGGTCGCTGGTCCCATCCCGGCCCGCCGTGATTCAATCGGGCAATCGTAACGCGGGAGTGCTCACCGATCGCTGCCGAGGTGGCCGGGGTCAGGGCGCCGGCCAGCGCGAGCCCGGCGGTCTGTAGAAACGTGCGCCGGTCCATGGTGGGCGGTTCGGCGGATCGAGTCCCGAGACGTCGGCGTCGGGCGGACGGGCAGTCTCCGTCCGCGCGCAGGGTCGGATGGCAAAAATAACCGCGCGTTTCAATCCAACAGCGGGGACGACGTCCGGTATTTCATTCAGTCGCCGACGATCTCCTTCATCGCCTCGATGCCCGCCTTGTTCCGTTCGTCGCGCTGCTCGGCGAGGCTCTCGGCATCGCGCGCTCGCTGAACCTCGAGGACGTCCTCGGGGATCTCGCCGACGAACTGGCGGACCTCGCGTTCGATCTCCTGTCCGTAGCGCGTCCGTGTCGACGCCGAGGTCAGTGTCAGGTATCGCTGAGCGCGGGTCATGCCCACGTACGCCAGCCGTCGCTCCTCGGCGACGTCCTTCGGTTTGCGCTGGTTCTCGGAGTGGGGGAGGTAGTCCTTCTCCATCCCCACCACGAAGACGGCGGGGAACTCCAGGCCCTTGGCGGAGTGCAGGGTCATCAGGCGCACGGCGTCGCGGTCCTCGTCGGGTTCGGAGGCCCGCGAGGCGTCCAGCGCGACGCCCTCGACGAAATCGCGCAGCGGGTCCTCGGACGAGGGGTCGACCGAACCGATGGCGTCGACGACCTCGCGGACATTCTCGACTCGACGGCGTGCGTCGGCGTCGTTGTCCGCCTGCGAGCGGATGTGGTCGAAGAAGTCGAGCGCCTCGAGCAGATCGCGGCACAGCTGGGCGGCGGCCTCCCGGTCTCCGTCGAGTTCGGCGCTGCGAGCCCGAAACCGGCGGATCGTCTCGACGAAGTCGCCGAGCTTCTCGCCGGCCGCGTAGCCGAGCCGATCGACCGTCGACGGGTCGTCGGCGGCCGTCGACAGCGCCTCGAAGAGCGATTGACCCCGCCGGTCGCCCAGATCGTCGATCCGGCCCAACAGCGTCGGACCGATGCCCCGCGAGGGGACGTTGACGATCCGCCGGAGGCTCAGCTCGTCGCGCGGGTTCAGCAGCACCCGAAGATAGGCGACGACGTCCTTGACCTCTCGCCGGTCGAAGAACTCCGTCGAGCCGCGGACCTGGAACGGGACCCGCTGGTTGTTCAGCGCCTTCTCGAAGGGCTTCGACTGGTGGTTGATCCGGTAGAGGATCGCGAAGTCGCGGTACTCGAGCCGGTGCCGAGCCGCCATCCGCTCGATCTCGGCGGCGACGAACTCGGCCTCCTCCTCGCCGTCGTCGCACTCGACGTACCGGACCTGCTCGCCCTCACCCTTCTGGCTCCACAGCTCCTTCGATTTCCGGACGGCGTTGTTGCGGATCAGTCCGTTCGCCGCCCGAAGGATGTTGTTCGTCGACCGGTAGTTCTGCTCCAGCTTGATGACTTCGGCGCCGCCGAACTCGCGCTCGAAGCGGTCGATGTTCTCCGCCAGCGCCCCGCGAAAGCCGTAAATGCTCTGGTCGTCGTCGCCGACCACGCAGAGGTTCTGGTGGTCGCGGACCAGCTCCTCCAGGAACAACAACTGCGTCTCGTTCGTGTCCTGGTACTCGTCGACCATCACGTACTGGAACTGGTCGCCGTATTTCTGGCGGATCGCCTCGTGCTCGCGGAAGATCCGGATGGGCAGGCGGATCAGGTCGTCGAAGTCGACGGCGTTCAGCGCCTCCAGCGCCTCGACGTACTTCTCGTAGACCCGCTGGGCGGCCGGTCGGGCGGGGTCGAACTTGAACTCGTCGAGTTCGTTCGGCTCGGAGAAGTTCATCTTGGCCCGGCTGATCAGGTGGCGGACCTTCCCCGCGCCGACCGCGTCGGAGGGGACCGAGGCCTCCTCCATCACCCGTTCGACAACTGCCTGCTGGTCGCCCTGGTCGAGAATTGTGAAGGGGCGGTCGTAGCCAAGGACGTCGATATCCCGCCGCAGGATCTCCGCGCCGAGGCTGTGAAACGTCGACAGGTGGACCCGGTCGGCCAGATCCTTGCCGGTCAGCTCGGCGACCCGTTCGCGCATCTCCTCGGCCGCCTTGTTGGTGAAGCTCAGTGCGAGGACGTTGTCCGGCTGGATGCCCGACTGGAGCAGGTAGGCGACGCGGTTGGTGATTACCCGCGTCTTGCCGCTGCCCGCGCCCGCGAGGATCAGCATCGGCCCCTCGACGCGCTCGACCGCCTCCCGCTGACGGTCGTTCAGCTCCTCGAGTTCGTGGGGCATGGGGTCGGAAGTCGTCAGTCTACAGTCGTCAGTCGGCAGTCGACAACTCGTAGTCGTACATTCAACGGGCTTCAGTCGACAGTCTGAAGTCAGCAGTCTGTAGGCCAGGTCGGTCGGCGACCCGCACGAGGATAACGGGACGGGTCGGGGGGCGTCGAGAGCGAGTAGTCGAGCCGTTGAGCTGTTGAGCCTACAACCGCACGACCGTTGGCAGCCGACCGGATTGAGAGCATCCCCGCGCGATCGCCATTCGACGGGCCCCTGTCGTTCGCCATGCCGGCCGGCGGTGCTTCAGCGTCGCCGGATGGTGACAGGCCGAGGGGCAGGCGGCGGTTTCAACCCCGTGGAAGACGATCGAGTGGCCCGAAATGATCTGTGCCGCAAGGGCACCGGGGCCGATATGGGTGGGGCTCCGCCGGTACTAGCTCCCCCAGACATCTTGCCCAGTACCGTGAGGGTACTGGGGCCGAAAACCGCAGACTTCGACCGGCAACCCCGGACACCTTCGCCGGTGCCGCGAGGGTACAGGGGGCGTGATCGGGTACGCCCCGGTGTATCCAGCCCGCCCCCGCGGCCTCGCGTCGCGGACCCCCGGACTCGGGGGGGAGCTAGATGGACCGCGAGCCCCCAGCCCAGCCTTCGCCCGCTCGGCCTTGCACCGGGGGGGGCCGGGCTCTGGGGGAGCTAGCGGCGCGCGAGAGCACACCAACCCCACCCTGCGGCCTCGCGGCGCCGGGTTCGCATCGGGGCGCTCGCCGTATGGTTGTACGGCGCCCGGGCGTCAGCTATCGATCGTGGGCGGTGCCATCGGGTAGATGGAACCGACGAATCGTCGCATTGCAAACAGCGACCGTACGAACCGGCGCACGAGCGGACGACGCTCTGGCGGACACGGACGTTCCGTCGCCGGCGGGTCGAGGGAGCGGCCCGGATCTCGACGTTCGCGCGGTCACACGCTCCGCCGGGGTTGCTCCATGCACTGGTCCGCCGACGACGCAACGAGCGAAGCTGTCCTCGCCCTCGTCGTGGCTGCCGTACTCGCCCTCGCGAGTGGCTGCGGCAACGAGATCAGCTCTCAGTCGAAGTGCTCGTCCGATTCCGACTGTTCCTCCGACGAGTTCTGTGGTCCCGCGGGACAGTGTACCCGCGAGTGCAGCAAGTCGACGGCCGCCGAGGACTGCGAGGTCGGCGAGCGTTGCACCGACCGCGGCGAATGCATCCCCGAGAGCGCCTGTAGCGGGGACCAGGATTGTTCCTCGCCGCCGGAGGCGACCTGCGACGGGAAGACGCTGATTACGTACTCCCAGCCGGGCCGGTGCGAGGAGACCGAAAATGGGCTGCCGACCTGCCGATACAGCAAATCGACGGAGACCTGTGAATACGGGTGTCGCGAGGGGGCGTGCCGAGAGGGGCCGTGTGCGGACATCACGTGTGACGATCCGCCTCCGAACGAGTGCACGGCCGATGGCCAGAAACTGGTCGTCCACGAATCGAAGGGAACCTGCGAGGTATCGAACGGACGGACCTCGTGTTCGTATCCGTCGTCGACGAAGGACTGCCAGCACGGGTGCGCCGCTGGCGCGTGCCGCGGGGGGGCCTGCGCCGGGGTGACGTGCAAATCTCCACCCGATCCGAAGTGCAAGGAGGATCGAGCCATCTCCTACAAATCGCCGGGGAACTGCAAGCCCTCCGGGTCCGGGGCGGCGTGCGAATATCCCCGCGAGGTGCGTCACTGCCAGTACAGTGGCGGCACCTGCGCGAGCGGCAAGTGCACCGGTACGATCACCCAACGAGGGCCGCTGGTCGTCACCGAGGTGATGGCCGATCCGAAGGGCGCGGAGGAGACCGATCGCGAGTGGTTCGAGGTGTACAACACCGGCAACACGGCCGTCGCACTGAACGGTTGGAGGCTGAAGAGTCGGCGCGACGGGAAGCACAGCATCTCCAAGTCCGCGGCGACGGTCCCGGCCGGAGGCTATGCACTACTGGCCGAGAGCGACGATCCGGCGGGGAACAGCAATGTCTCGCCCGACTACGTCTACGACGAGATCACGCTGAGAAACGGGACGGATACGATCCGTCTGATCGACCCGTCCGATCGCGTCAGCGACTTCGTGCTCTGGGAGGCGGGCTCGATGATGGATGGCCACTCTCGCAAGTACAGCACGAAGGCGAACAAGGATCCGACGGCAAACGACGACTTTACGAACTGGTGCCCGAGTCTGGAGCCGACGGAGCGGTTTAGCCGCTGGAAGGATCGCGGGACGCCCGGCTCCCAGAACGAGGTCTGTGCCGATCGTCCCTGTCGCATTCACACGTGCGAACGGCCCGTCCCCTTCTGCCGCGGAAATCGCGCAGTCCGCCCGACGAAATCCAAGGCCTCGTGCAAAGTCTCGGGCTTCAACAATCCGTACTGCGATTTCGGGGTCAAGACCTTCACCTGTACCGGGAGCAAGATCTGCGGAGCCGGGAAGTGCCGGCAGAAGCCCCCCAATCTGCCCGGGCCGGGCGAACTGATCATCACGGAGACGATGGGCAATCCGTCGGCGGTTTCCGACGGGTCCGGCGAGTGGATCGAGCTGCACAACCCGACTCAGTCGGCCAAATCGGTGTTCTCCCTGGTGATCAGCGACGGGCAGTCCGGTTCCTCG
>JBDGRG010000160.1:15165-17099 GCA_042218355.1 Bradymonadaceae bacterium
ACGAGACGACGATCCGAAAGCCGGGGGCGACCGTACCCGCCGGTGGCTACTCGGTCCTCGTGCGCGAGACCGACTCCTCGAAGAACGGCGGGATCAGCGGCGGCATCCCGTACCAGGGTGTCTCGCTGGTCAACAGCCCGGGCAGCGAGTTTTCGCCGACGCTGAAACGCTCGAACGGCACGGTCGTCGACCGCGCTCATTACGGGACACCGTCGGAGGGAGCTTCGCAGCAGCTCGACCGGCGGGAGTACCTCCCGTCGGCGAAGGACGGGGCGAAGACGAACGACGACGGTGCGAACTGGTGCGACGGTCGGACGACGTACGGACAGGGGGACGACGGGACACCGGCGACCCACAACTTGAAGTGTTTCTGACGGCTGGACGACCCGACCCACCACACCTTATCGAATATCGAGACTGTCGGCCGGTCGACGGCCCGTCCCCTCTGTAAGAGGCGTGCCATCCGTCAGCTGCCCTATCGCGCATAACCTTCGAGTCATGATGGAGTATCCCGAACCATTCGACGCCATCGTCATCGGGGGCGGCCACGCCGGCAGCGAGGCTTCCCACGCGCTCGCCAGCATGGGTCACGACACGCTGCTGGTGACGATGAACATCGACACGATCGGCCACATGAGTTGCAACCCGGCGGTCGGCGGGGTCGCCAAGGGTCATCTGGCCAAAGAGGTCGACGCGCTCGGCGGCCTGATGGGAAAGGTCACCGATGCCTGCGCGATCCAGTACAAGCGTCTGAACACCAGCAAGGGGCCGGCGGTGCGGTCGAGCCGGGCACAGTGCGACATGGCCCGGTATCGACTGACGATGCAGGAGACGCTGATGGACACCGACAACCTGACCCTCAAGCAGGGTGAGGTCGAGGACATGACCTTCGTCGAGGAGGAGGGCGAGCTGCGGGTGACGGGGGTCGTCACCGAGATGGGGGTGCATTACAGAGCGGATGCGGTCGTCATCACCACGGGGACCTTCCTCGGGGGTCTCTGCCACGTCGGGCTCGACAACTTCGAGGCGGGCCGAGCCGGCGACGAGGCGAGTTACGGGCTGGCCGAGACGCTCGAGCGGATCGATCTCGAGATGGGCCGGTTGAAGACCGGCACGACGCCGCGCCTGGACGGTCGCACGCTGGACTGGGAGGCGATGGAGCCGCAGTACGGCGACGATCCGCCGAGGCGGTTCTCATTCTATCACGACGCGCCGATGCTCGAGCAGATCCCCTGTTACGTCACGTACACGAACCCGGAGACGCACGAGATCATCCGCGAAAACACCGACCGGTCCCCGATGTTCACCGGACAGATCGAGGGGGTCGGGCCGCGCTACTGTCCGAGCGTCGAGGACAAGGTCGTCCGGTTCGACGACAAGGACCGGCACCAACTGTTCATCGAACCCGAGGGGCTGAATACCCGGGAGATCTACCCGAACGGGCTGTCGACCAGCCTGCCGCTGGACGTTCAGATGGAGATCCTGGAGACCATTCCGGGACTGGAGGACGCCGAGATCATGCGTCCCGGGTACGCGGTCGAGTACGACTACGTCGATCCGATCCAGCTCGACTCGACGCTCGAGTTGAACGGGACACGGGGGTTGTACCTCGCCGGGCAGATCAACGGGACCTCGGGTTACGAGGAGGCGGCCGGCCAGGGGATCGTCGCCGGGATCAACGCCGGCCGGCAGCTCGAGGGCGAGGACGACTTCGTGCTCGGCCGCGACGAGGCCTACATCGGAGTGATGATCGACGACCTGGTCACGAAGGGCGTCGACGAGCCGTACCGGCTCTTCACCTCCCGGGCCGAGTTCCGGCTCCTGCTCCGCCAGGACAACGCGGTTGCCCGGCTGGGACCGGTGGCCGCGGAGCGTGGGCTCCTGACCGCGGAGCAGCGCCGCTCGCTCCGGCACGCCCTCGCGGGCATCGTCGC
>JBDGRG010000160.1:17109-25356 GCA_042218355.1 Bradymonadaceae bacterium
CCAGCCGGGCGGAGTACCGGCTGCTACTGCGCGAAGACAACGCCGACTGGCGGCTGTCGGAGTACGGCTGGGAGCTGGGGCTGCTGGACGACGAGCACTACGAGAAGTTCGAGCGCAAGAAGGCGGCGATCGTCGAGCTTCGGGATGCCCTCGAGGGGACGATGGTCGGTGGATCGGACGAGAACGAGGAGTTCTGCCGCGATATCGGGATCGGCGGCACGTCGAACGGGACGACACTGGAGGGATTCCTGCGCCGACCGGAGAACGACTTCGCCGATCTCGTCCCTGCGATCGAACGGTTCGCCCCGGAGGTCGAGCTGGAGTCACTGACCGACGAGGTGATCGAGGCCGTCGAGATCCAGGTCAAGTACGAGGGGTACATCGAGCGGCAGATCGAACAGGTCGAGAAGCGCCGCGAGAAGGAGGAGAAACGGCTGCCGGAGGATATCGACTACGAGGAGGTCCACGGACTCTCGAACGAAGTCCGCAGCAAACTCGATCGCATCCGCCCCCGGACGATCTGTCAGGCGTCGCGGATCAAGGGCATGACACCGGCGGGCATCTCGGCGCTGCTGATCCACCTCGAAGACTGATCTGACCGGGGCGCCAGATCGGGCATCCACTCGCTACGCGTCCTGCTGCTCCTCTTTGGCCTCGCGGTAGGCGAGCGTCGTGTCATGGATGAGGCTCTCGAGGAGCTTTTCTTCCTCCGGATCGAGATTCCCCTCGGTCTTGTGGCGGAGGAGTTTCAGGATCTCGATCGTCTGTTTCGCCGCCGGGAGATTCACCTGGGCCGGGGCGGATTCGGGGCCCTCGACGTGCCCGAGATTGACCATGCAACTGGTGCCGAGACTGACGATGAAACTCCCGAAGTCGATCGGTGCTTCGGTCTCACCGTCTTCGTCTCCCTCGGCGTCGGAGACGTATACGCCCGACGCGCCGCCGAGCGGGGTGCCGAGGTCCTCCAGATCGGGATCGGCGTCGGCATCGCTGCCGGTCTTCGACTGATCGTCGCTCATGGCGTCATCCCTCGGGGTCTCAGCGTCGAAGGTGAGAGTTTGCGGGCGACGGCCGGGCCGCACGGGCCAGTCCGCGGACCGGCCCGGCACCGGCGCGTCGGCGTCCCCCTCATTCCTCGTCGTCCTCCGCGTCGGATTCGTCGGGCTCGGCGTCTTCGTCCTCCGAGCCGGCGTCCTCGCTGGACTCGGCCTCGACGACCTCCACCGTGCCCCCCTCCTCGTCGTCCCCTTCCTCTTCGAGGACGCCTTCCTCGAACTCGGCCTCGATGGTCTCGGCGTTGTCCGAGAGATCCGGGAGATCGTCGAGGTGATCCTCGTATTCCTCGCGGTCGACGTCCCCCTGTTCGATCTTCCGCTCGATGGTTCGCTTGTCGAACTTCCGGTCGTCGTCCGAACGAGACATCGGTCCTCCGTCGGTCGTGATGGTGACAGTGAACGACAGTTCGTCGCGTAGCGAATGTAAACGGCGACGCGGCGTTGACAACCCGACGCCCCGTCGGTCAGTCCAGCGCCCGGTCGATCCGTTCGCGGACGCGGCCGGTCGCGTGTTCGCGCTCCTCGCGGAGCAGTTGTTCAGCTTCGTCGACGTTCTCGCCCCGATGTAGTTCGATCAACGCCAGTTGCGTGCGGATCGACCGGCGATAGGGCGACGAGCCCTGCAGCGACCGGTAGATCTCTTCGGCGTCGTCGTACTTCCCGAGTTCGTACTTGACGTTGGCCAGGTTGAACAACACCTTGTCGCGGTCGACGTCGGTGACCCGCTCGACGGCGCGTTCGAGAGCGCGCTCGGCCTCGCGGAAACGCTCGAGTCCGGCGTAGATCAGCCCGAGCTTGGCCAGCATCTTGCCCCGCGGGCCGAACTGGCGCAGAAACCAGCGCGATTCGTACTCGTCGAGCAGTTCGTCGAAGTTCTCGCGCTGGAACTGGGCGGTGAACGTCCGTTCGAAGTCTCGCCAGCGACGGCGGAGCAACCACGGGTAGCCGAGATAGTACAGAGGGATCCAGCACGAAAAGACGATCAGCACCCAGAGTGGAGCGCGGAACCCGAAACGCAGAATGAACAAAATCAGCAGCGAGATCGGCAGGAGGGCTCGCTGCCAATCGAGAGACCAGTTGCTGTCCTCGGAACGGCTCATGGGGGCGGAGATCGCTCGGGCGACCGGGAGATCGGGCCGATCGAGGACCGTTCGAATCGACTCTGACCGAACGGAGACGATCGATGAGCAACCATCGACAGCCCGGAACGTGTGAGCTGTGTGGTGTCGAGTTGTCGGCCACCGACATGACCGACCATCTTCCCGAATGCATCGAGCACTTTCGTCGCGAGTTCGGGCCGATCGAGGACGAAGACCAGACCGCTTACGTGGTAGCGTTTCACTCCGACCGGGCTCCGTTGTTCTGGCTCCGTCTATTGGTGCGGGGAGACGCGCGCCTGGCCCAGATCGATGCCGTGCTGCGGGAACTCTGGATGGAGGAGAACGGCCAACACAGCCGCTTCGTGGTCGGCAGTGACGTCTACACGTCGGGAGACCCGACCGAGCTGCAACGGGTTGCGGTCACGGGCGACCTCAGCCCGCAGATGGACGAGGTCTTTCCCAGCGACGAACCCTTCGAGTACCACTACGATCTGGGAGCCACCACCGAGTTGACCGGCCGCGTGACGAATTCTACGCTGATTCTGCCGGATGCTCCGGACGAGTCGGTTCGGCTGCTGGCACGAAACAATCCGCCCGAGATCCCCTGTGCGTGCGGGCGGCGAGCGCGGTACGTCTGCCCGGAGTGCGCCGACGACCGGGAAGGCTGGTTCTGTGGGGTCTGCGCCGAGGACCATCCCTGTCGGTCGGCCGACGACGGATACCCCCCCATCGGCAATTCGCCGCGCGCCGCCCGCGGTTGACTCGGCACTCGCCCTGCAGCGAGGGCGCTCAGTCGGCCCGTTCCTGCTCGATCTCCTCGATGGCGTCGATCGCACCTTCGATTTGCTCGAGCTGGTATTTCTTCAGTTCGAGTTCTTGCTCGTAGTCCTCTCGGTTCCCCTCGAGGTCGTCGAGCTTCTCCTGAATACGGTCGATCAGGTTTTTCAGTTTCATTTTCTTCACCTCTTCAATCGATGACTCGCCAAGTACCGCGTGCGACCTTCTCCAGTTCGCCGTCGTCCTTCATGTCGTTGAGCTTGCTGTACAGGTAGGCGCGCTGGCTCTCCTCGACCGACGGATCCGCCTCTTTCATCAGATCGAAGACCTCCGCGGCTTTGAATTTCTCTTTGTCGCTGGTGACGACGTCGATTGCCTGTCGGATCTGACGGCCGCGAGCACCTCGTGGCGGTTTGCCGGTCTCGGGATCGACATCGACCCGATCGATCTCGGCAACCGCGCCCGCGTCCTCGTCGGTCTCGTCCTGGGACGGGGCGGCACCGCGATTGATCGACTCTTCGAGCCGCTCGAGGTGAGTGTTTTCCGACTCGTGTGAGAGTTTTTCCTCGATGTCTCGAATCTTGTCTCGAATCGTCGCTTTTGCTTCGCGGAGCTCTTCGAGTTCCGCTTCGAAATCCACGTCGAACCTCCACGTTTGTAATAAAAGGGGAAACGTCCGAGACGTTCACATTCGAATATGCTTAGTTATTCAGTAAGATGGAGTCAAGTGTGCAGTTGAAATCGATGGAGAGCGCTGCTCGGCATGATAGATCCGAGCCGGCGTGCGCCCGAGGGGTTGGGCGCGTCCGGTCGGACGTGCTACGCCGGTGGGTGGAGTGCTGCTTGGACGATCCCGTAGCTCAGTCGGATAGAGCGCGAGATTCCTAATCTCGAGGTCGGAGGTTCGAATCCTCCCGGGATCGCTGACGTCGACGGCGAAGACGGGAGTGCCATGGAGGTGCAGGTTCGATACTTCGCGGGGGTTCGAGAGATGGTCGGACGGGAGTCCGAACGGCTCGAGATTCCGGGGGCCGAGGAGGGGGCGACCGTGGCGGACTGTTGGGAGGCACTGATCGATCGGCATCCCCGCCTCGAGCAGGTCCGCGAGGACGTTCGAGTCGCGGTCGACCGGGAGTTTTCCGACGCCGAGGCGGCCGTGGAGTCGGGGGCTGAACTGAGTCTGATTCCGCCGGTCTCCGGCGGGTGCGGCGCGCGGTTCGCGATCGTCGACGAGCCGCTCGATGCCGAGTCGGTCCGGGCGCGTGTGGAACGGGACGGAGCCGGTGCGGTCGTCGTCTTTCGAGGGGTCGTCCGGGATCATACCGGGGATCGGGAGGTTCGGGCGCTCGAGTACGAGGCGCACCGAGAGATGGCCGAGGAGAAACTTCGCGAGATCGGCGACGAGATCGCCGGCGCGGTCGAGGAGGTCGAGGTGGCGGCGCACCATCGAGTCGGACGCCTGGAGGTCGGCGAGGTCGCTGTCGTCGTCGCGGCCTCGAGCCCGCACCGGGCGGAGGCGTTCGAGGCGAATCGTCGGCTGATCGACCGGCTGAAGGAGGACGTGCCGATCTGGAAGAAAGAGGTCGGGACCGAGGGGGAGGAGTGGGTCGGCTGGACGGGCTGAGCCGGGAGGGGGCGGCCAGGATCAGTGGTCCCGCCGATCCTCTCGCCAGTGGCAGTGCTTGTATTTGCGGCCGCTGCCGCACCAGCAGTCGTCGTTTCGGCCCAGATCGTGTTCCCGCACGAAGGTGTCGGGGTGATCGTGGTCGGCCTCTTCTTCGCCGGCTTTGATCTCCTCGATCAGCTGCCGGCCGGCACCGATCATCTCCCGGAGTTGATCGACTTGTTCCCACTGGTCGTCGCGCAGCTCGCCGCCGAGGTCGTCGATTGCGTCGGCGATCGCCACCGCCTCCTCGGCGCGCGCCGGCTCCTCGAACGCTTCGAGAAGCACCCGATTGAGCATCGGCTCCAGCGCGTCGAGCCCTTCGGGATCCCCGTACTCCGCCAGATTCTTCGCCCCGAGGTACGGGTCGGAGACGAAGTGTTTGAGGAGGATCTGGAAGACGTCTCGGCGTCGTACGTTCAGACCCGCGAAGACACACGCCAGATCGGCGCGGAACGAGGGGGGGAGTTCGGTGAGGAGGTCGATGCCGGGCTCGACCGCCTCCTCCCCGTACGCCTGGAGGGCCCGGGTGAGGGCCGTGTCGAGGATCGCGTCGGGATCGCAGCTGGCCAGCACGCGGTACATCGGTTCGATCGCCTCCCGAGCCCCGATCGCCCCCAGAAGATCCGCGGCGTGGATCGGGGCGTATCCGCCGCCGGGGGCCTCTTCGTCCCAGAGTCGGCGGTCCCGGAGCACGGCCAGCAGCTCGTCGACCAGCTCCGAGCCGGCCTCGATCACGGCGCGCCGGTCGTTCTTTGCCAGCTCCTCGGTTCGCTCGAAGAGCGGGGCGAGTCGATCGTCGAGGCTGTCGGGATCGAGCGTGTCGTCGACAGGCATGGAGCGTCCGATGGACGGGGGACGTTTCAACAGCGGAGGTCTTCGTTACCCTGTGCGGGGCTCGCACGTCACTCGAACACGTTAATCACGCACGGACCATGGACTCAATGTCACGCACCACTGCGACGCTCGTCGCCATCGCGATCTGTGGGCTGTTCGCCGGTCGGGTCGGCGCGCACCCGGGCGGGACGGACGAAGAGGGCTGCCACGTCTGTCGGACGGATTGCGAGCAGTGGGACGAAGAGGCCGGCGCCCGACACTGCCACGGGTCCGAGGAGACCGCTGGCGGATCGGAGGACTCGGAGGACCCAGAGGAGTCGGACGACGAGGGCCGATCGCCGTTGCAACTGGACGAGGATGAACCGGCGGTCGTCCGCGAGGTGACGGACGGGGATACGGTCGTGGTGAGTATCCCGTCGGCGGACGGACGGCGGGTGGAGGTTCGTATGATGGGGATCGACTGTCCCGAGTCGTCGGTCAATCCGAAGTGCCGCGAGACGGGACGAGAGGGCGGTCCGGACTGTCAGGACCAGATTCCGGCGGGTCGGCGAGCGACGAGGGCGACCGAACGGCTGCTCGAGGACGAGACCGTCCGGCTCGAGTCGGGCGGCGGAGAGGGGCACTTCAAGCGAGGCGATTACGGCCGCCTGTTGGCTTACATTCGTCTGCCCGACGGGCGGGACCTCGGGGCGGTGTTGATAAAAGGGGGGTACTGCTCGGATTTCGGCGACACCTATCCCCATCCGCGTCAGACGAGATACGAGAAGCTGGAGCAGCAGAGTTGACCCCGGACGAGAGAGGACGATGAGAGCGATCACGATTACCGAGCACGGCGGCCCGGAAGTACTCGAGATGCGGGAGCACCCCGATCCGGAGCCGGCGGACGACGAGGTGCGGGTGAGGGTCGAGGCCGCCGGCTTCAACTTTGCGGAGCTGATGGCTCGGCAGGGTCTGTACCCCGATGCACCGGAGACGCCCTGCGTGGTCGGATACGAAGCGGCCGGGGTTGTCGACAGGGTCGGAGACGACGTCGAGGATTACGGGTCCGGGGATCGGGTGCTGCTGGCGACACGCTTCGGGGCCCACGCCGACACCGTCTGTGCCGATCGGCGACGCGTCTATCACATGCCGGAGGAGATGACCTTCGAACAGGGGGCGGCGCTTCCGGTCAATTTCCTCACCGCCTATCACATGCTCTTTCGGGTCGCGAACCTTCGGCCGGGCGACCGATTGTTGGTCCACATGGCCGCGGGCGGCGTCGGGACGGCGGTGATCCAGCTGAGCCAGACCGTCGACGGGGTCACGGTCTTCGGGACCGCGTCGTCGGGCAAACACGACCGGATCCGCGAGTTCGGCTGCGACCATCCCATCGACTATCGAAACAACGATTACGAGGAGGAGGTCGAACGGTTGACCGACGGCGACGGGGTCGACGTGGTGCTCGACCCGCTCGGGGGCGGGGACTGGAAGAAGGGCTACCGGCTGTTGCGGCCCGTCGGTCGCCTGGTCGCGTTCGGCTTTGCCAACATGTCCTCGGGCAGTGAGCGGAGCCTGTTCAATGTCGCCAAACAGTACCTGTCGATGCCCTGGTTCGATCCCGTGTCGTTGATGAACGACAATCGAAGCATCGCCGGCGTGAACATGCTGAACCTGTGGGACGAGATCGAGCTGCTCTCCGACGAGATGGAGCATCTCCTCCAGTTGTTCAATTACGGGGCGATCGAACCACAGATCGATTCGAGTTACGCATTCTCAGAGGCTGCACGAGCGCACGAACGCATGGAGAGCCGCGAGAATGTCGGAAAGATCCTCCTGGTTCCGGACCGGCCCTGAGAACCGCCGAGACGCGAAGGTCGCAAAACCTCAAAAGCCGCGAAGACGCCAAGGCCACGAAGGCTACGTGAAAGTCTGCAGGCTTCAGTCTTCGGTCCACAGTCGACAGTCTTCAGTCTTCTGTCCGAAGAGGTCGTGGGCAGACGGCCCGACGTGCCGGTACCAGGGGGGCGTCGACAGTTGAAACGAGTGTCCTTGGTCGTTTGCGGACTCTTCGAGTGTTTTAGAAGGTTCCCTTGGCGTTCTTGCGTCTTCACGGCCGGTAACAATCGCGTCGGGTGCAGATCTCGCTCTTATCGAGCCGCAGGGCGAATGGCGCGTTGCTCATGAGCGACATGTTCACGCTTCGACCACGCGATCGGTGTCATCGACCGTGCTGCCGCCCCTTCGGAGCTCGTCCGGATGACAGCGTTCGAGGGAGTCGAGCCCGCGAAGCGGGCGACAGTGAGTAGCCAGGGGTGTAAGCCCCTGGTCCGGAGGGACAGCGACCAAAAATGTGAGCCCCGAAGGGGCGATAGCACGGTAGAAAATCTTTCAGCGAGAGTGTGATCACAGCGTGAGCTACACCCATCGCGTTCTCGGCGTCTTCGCGGGCGAGCTTTTCGTTTTCGTGTTCTTCGGGGCTTCGTGGCCGGTTTGCTTTCGTGTGCTTCGCGCTCAGTAGCCGACGTGTCGGGGGAACTCGACGTCGCGTTCGAGGGGGAACATCGCCTCCAGCAGCGCCGCCCGTCGTTCGGCGTCCGACTCGTACAGGTACAGGTATCGCAGCATGTGTTCGGCGACTTTCCGACAGTAGTTGCGGCCCTCGTTGTAGGCGAATTCTTCGATCAACCAGGGGAACGATGCCTCCGGATTCTCCCGGAACCACCGGGCGACGACCTTCGGACCCGAGTTGTAGGCGGCCGCGGCCGGAATCAGCAGGCCGTCGAAGGTGCGGACGAGTTTTCTCAGGTAGAATCCACTGTATCGGAACCCGACCGAC
>JBDGRG010000161.1:0-10317 GCA_042218355.1 Bradymonadaceae bacterium
CGCGAGGACGTCGACCGCATCGCCGAGATCGAGGAGCTGGCCGAGGAGTACGAGGGCGAGGTGAACGTCGGTAAGATCAACGTCGACGAGGAGGATGAACTGGCCCAGGCCTTCGGGGTCCAGGGGATCCCGATGGTGGTCTCGATGCGCGGGGACGAGCCGCAGGATCACGTCGTCGGTTTCAACGGCGAGGGCCCGATCCGCGAACTCTTCGAAGGGGTCGCCCAGGGCTGAAGACCGGGAGGACGAGGGCGGGGGCCGATGGGCTCGATGGGGGCGGACTCGTATCGTTCGCGACTGTTTGAATCATCCGCATCGATGAGTGACCGCGTCGATACCGAAAGGGGGGAACCGTTCGAACGAGCGATCTCGCGGCTCGACGAGTCGCAGACCGAGCGGTACGACCGACTGGTCGCCTCGCTCGAGCCGGGGAGTTCGGCCGATCGGCACCGCGCCCACCGCGAACTGGACGAGGCGATCGACGACCTGGAGGGCCGAGACCGGGATCGGTTGTTGCGCGGGGCACTGTTGGCGCGCCGAGCAGAGATCCGTCTCGACCGCGACCGGGTCCAGGGGGCACGCAGCGACGTCGACGAGGCGATCGACTGCGGATGGCGGTCGATCGAGGTACACGTCACCGGCGGCTGGGCGAATTACGACCTGGACCGACCCGGCGCCGCCCGTGAGCACTTTCAGACCGTCCTGGAGGTCGATCCCGACCGCGTGTCGGCCCTCACGGGCCGCAGTCTGGCGCTGATCGAGATCGAGGAGCTCGAGCTGGCGCGGGCGGATCTGACGCACGCGCTGAAACTCGAACCCGACAATGCCGAGTTGTACAGTCTCCGGGCCGAGGTGCTGGCCGGTCTGAACGAGTTGGACCGGGCCGAGCGGGACGTCGAGCAGGCGATGGAGCTGGCCCGCGGGGATCCGGAGTACGCACTCGACCGAGCGCGGCTGGCGATGGTTCGGGCGCGCACCGATCGGGCGCTCGAGGCGGTCGAGCGGGCGCTCGATCGAGAGGAGACTCTCGAAGGATTGCTGCTCCGCAGTCACCTGCATCGGATCGCCGATCGCGATGCCCGGGCCCGGCGCGATGCGATCCATGCGTGCAACGCCTACCCGGACCGGGCATTTGCCTTCGTCCAGCTCGCGCAGATCGAACTCGGCCGCGGGGAGCTGCAGCTGGCTGAACGGGCCGCCGAGCGAGCAGTCGCGTTGGACGCGAAGCTTCCGGATGCGTACATGGTTCGCGGGCTGGTGCGTCGGACCGCCGGCCGAGACGAACAGGCCCGCAGCGATCTCGAGCGCGCCCGGGAGGCGTCCTCCGAACTGCCGATGTTTCTGCTCGGATCGTTCTACGACGTCCTGCCCGTCGGCCACCTCGACCCGTCGATGATGGACATGGTCGGAGAGATGATGGACGGGACCGCCGGGGGGCCGGGGGGCGGACTCGGCGGGATGGATCCCGCCGATTTGATGGGCCAGATGTTCGACGAGTCCGGTCAGATCGACGAACGCTTCCGGCCGGCGTTCGAGATGGCACTCGACAATGCCCCGGATCTGTTCGATCAGTTGCCGGACGAACTCGTCGACCAGCTCGGAGGGGTCGACGAAGAGAAGCTCGAATCGCTGTCCGACATGTCGTCCGAGGAGATGGAACAGCGTCTCCGCACGTTCTACGAATGGCTGGACGACGATTCGGACGGGTCCGAACCGCCCGGTGGGAGCGGGTGACCCTGATTGTTCCCCGGACGGCACCTGCCGGACCGTCCGGACCCGCTCGACCTCCCGACAGCCGTCCCACCTCGGCTGTCGCCCGATTGCGTTGACGTTCGTCCGGTTCGTTTCGACTACTGGTCGTGTTCCATGTCCAAACTCGTCGTCGTCGAATCACCCGCCAAGGCCGATACGATCGAGAACTATCTGCCGGGCGATTACACCGTCCGGGCCTCCTACGGTCACATCCGCGATCTGCCGGAGAACAAGAGCGATCTCCCCGAGAAATATCAGGACGAACCGTGGGCGAAGCTCGGGGTCGACGTCGACGGGGAGTTCGAACCCGTCTACGTGATTCCGAACGAGCGCTCCCGGGAGGCGATCGGCGAGATACAGCAGGCGGTCGACCGCGCCGATACGCTTCTGCTCGCCACCGACGAGGATCGCGAGGGCGAGGCCATCAGCTGGCATCTGGCTGAAGTGCTCGACGTCTCGGTCCCCGTCCGTCGGATGGTGTTCCACGAGATCACCCGCACCGCCATCCAGGAGGCCTTGCGGACGACGCGCGACCTGGACCTGGATCTCGTCGAGGCTCAGGAGGCCCGGCGGATCCTCGACCGGTTGGTCGGTTATCCCCTTTCGTTGCTCGTCTCTCAGAAGATCCGGTACGGACTGTCGGCGGGGCGCGTGCAGTCGGTCGCCGTCCGCCTGCTGGTCGACCGCGAGCGGGCTCGACGCGCCTTCACCTCGGGGGCCTACTGGGATCTGCGCGCGGAACTGGCGAGGAACGGCGCGGAGGAGTTCCGCGCCGAACTGCGCAGCCTGGAGGGGACGCGTCTGGCGAACAGCAAGGATTTCGACCGAGATACGGGTCAGATCGAGGAGGGGAAGGACGTCGTCCTGCTCGACGAAGAGCAGGCGGACGAACTGCGCGAGGAACTGTCGGACGGGGCCTGGCGGGTCGAGTCGATCGGGACGCGCCGATACACGACGTCGCCGAAACCGCCCTTCATCACGTCGACGCTCCAGCAGGAGGCCAACCGCAAGCTCGGACTGTCGGCCTCGGCGACGATGAGTATCGCGCAGGATCTGTATGAGAACGGGTTCATCACCTACATGCGGACCGACAGCGTCAACCTCTCCCAGCAGGCCATCTCCGCGGCGCGGAAGGCGGCGGGGGCGCTGTACGGTCCCGAGTACGTCCGCGACGCACCGCGAAACTACTCCTCGGACTCGGATACCGCTCAGGAGGCGCACGAGGCGATCCGTCCGACCGGCGACGACTTCGTCCACCCCGACGAGTCGGGACTGTCGGGTCGAGCCCGCCAACTGTACGAACTCATCTGGAAGCGGACGGTCGCCTGCCAGATGGCCGAGGCCGAGAAGACCAGTTTCCGCGTCGATCTGACCGTGGTCGGCTCCGACCGGGACGTCGTCTTCCGGGCCAACGACAATCGGATCGACTTCGCCGGCTTCATCAGCGCCTACGTCCAGGGCGCCGACGATCCCACCGAGGTGCTCGACGATGCCGACACGCCGCTGTCGGCGCTCGAGGAGGGCGACGAGGTCGACTGTCGGTCGATCGAGACCGTCGGCCACGAGACGAAACCCCCGCGGCGGTACACCGAGGCGTCGCTGGTCGACGAGCTGGAGACCCAAGGGGTCGGCCGGCCGAGTACGTACGCAACGATCATGGGGAAGATTACCCGCGACGACCGGTACGCCCGAAAGCACGGCAAGACGCTGGTACCGACTTACACCGGGTTTGCCGTCACTGAGCTACTCGAGGAGCATTTCTCGGAGCTGGTCGACGTCGGGTTCACCGCGCGGATGGAGGACGATCTGGACGCCGTCGCCCGCGGCGAGATGAGCAAGGTCGAGTATCTACACCGCTTCTACCGCCAGGAGGGCGGGTTCGCGGATCAGATCGAACGGGGCGAGGAGACGATCGACCCCGACGAGGCGCGTCGGGTCGATCTGGCCGAGTTTCCCGGCACGCTGCGGGTGGGCCGGTACGGACCCTACGTCGAGGTCGAGGGCGAAGACGAGACGATTACGGTCGACGTCCCGGAGGAAGTCGCCCCGGCGGATCTCGAATGGGAGGAGATCGAACAGCGCGTCCGCGAGCAACAGCGCGGCCCCAGACATCTGGGCGACGACCCCGAGACCGGCGCCCCGATCTACGCCAAGAACGGCCCCTACGGGCCCTATGTCCAGCGCGGTGAAGATTCGGATTCGGACCCCGAGCGAGCGTCGATCCCGGACCAGATGGATCCCGAGCGCGTCGATCTCGATCGAGCGTGCGCGCTGCTCGCGCTCCCTCGCCGTCTGGGCGAACATCCCGACGGAGACGGTGTCCTCGAGGCGGGCATCGGCCGGTACGGGCCGTACGTCCGCCACCGCGTCGACGGCGACGCCGATTACGAGAACCTCGACGAGGTCGAGCGCGTCTTCGAGATCGGTCTGGACGAGGCCGTCGAGTTGCTCGACGGCGACCGGTCGCGCAAAAACGTCATCAAGAAACTGGGCAAGGACCCGGATTCCGGCGAGACCGTCCGCGTACTCGACGGCCGCTACGGCCCCTACGTAAAACTCGGCGAGACGAATGCTTCGGTCCCGAACGACAAGGATCCGGAGAAGGTCACCATGGATCAGGCGATGCGGATGATCGAGGAGAAGCGTGCGGACTGATCGCCCAGCGAGTCCGCGCGCTGGAACCGGCGTTCGAACTCAGCGAACGCTTCGGTTAAACTGGACCGTCGACCCGGGGGCACGGGTTCCGATTCGGTGCACACCGGGTCTTCCGACAGTCGGCCGACATCTCCGGAGGAGTCGATGAACGGACGTTCCCTAGCGCGCGCAGCTTCGCTCGTCGGCGGGTGCCTGTTGATCCTCGCCGCCTGCAATTCCCACCCGGTCGATTTCGCCGAGACCTCCGGCGCCGTCCAGCGCGTGGAACCGATCCCGGTTCAGGGGGGGGGCAAGGTCGACATCCTGTGGGTGATCGACAACTCGGGATCGATGTGTCAGGAGCAGCGGGAGATCCGGGCGAATTTCCGCGACTTCATCGATCAACTCGAGAAGAACCCGGTGGACTTTCACATCGGCGTGACGACCACGCATTTCCAGGAGGTCTCGCAGATCGAACCGGTCGCCAAGCCGGGTCGGCTGCAATCCACGCCCAGCCCCGTCACCGGCTCGCATCCGCGCTGTCGGTTCGCGGTCGACGACCAGGGGAATGCCAAGGACTTCGGTCACTCGGACGGCCCCGACTTCTCGCCGGTCAAGGAGCAGGTCAATCAGGCTGTCGAGTGCACGTCGAATCCGGGCAAGTATCAAAAGCTGAAAAACCCGTCGGACGACGAAATCGCGTGCGCACTCTTCCCCGACAAACGTTCGAAGGCCTGCCAGCGCGCCGGGATGAATCCCGACAAGGTCAGCAAGGAGGATCTCTTTCCCCCGCAGGATGCCTACGAGCAGCTGCCGACGGTGCTTCGGGCCAAACGTTACCGGAAGAACGGCAAGCTGAACGTCAAAAAGTTGAAGCGCGATTTTGCCTGCATGAGCTTCGTCGGCACCCGGGGACACACCTTCGAACAGGGGCTTCGGGCGGCGACCAAGGCGGTCAGCCCCCAGATGACCGGAGGGCCGGCCGACGTCGAAAATCCCGACAAGCCGATCGACAAGAAAGCCCCGAATCACGGCTTCATTCGGAAAAACGCCAAGTTCGGGCTCATCTTCGTGACGGACGAGAACGATTGCAGCCACCGCGGCAACGCGATCCGTCAGAAGACGCGTCAGAACTTCTGCGGCGAGGGGAACTGTTACTTCCCGACACGGAAGAAGAACGACGGTGTCTTGATGGACACGAGCACCCTCGCCCGCCGGTTCCGGGAGAATCTCCGCAAGTCGAAGCGCGTCGACGCGATCCCGAAGGGGAACCTGGTGGTCGCCTCGATTCACGGCAAGTGGGGCCCCTACAAGGGGACGCCGCCCGACAAGTGCGGACGAGGCAAGACCGGCGTCAGTCCCGTCTGTCGCGGCGTCCGGGGGCAGGCCAAATCCGGCGATCGGTACGAGAAGTTTCTGCTGCAGTTTCACCGCAAGGGGTACAGCATTTTTCCCGAAAAGGGACCGGCCGCCGACCACCTGAAGGGCTGGATGTGCCAGACGAATCTCACGCCCGCCATCAAAGCGATCGGCAAGGCGTTTCGGCCCTCCGGTCCAAATTGCCTGGACCACCGCGTCTTCCCCTGTGACAACGAGGACGACTGTCCCGCCTATCAGTTCGGCGGCGGCCAGGGAAAGGTCTGCAAGAAATGGAACACCGACGGGACCGAGCGGTTCTGTGACAGTGCGGCCCAGATCTGGCTGAGAGCGACCGAGGCCGGGTCCAGGAAGGCCGCGCGGAAGGCGCTGTCCGAGACCGGGTACTGCGTCGCGAAGAGCATCGGGGCCAGCCCGTTTCCGAAGGGGTGCGTCGTCGACCGTTCCAAATACGACTGGAAGCGCTGTCCGGGAGGCTCCGGGATCCGTCTGGTCTGGAAGGATTCGGGACAGGCTCAGACGAAACTCGGCCCGTTCAAAGTCCAGGCCCGCTACGCCGAACGGGTCGAGACGGGCGGCGAAGCGGACGCCGGCGGAGGAGAGACCGGCGGGCAGAATGCCGGGAAGTGAAGCGACCCTCCGCATCCGGTCGTGATGGACGTCGCGTCTCCGGCGGGCCTATCCGGTCGGAACGGTCGTCGTCCGGCCGGATCAGCGTCTCCATCATCTGGAGCTCGATGGTCTGGGTCTGGCCGGCCTCGACTTCGACGTCCAGCCGCCGGGTCATGTAGCCGTCGGCGCGCAGCGCGACCCGGTGACGGCCCGGGGCGACGGGGAGGCGTCGGTCCGGATGATCGTCGATTTGTCCGCGGTACTCGCCGTCGATGTAGATCGAGGCCGAGGGCGGTTCGACGACGATGGGAACCGTTGGCAACGAAAAGCGCCTCGGTACGTCGGCAGACCACACGCTCGCTCCCTCGTCGATCGGGTCGTGACGTCGAGCGGACCAGACGAGGACGGGGCCGTGACGCTGACGGCCACTCCGATCCCGTCGCGCCTCGATGGCCGGTCGGTGCGCCGTCGGGGCGCGGGCTTGTCTTCGACCAGTCGATCCCCTAGGCTCCGTTCGCCGCTCGTCGCGAGTTTTTCAGTCGATCCGCTGCTTCGAGCGTCGAAGCGGTCGGACTGGTCGATGGACGGCGTCCGATGTCGACCCGCGAATCACCCCCGCCGCCCCGCGCGGCGGCGGCTCCGCGAAACCGTCGCACAGGAGGTTGTCGTGCGCAAGAAAGTCAAACTGGTCTCCACGGCCGACACGGGTTACTTCTACACCACGACCAAGAACACCCGGAAGAGTCCGGACAAGCTGAAGAAGAAGAAGTACGACCCCGTCGTCCGAGAGCACGTCGAATTCGTCGAGAAGAAGCTCGACTGACCGCACACCCCGATACGATCCATGGCTAGGAGCGAAAAATACGGAAGCATCAACTGGCGCCGACGCCGGAAGGTCGATCCGTTCAAGCAGAATCCGGAGTGGTCGATCGACTACAAGAATCCGGAGCTGCTGAAGCTGTTTCTGACGCGAACCGGGAAGATTCTGCCGGCGCGCATCACTGGAGTCAGTTCGCGCAACCAGCGGAAACTCCGCAAGGCGATCCATCGGGCCCGCCACCTGGCATTGCTGCCCTACACCACGCACAAGAAGTCGTAGGGGTGGCGACGGGGGGAGGATGCGAGCGGACGGGCGACACGAAGATCGGTCGCGTTCGCGCATCGGAGATCGACGATGTCCCTCGTTCGGGACAGGTATACGTTGGTAGTCATCGTTGGCCTGGTCGCGGCGGCGATCGGCTGTAACTCGCATCCGGTCGAGTTCACCGAGACGACTGCTGCGATCGAGCGCCGGACGGTGCTGCCCGTGCGAGGGGGGCGGAAGGTCGATATCCTCTGGGTTGTCGACAACTCTCAGTCGATGTGCCAGGAGCAGCGGGAGCTGCGCGACAACTTCGATCGGTTCGTCCGGACACTCCGCGGGACACCGGTCGATTTCCACATTGCCACCACCACCACTCACTTCGAGCAGACTCGCTTCGAGAACGTCGCCCGTCCGGGGCATCTTCAGTCGACGCCCCATCCGCTGACCGGCTTCGACGAACTGTGTCGGTTCGCCCCCGACGACACCGGCAAACCGAAGGACTACGATCATCCCGGCGGTCCCGATTTCTCGCCTCTGATCGAGCAGATCAACCAGGCCGTCGCCTGTACCAAAAATCCCGAGGACTACGCCGATCTGAAGAATCCCTCCCGCGCGACTATCGAATGCGCGCTGTTTTCGGCGACCCGTCCCGACGCCTGTCGCAAGGCCGGCGAGAATCCCGCGACGTTCGAGCTGAAGGATCTGTTCCCGCCCCAGCACGCCTACCGCTCGATCCCGAAGGTGCTTCGAGCGGAACGCTACGAGACGTCCGGAAAAAAGCGTCTGGATTTTGATCAGCTCCAGCGCGACTTCTCCTGCATGAGCTTCGTCGGGACGCGGGGGCACAGCTACGAGCAGGGTCTGCATGCCGCCGTCCGGGCGGTCAGCCCCGAGTTGACCGGGGGCCCGGTCGGTTCGCCGATCGACGACGGGGCACCCAACCACGGCCTGATCCGAAAGAATGCGGATTTTGCAGTCATCTTCGTGACCGACGAGAACGACTGCAGCCACGAGGGCGACGCGATCCGAAAAAAGGATCGGAAGAACGACTGTGGCGAGGCGAATTGCTACTTCCCGACCAAGGGGGACGACCAGAGCCCACTGATCCCGACCGACGAACTCCACCGTCGGTTCATGGAGAACCTGGCGGCGTCGAAACGTGTCGACTCGGTCGACCCCGAGAACGTCGTCGTCGCCTCGATCCACGGCAAGTACCGTCGGTACAGCGGGACGGTCCCGGACACCTGTTCGTCGGACGAGTCGTACGTCCAGCCCGTCTGCCGCGGTCCGCGGGGGCAGGCGCGATCGGGCGACCGATACGAGGACTTCATGCGCGAATTCGAACGGATCGTGCCGGAGCGGTCCGAGGCCGGAGCCGGCGGCCATCTCCCGGGCCTGATGTGTCGGAGCAACCTCCGGCCCGCCATCGAGGCCATCGCCGAGGAGATCGAACCACGACCGAGGAAATGCATCCGCAGGCGGATCCAACCGTGTAAGGTCAACTCGGATTGTCCGTCGTTCGAGTACGGGTCGGCGCAGAGGCCGGTCTGCCGGAAATGGGGGCTCGAGGAGGGACGGTTCTGCACCAGTGCGACCCAGGTGCGTATCCGAGCCCGTGACGGGCGATCGTTCGACGACGTCGAGAAGGCTCTGCGGGAGACGGGCCTGTGCATTCCCGAGAGTATCGGGGACGACGGCTTCGCGCGCAGCTGTGTCGCGGACCGGTCGCTGTACGAATGGAAGGCCTGCCGACGGGGCACGACCGGTGTGACGGTCGCCTGGAAACGCCCGGCGCGCGTGCGCGACGTCCTCGGGTCGTGGTTCGAGGTCGTCGTCCGCTTCGTCGAACAGGTCCGGGTCGGCGGTCGGAACGACGAGGAGGGGGCAGCCGACGGCTCGTCCGCCGACAGTCCCACGGGCTGACCGCAAAACCTCGGTCGTTCCCGTGGATGGCGAGGAACTCGGTTGGAACAGAGGCGGTTGGAGCGTACCATCCGAGGTTGGCAGCGGGGCGAACCCGTGATATACGCAACCAGTATCCGGAACACAGCGAGTTCCCGGGTTCGGGACGAGTCGAGTCGGTCTGCCGGTAGGAGCAGGGAGCAGCCTTGGTGCTGAAAATCGAATTTGACAAAAAAACTGACGTCGGGAAACAGCGCAGCCACAACGAGGACAATTTCCGGCTGGTGCCGGATCAGAACCTGTACATGGTGGCTGACGGGATGGGCGGGCATGCGAGTGGCGAGGTCGCCTCCGAGATCGCGGTCGACACCCTGGAGACCTTCTTCAAGGAGACGTCCGAGGACGAAGAGCGGACTTGGCCGTACAAGATGGACCAGAATCTCGGCTACGAGGAGAATCGGCTCAGTGCCGGGATCAAGCTCGCCAACCGCCGCATCCACGAGCGCGGCTCCCAGAACGAGGAGCAGCGCGGGATGGGGACGACGATCGTCTCGCTGCTGTTCTCGGGGGACCAGGCCTACCTGGGCCACGTCGGTGACAGCCGCATCTACCGGCTGCGCCGCGGGGATCTGTACCAGGTGACCGAGGATCACTCCTTGCTGAACGACTACATCAAGATGAAGGACCTCAGCGAGGAGGAGATCGAGAATTTTCCTCACGAAAACGTCATCGTCCGGGCGCTGGGGATGGAGGAGACCGTCGAGGTCGACGTCACCAAGGAGCCTCCCCGCCACAACGACATCTATCTTCTCTGCTCGGACGGTTTGAACGCGATGACGGACGACGACGAGATCGAGGAGATCCTGAAGGCGAACAAGGACGACCTCGAGACTGCGTGCGACGAATTGATCGATTCGGCGAACGAAAACGGCGGAAAGGACAACGTCACCGTCACG
>JBDGRG010000162.1:0-4422 GCA_042218355.1 Bradymonadaceae bacterium
CAGTTCGGCGCTGGCGTTGTCCGACAGTTGCAGGTGCCCGCGGGCCGTCGCCTCCTCGTCTTCGGGCAGCGGATCGGCGTCGATCGCGAGGTCTTCCTGCCAGTGAGTTTGGTGGATGCGCTCGATCTCGTCGCTGCGATCGAGGTGCCAGTCGACGGGAAACAGCACGACGAACGTGTCGGGGTCGGCGCGCATGGTGGGAGTGGTCGAGTTACAACCGCATAACCGTTGCCGCGCGACCGGGTTGAAAGCACACCACCGCGATCGCCGTTCGACGGACCACTGCCGGGCGCCATTCCGGCCGGCGGTGCTTCAGCACCGCCGGATCGTTGCAGACCGCCGTGCAGGCGGCTTCAGCCCTGTGGAAGACGATCGGACGACCCCCATTCGACCCGACCATCCCCCTCAGTAGGTATACATTCGCAACGTGTCGGCGAGGTTGTCCAGCACCCGGTCGCCCGCGTCGTCGGCGTCGACCGGTACGTCGAAGACCTTTCCGGACAGTTTCTTGTCGATCAGCAGCATCGTCTGGCCGTCCGGTTTGTTCAAGCCGAGCGGATGCTCCCCCGTGCTCGGATCGACTGCCTCCAGTTCGACGGCGCGGCGGGCGTCGGACCGCCACGTGAACGAGGTCCACGGGTCGTCGGGCGAGGACCGGTATCGTCCGCGCACCACCAACGTGTGTCCGCGAATCGTCTCGGCGGCGACTCCACCCGCCCGAACGGCGTCGCGATCCGCCGGGGCGAGTACTGCATACACCCGGCAGTAGGTGCCGATCGGCGGCGCAATGGCCCCGTAGAGGCGCGCGCGGTCGACCGGCCCCGTGAGGGCGTCGACATACGGCGTCCCCAGCCGAAGGGCGGTCCCGGTCACGTGGGCGTGTGCCGGCGGGAGGAGCAGCTCCCGTACGTTCCGCCATGCCGAGGAGTCCTCGAATCCGTCACGGCCGTCCCGGCCCTGCTCGCAGGCGTGGAGTTCGACGGCGGCCGTCACCAGGTGTGCCGCACGGATCTCGACGGTCCGACGGCCGCGACGGAACGAGAACGGCCCGCTCGATTTCCCGTCGTCTCGATGGTGGATCGTCCCGATCTTTACCGTCGTGCGACGGGATCCGATCGGGGGGGGGCTCTCGACTTCTCCCGTCGAACGACGCCGATCTCCCGGTGACGGCCCGGTCCGAGGGGCGTCGCACCCCGAAGCGACGGCGAGCAGGGCGCAGACGAGGGTCCGAGCGAGCTGGTGTCCGACAGTGAGTGGCCCGCGTGTCGGAGCCGGTCGCGAGTCGGCCTCCATGGCGGGTTCCGGTCTTTCGTGATGCACGCCAGTTGTGGTAGAGGTCGTCGTACAGACCCCAATAATTCTCGGGGTTTCGTTCGGCATTGTATCAACTGTGCCCTGTAACCGAGGATAGAACGATGGCTCTCACGCGATACGTGTTGCGAGTCGACATCGACGGTCCGATGTCGAACTCCGAACAGGAGGCCTTTGTCGACGATGTCGCCACCCGGGTCTCCGACTACGACATCGGCGGTACCTTCATCGGCGGCCACGGGTGGGGTTGGCTCGACTTCGAGGGGGACGAGGAATCGGTCGAGGCGGTCCTCGGGGAGATCATCGACGACTCCCGCGTCCTCGACCACGAGGTGCTCAAACAGACCTCGCCCAACGCTCGAACCTTCGAACACTGGTTCGCGGCGTTCGAGGGGAACCCGAGCGATCCCGGCGAGGTAAACTGGTTCCAGTCGGCGACCTGAACCGGGTTCGCCGCGGCCGGTGCGCTGCGCCGTTCGCATCCCGCCGCCGGGTCGTTCGGCGGCGGGGCGTTCAGTTCGAGCCTGCTCCGCGTATCTCCTCCGCCCGGGTCGGCTGGCCGAGGCGGTTCCAGCACTCTGCTGCCGCCTCTGTGATGGTCGAGGTCACCTCGTCGTCGGTGGCGGTTTCGAGCTGACGGGTGGCTTCGGAGAGATGCTGGGCGACGTCGACCGACGTGAAACCATACTCGTCGAGCGTCGAGTGCAAACGCGCCGTCAGGGCGGCCGCTTCCCGGTATTCGTCGAGACCACAGAGCGCATGGATGAGGACCGCCTTCACGGTCGCTCTCAGGTAGGGGGCGAGGAGCTCCTCCCGTTCCTCCAATAGATTCCGCGCCCGGTGAGCAGCCGCGTCGTAGTTTCCCCGTCGGACGTAGAGGTCCGCAGGGCCGGCCTCGATGTGAACCAGGTCGGCTCGATGTGAAAAACGAGCCGCCCGGCGGGCGGAGGACAACAGTTCTTCGGCCCGCGCGTAGTCCTCCCGTTCCAGGGCGATGTTCGCCAGTCCGTTCAGGGTCATCGCTCGCCCGTAATTCGACCCGTGTTCGTCGAAAATGTCCAGCGCGGATTCGAGCCGGGCTTCGGCGGCGTCGAGGTCGCCGTTCCCCCGGTGCACCCGAGCGATATCGGTGTCGACCTTCGCACGTTCCAGCGGGGCCTCTCCCTCGAGCCGGGATTTCGCCCCGGCGAAGACCTCCAACGCCTCCTCCAGTCTTCCCAGTTGGAACAGGCTCTCTCCGGCCGATCGTTCGATTCGACCGGCGTGGACTGGATGCGCTCGGGCGTCGAGTCGCTCGGTCGCCCGCCGACACTGGTCGAGCGCTCGATCGTAGTTCGATTTCTGGTGATCGAGTCGGGAACGGCAGAGCAGTGCCCGGGCCGTGAGCACGTCTCGATCGCTTCGAGAGGCGATATCGTGTGCGTGCTCGAAGTGAGAGGTCGCGGCCTGTTCGTCTCCGCGGGCGGCCATCAGCAGTCGACCGCGCTGTAGATGGAGGTCGGCCCGGCGTGGATCGTCCTCGTCGATCTCGGACCGATCGAAGGCCTTCTCGATCCGGTCCAGCAGGTAGTGCACCTCGTCGGTTTCGCCGAGTCGGCCGGCCCGCTGGCTGGCCCGCAACAGGGGGTCGATCGCCTTCTCGTACTGCTGGGCCTTGAATCGATGGTTTCCGAGCCGGTGGTGATACCGCCAGCGGTCGCGCTCGTGCTCGTCTTTGTTCTCGAGCATCCGGGCACAGGCCGCGTGGTGTGTTCGCCAGCGGTCCGCCCGCCGGGCGCGGTCCTCGATCGTCTCTCGCGCCATGCCGTGGGCGAACTCCCATCCCGCCTCCGTCACCTTGACGATCGCCTGTTCGACGAGCTCGTCGACCAGGTCGAGCGGAAGCTGCACCTCCGCCGCGCGGCACGCGGCGGCCCATTCGTGGCGGTCGACGGCGTTCCCGAGTGCGGCGGCGAGTTCGATGCCCGCCGTCTCTTCGGCGGAAAACTGGCCGAGGACGGTCTCGATGCGGTCGGACCAGACGGCACGGGTATCCTCGGGGGTGTGCACGTCGGCCGGGTCCTCCAGAACGAATCCGTCGTCGTCGACCTCGAGGACGTCGCGGTCGATCCAGTCGTCGACCAGCTTGATCGCGTACAGGGGATTGCCCGCCGATCGCTGGGCGACGTTGTGGGCGGTGCTCGGGTGCAGCGCCAGCAGATTGGCGACGAGGCGACGTTGATCGTCGGCGTCGAGTGGCTCGATGTCGAGCGTCTTCACGTTCGGGCGGCCCGCCAGGTCCTCGAGACGCTTGCGGGTGCGCGACTGGTGACCGAGCGATTCCATCTGGACCGTTCCCACGACCAGGCACTGGAGCGACTCTTCCGGCGGCTCGCGCAGTATCTGATCGAGGAAAGCGAGGGTCGAGCGTCCCCACTGGAGATCGTCGAGGTGGACGACGACCGGGCGCTCGCGTGAGGCGTATTCGAGGAATCGGTGGATCGTCGCGTACCGTTCCTCGACGCTCGAGAAGTGGATCGGTCGCGCGTAGGACGGGAGCTCGTCGGTGTCGGCCGGGAGCGGTGAGAGTAGCTCCGTCAGCGCATGCCATTCGCGGGGCTCGTCGACCCCGTGCTCGCGCATCCACCGCTCGATCCGGTAGGTCATCTGTTCGCGATCGAGGTCGACGCAGCCGAGATACCGTTCGATCATCGATCGCAGCCCGTGCATCGGGCCCTCTCCTTCCCCGTGCGTCGCCCGCAGGCCTCGGGCCGCCCCCAGCTCCTCGGCATGTTCCCGTGCCCAGCGCGCGAGGCGGGTCTTGCCGACGCCACCGGCCCCCCGGAGCAGGACGGCTCGCGGACGCTCCCGCCGGACGGCTCGCGTGAACGCCCTCCAGAGCGTGTCGCGTTCGGCTTCTCGGTCGATCAGCGGAAAGTCGCGAAGTTCGAACAGGTCGAGCCCGGCTCCGACGAGGTTCATCGATCGCTCCGACGGAGTGCGCTCGCGCCAGGTGCTCGGGACCGGCGGCGGATTGGCCGGCGCGGGCAAGCGGGGGTCGAGTCGTTCGTCGGTCTCGTCTTCCTCCCGATGATCCGCGGCGGGGTTCCTCGCGCGCGTGCTCGGCAATAC
>JBDGRG010000163.1:0-775 GCA_042218355.1 Bradymonadaceae bacterium
TCATCGGTCTCCGCCCGAGGCTTCATCCGACGTGTTCAGACGAATCAGGGATCACGCCGACTTTCTGCGCGAAGTCCTCCGTTCCCCCTCACGGATCGGAGCGGTCGCGCCGAGTTCCGAACGCCTCGCCGAGGTCATCACCGACGACATCGGACTCGAGTCCGCCTCGATGGTACTCGAGCTGGGGGCGGGAACCGGCGTCTTCACCTCGGAAATCGAGCGTCGCTCGCCGCAGGCGGCGGACCTGCTGGCCGTCGAGGCCAATCCTCGGATGGCGCAGCGCCTGCGCCGCCGCCTCGACCGCGTCGAGATTCTGCAAATCGACGTCGCTCGGCTGCGAGAGGTCCTCTCCCGTCGAGACATCGCCGAACGAAGCGCGGACTGTATCGTCAGCGGTCTCCCGTGGGCCTCGTTCGACGGGGCGACGCAATCGGAACTGCTCGCGGCGCTGATCACCGAATTGCACCCCGACGGGACGTTCGCGACCTTCACTTACGTCCACAGCCCGTGGTTGCCCGCCGGGCGCGAGTTCGCGGATCGCCTCCGCGAAGAGTTCGACCGGGTCGAAACCTCGCCCGTCGTCTGGCGAAACCTCCCGCCGGCCTTCGTCTACCGGTGTTCGAATCCCACCGCGTCCGGCCCGCAGAGCGTCTGATCGGAAACCGTCGGAATGTTTCCCTCCGACCGAGAGCAGCGTCGACCGTGCTTCCAGCGCCCTGACCCGACCCTCCGCTCGGATCTCGAAGCTCTGGCCACGCTCGTTTCAGCGTGCTGC
>JBDGRG010000163.1:800-7281 GCA_042218355.1 Bradymonadaceae bacterium
GGCTCACACCGGCCCGGAGACGCCACCGTAACCCGACCGCGAACGCGCGAAGTCGCCGACCGGACACCGCTCCGAAGCTCCGCCTCCCGAAGACCGACGGACGTGGACCGAGACCTCGTCCGTGTCCCGGTGGCTGGTCGAATTACCCGTAGAATTCGAGGGCGTTCTCCCGGGCGACCGCACGTAGCAGTGCCTCGTCGGCGCCCTGATCCTCCTCCAGCGACGCGAGCGTCTTGGGAATCCCGAGGACGTCGGAACTGCCCGCCCTCAGCGCACTGCTGAGGACGATCCGTTCCGCGGACCCGACCGTCTCGACGGCATCGGCGATCAGACGGGCAGCCCGCTCCGGAGCAACCCCGGCACCGACGATCGCCAGACCCGCGACGAAACCGTCGCGCAGGACGTGTTCGACGCTCCGACCGTCGAGGTAGTTCATCATCATCGATTTCGGCTCGAGCCCGACCTCCTCGGCTCGCATCATCATCTTGTAGGTCAGGTTGATGCGACGCCGGCTCGGGGGCGTCACGACCACCGGCAAGCCCGCCTCGACCGCCATCTCGACCTGCCGCTCGAACAGCTCCCAGTGAGCGGGTTCGTCGGCATGGGCTCCGATTTCGCCGACTGCCACGACCCTCGGATGTTCGAGCAGGTCGGGGAGATGCTCCCAGATTTCGGGATGCAACCGTTCGGGCCTCGCCTCCGGAAGCACTCCGAGCGCCACGCCCGCCCTCAATCCGGAGTGTTCGAGGCGCCGGCACTCGTCCTCGACCAGAAACTCGAAGTACTCGAGGAGGTCGTCCGCCGTCTCGAACGGACGAGGCGCATGAGCCGTCGTAACCACCCGCTCGGTATCGAAGTACGCCAGATTCCGCAGATCGTCGTCACTGCGGGTATCGCTTCGCAGATGGGCGTCGAAGATCTTCACCGGTCGGTCTCTCCCCCCTCGTGTGTCGCGGAGGGACCCGGCGGATTCGGATGCTCGAAATCACCGCTCGATCCGCCCGTCTTCTCGACCAGGTGGATGTCGCCGATCGACATCGCCGCGTCCATCGATTTGCACATGTCGTAGACCGTCAGCGCCGCCGTCGACACCGCCGACAGCGCCTCCATCTCGGCCCCGGTTTGAGCCTCGCATCGCACGGTCGCCCGGATCTCGACAGCCGCCGCCTCCGGGCGCAAGTCGATCTCGACCGCGACGTGGTCGAGGAAGAGTGGATGGCACAGCGGGACGAGGTCGCTGGTCTTCTTTGCACCGTCGATCCCGGCAATTCTCGCAATTTGCGCGACCTCTCCCTTCTCGACCTTCCCCTCGGCGATCGTCTCGAGCGTCGACTGTTCGACGTAGACGAACCCCCGCGCAGTCGCCTCGCGTCGGGTCGTCTCCTTGTCGCCGACGTCGACCATCTTCGCCTCTCCCTCCTCGTCGAGATGTGTCAGATCGCCCATCGCTTCCTCCGGATCACAGTCGAAACCGCACGTCTCGCCGGGCAGTCCCCCCGACCCGGGTCGGGACGTTAACACGCTCACCGTACGGAACAATTCGCGGGCGGGTGCGATCCCGACCCGTTGGTAACAGATCCCCGACGGGGGATGGGGGGCTCTCTCAGACGATGGACGGCAGCGGGAGCGGGAGAGAGGGGTCCCCACCCTGTCCCCCCGAGACCGCTGCGACCTATCACTCGTGAACGCGCCCTGCGCGGGCGGACGAGTTGCCCACCGTTCCCCCTTGATTTACACTCCGGTTGGTACATGTTTTCGGGGGACGAATCGATCCGATACGCACGTCTCGAGTGATGGTGTGTCAGTGCCAGACGGGTCGGCGAGACTTCGTGGTCGTCGTGCCCGATTCCGAAGACACGTACTGGAAAGAACTCCAGCAAATCGCCGACGAGTTCGCCTGGGGGATCGTCGACTCGGTTCGAGCATTGCGCGTCCCGCTCGGCACCGGAGAACGCTACGAGGACCCGAACGAGGTCGTCTCGTTTCTCCGGACGGAATTCGGCGATGCTGTCGGCGAGTTTCGCGGCATGACGGTCGGCCCCGAGGAACGGCTCGAAGACCACTACGACGAACTCGTCCGCGCGAGTTCACTCGACAACGCATTTCAACCCGACGGCACCCGGCTGCTGGAGCTCCTCCAGGAGCGGCGGATCGAGACCTGGTATCAACCCATTTTCGCCGACCCCGGACTCCAGTTGCACGGCTTCGAGTGCCTGATGCGGGGCATCGACCGCGACGGGGACCTGATCTTCCCCGACGTGCTCCTCGAGGAGTGTTACGAACAGAACCTGCAGTTCATGCTCGACCGCGTCTGCCGCGAAGTCCACATCCGGAACGCTCACGCGCGGTTGCCGGAGGACGCGAGGGTGTTCGTCAATTTTCTCCCCACCGCCATCTACGAACCGGAATTCTGTCTGAGGACGACGCTGGACATCGTCGACGATCTCGGGATGGACCGCGATCGCATCGTCTTCGAGGTCGTCGAGACCGAAGAGATCGAGGATCGAGACCACCTGGTCCGGCTGCTGGACTTCTACCGCAACGCCGGCTTCAAAGTCGCACTCGACGACGTCGGGGCCGGCTACTCCGGACTGACGATGCTCGCGGAACTCGAACCGGACTACGTCAAGATCGACAAGGAGATCGTCTGGCGAGTCGACACGTCCCACGAACATCGCCAGATTTGCGAGTCACTGGCGGATCTGACGGATTCGTCGAATCAGTATCTGCTGGCCGAAGGGGTGGAGACCCCGGATCAGTACGAGTTTCTCACGTCGATCGGAACTGATTTCTATCAGGGCTATCTGTTTCGCAAGCCCGATGCCGCCCCCTCGACGTCCCCGGAGTGGTCACCACCGTGACGCGAGTTCGCTCGTCGCGAGCCACAGTCTTCGCCGCTCTCCTCGTTCTCGCCGGATGCGCCACACCAGAGGGGCAATCGGACGAATCCACGGCCGAGGAAGCCCTTCCCGGTCCGCTCGCGAGAGCCCGGCGGGCGGCCGCCGGCGGCGACCTGGAGGGCGCGAGTCCGAGTCGTCTGCGGAGCGTCCGCTCGGAGATCGAGCGGAGGTGCGCAGATCGAGCAGAGCGTACCGAGAATTACCGACGGGCCCACGGCTGTCTGACCACCTTGGCCCGTCTGATCGGCGACTCCGAACGCCGTGCCGACGTCCTGGTGCGAGCGGCACGCATCGGCGAGCGCGCCGGTCGGCCGCCGGCCCGTCTCGCTCGACTCGTCGAGCGCTCGCTCGAGGCCTCACCGAACGGGCCCGGTCGTCACCGCCTCGCCGGGCGGCTGTGGCACCGGGCCGGCCGGCTCGACCCGGCCATCCGCCACTACCGAAGCGCGTGGCGGGCCAATCTCGGGGACGTCGAACTCGGTCGGCAGCTGGCCGCGCTGCTCCGCGAACGCGGAGACCGCCGCGATGCGATCGAGATCTACCGCCGACTGTACCGACAGAACCCCGAGCACCCGCAGATCGGACTCAATCTCGCCAAACTGGAAGCGGCCTCCGGTCGAGCCGCCCGCGCCGAGGGCGTCTACCTCCAGTTGCTGGAACACCATCCCGAACACCCGTCGATTCTTCTCCGGTACGCTCGGTTCCTCCAGCGACAGGGTCGGACCGACCGCGCCGAGGAGATCGAGCATCGCGCGCGCGAGAAGATGCCCGGCGTCGACCGTCGCGAGATGCGACGGTTGGAGTAGCCGCTTCGGCGTGTGACGCGCCCCCTCGAGGACGTCGCTCGGGTCTGCTCCCACTCCGGGGGACGGACGTTCCGACGTTCGTCGAAACCAGCGTCGCCAGTACTTCCGGGACCGAGCCCCGCGGACACGTCCAGCGCGGCGGGCACCGATCTCGGGAACGAATCCGGTGTCCCGGCGGAATCGAGCCGCGCGCGGACTCCGCCCACCGCAGCGCCGTGCAACCGTTCGTCGTTCACCCGCCTCGATTCGCGGTCGGCGTGGCCCTGGGCCGAACGCCGAGGAGTCCCGCGATTCGAGGTCCGCCCCGCTTCATTCTCCGATCGACTCGAGCACCTCGATGACTTCGGCGGGCGACTGGTAGCGGTCGTTCGGCGCCTTCTCGAGGAGTTTCAGAATGACCCCCTCGAGTTGGTCGCTGATGTTCTCGCGGATCGAACTCGGATTCGGGGGCTGGGTGTGGACGTGGTGGTAGGCGAGTTCGCCCTCCTGAAACGGGACTTCGCCGGTGATGCATTCGAACGCCGTACAACCGAGACCGTAGAGGTCACTTCGAAAATCGACGTTCTCTCCGATGATCTGCTCGGGGGACATGTAGTACGGAGTTCCGACCTGCTGTGTGTGGCTCTTTTTGAACTCCTTGAGAAACTTCGCCAGGCCGAAGTCCATCACCTTCACGGTGCCATCGGACTTCAGCATCAGGTTGTCGCTCTTGATGTCCCGGTGGATGACGTCCTCGCCGTGGGCGTATTCGAGCGCCCGGCAACACTGGATCATGATCTGCCGGACCTCGTCCTCGGCGAGCGATCCGCGCTCCTCGACGAGCTGTTTGACCGTCTCTCCCTCGACGTACTCCATCGCCAGGTAGTACTCGCCCTGCTGTTCCCCCGCGTCGTAGATCGTGACGATGTTCGGATGACTGAGGGCCGCAGCCGCCCGCGCCTCGCGCAGGAAATACTTCACCGCCGTCTCGTTCCCGCGCAGCTTCTCGCCCAGAACCTTGACGGCGACGATCCGGTTGAGAAACGTATCGCGCGCCTTGTAGACGATGCCCATCCCGCCGCGGGCGATCTCTTCGACGAACTCGTAGCGAACCTCGTCTTTCTCCGCGCTGCGGTCGCCGACGCCTCCCACGCCGGGGGATTCCTCGACCTCCGACTTCACGCCCCCGAGCATCGCCGCCTCCTCGCCCTCCGGCGCGGCGCTCTCGATCGGCCGCTCGGCCCCCAACCCCTCGCGGATCGCCTCGAGCCGTTGCTCGACGTCCTCGTACCCCTCGTCGACCTCGGCGATCGCCTCGTACCGATCCCGAGCGTCGCGAAACTCCTCCATCGCCTCGAGCGTCCGGCCCATCTTGTAGAAGATCCGAAGCGTTTCGGGTTCGGCTCCGCGATTTCCGAGAGCAGCACGATACCGGCTGAACGCCTCTTCGTACTGGTTCTCGATCCGGTAGACGTCTCCCTGCAGCTCGAGGCCCTTTCGGTAGATCGGATCGCGCGAATTGATCCGCTTGAGCGTCTCGAGGGCCTCTTCACTGCGACGCTGCTCGTAGAGCAGTCGACCGGCGCGGAAATAGTCACCCTGCGAGATCCGCGTGCGAACTTCGCCGTCCACGTCGCCGACCTCTCGGTACAGTTCGGCCGCGCGCCCCAGCTCGCCCCCCTCCTCGGCACACTGCGCTGCGGCCGCGAGGTCGCCGGCGCGATAGTAACACTCCGCAGCAGCCTTCCACTCCTCCGCGCGCTCGTACAGCTCGGCGGCCGCCGCCACGTCGTCGAGTCGTTCGGCGGCGATCTCCGCAGCACTCGCCAGGTCCCCCAGTTGCTGAAAGCGCTCGGCCGCCTCCTCGGCGCGGCCCTCCTCGAGTGCCAGTTTGGCGCGAATTCGCGCCGCCGACTCCTCGTCGCCCGCCCGTTCGTACAGGTCCGCCGCTCGGTTCCGCGCGCCGGCCTCGGCGGCCGCCTCGGCCGCCCGCTCGTACCGGCCCGCGGCCTCGAACGCATCCGCCGCGCGCTCGTGGTCGCCCAGTTCCGCGTACAGATCGCCGGCCTGGTCGTCGCGCCCCGCCTCGAGCAACAGCTCGGCCGCCCGTTCGGCGACGTCCCGCGCGTCCCCCTCCTTCTCTCCCTCGGCGATGGCACGATATTCGTCGTCCCACAGCTCCGCCGCCCGCCCCTGTTCGCCGGCGCGGTCGTACGCCTCGGCCGCCTCGCGCCTCCGACCGATCTTCTCCAGCTGCCGCGCCGCCCGCTCGTACTCGCCCGCCTCGCGGTAACATTCCGCCGCACGCTGGCGGTCACCGACCTTCGCGAATTCGGCGGCCGCCTGCGTGTGATCCCCCGCTTCGGCGTACAGTTCGGCCGCACTGCGGCGCATCCCCGCTTCTTTGTAGTGATGACTCGCTTGCTTCGCCCGGCCCGCCGCCTCGTAGTACTCCGCCGCTCGGCGATCGGCGCCCGCCTTCGCGAAGTTCTCGGCCGCCTGTGCCTCCAGCCCGGCTCGGGCCAGCAGGTCGCCCGCCCGCCGAAACTGACGGCGACCGATGGCAGCAGTCACCTTCTGGCGCGTCTCCGCGTCGAGCGACGCTTCATCGTTGGACGTTCCCGGTCCCGACTGACCCTGCCGGCGCCACCACCGGACGGCGAGGTATCCGACCAGCACCACGACAAAAGCCCCTCCCGCCGCGGCGTACGGGGCATACGCCCGCCAGGTCGTGTCGGGCGCCGGGTGGCGGGCGATCTCGATCACCAGCGGACGGACGGGCCCGAGCGGCGCCGG
>JBDGRG010000164.1:0-4364 GCA_042218355.1 Bradymonadaceae bacterium
GACGTCGCCCGGGGCTAGGTACTGCCGCCCCTTCGGGGCTCCGGATTGGGGGTCGATCGATCCGATGGACACGTTCGGCGACGACGCTGTCTCGCCCCTCTCAACAGACAAAGCCCCCGAAGGGGGCGCCAGTACGTAGCCGAGGGTGTGAGCCCTCGGATCCGTGATGAAAGCCGTCATCATTCGAGCCCCGAAGGGGTGAAAGCACCGTCGCCTCGCCGTCACTTCCTCTACAACAGCACCCCAAGGGGGAAGTGCCCACAAATTCGTAGTGCACCCTTCGGGTCCCCGCCGTAGTAGGTCAGAATCCCCCGTTTGCGGATCAGTGCCTCCGACGAGTCGATCTCGACGTTCGAGACCGGCTTCTTCGTGGAGAGTAAGAGGGTGGACGAAGAGGAGTTTTCCACCGAGGACACGGGGGACCTCCTCGTAGCGGAGAGCCTGTTCGAGATCGGCGACTTCGCGCAGGCGCCATTCGAGGTCGTCGGCGGCCCGCAACATTTGGGCCAGTCGTCGGTGGAGCAGGTCGGTATCGGGCCAGCCGCCGTCCGAGCCGTCCAGCGCCACGGCGGTCGTCAGATGGGTGCGCCAGTGGGGGCGTGCGCTGGAGCCCTCGGCGGTGGGGTAAAGCCTCAGCGGCGAGTCGACGTAGTGTCGATGCAACAATACCTGCAGGCCGAGAGCGACGAAGCGGTCGTGGTCGCTCCGCGGGCTGGCCAGGCGGACGTAAAGTGAGCCGAGGTCGGGCTCGACCCCCACGTCCATACGGACGTGTTGGCGGAGGTCTGGGTCGCGAGGGTCGGCGTCGACGACCCGGCTTCGGTCCTCCTTGCGGCGGACGGCGGCGATGGTCAGCGCGGAGCCCTGATCGACCAGTTGGTCGAGCCGATGCTGGGACGTCGAGCGGACGCGGCCGTCGCAGACGATCAGGAGCGTCGCTGTTTGCGGAGGCAGCACTTCTTGTACTTGCGGCCGGAACCGCAGGGGCAGGGATCGTTTCGGCCGACCTCCTCCTCCTCGCTCTTGACGTACGGTTCGTTCGTGTTCCCCCGTGTGGAACCCGTTTGCTGGCCTCTGGACGCGATCGAATCGGTCGGGCCCGCGGGGAGCGCTCCGTCGGAATTGATCAGTTGCTCGAGACGGCCGACGGTCTCGGGCGGGTCGGAGCTGAACTCCACCGTGCTGAATGCGTCTCGGGCGAAGAGTTCCGCGAGCCGATCCCAGCGCTCGATGCGGCGCAGGTCGAGCATGCTGAGGTCGATCGTCGCGCGCTCGCCCTCTCCCCGCGGCTGGGAGGTGACCGCCATGGTGGTCGGCTGGCCGGTGTACGCGACCAAGTCTTCCAGCATCGCGATCAGTGTCTCGGCGGCGGCGTGACGCTCTTCGTCGGCGATCCGCCCCTGTGGAAACCGGCGCAGCGCCTCGAGAAGGTAACCGGGTGCGTCGATCTCCGGTGCGTCGGGTCTGCCCGACGCGTCGACCAGTTTGAAGGCGGCCTCGACCTCCCGTTCGTCGACCTCGACGGCCCGCCGCCACGCCTCGATCGCCTCGTCGAGACGACTGTACCGGTCGCAGACGTTTCCGAGCCGCAACCACGCCTCCCCGTCGTCGGGATGGCGTTCGGTCATCTCGCGCATATGATCGATCGCCTCGGAGGGCCGGCGGATGGTCGTCCCCTCCCACACTTCGAAACTCGCCGGCACGAGTCGCTCCCCCAGTTTCGGTTCGGAGTCCGCCTGAGAGAATCGTCGCGCGAGTTCGCCTAGAAGCGCGAGTACTCGCATGCGCGCCTGAAGGGTCATCTGCTGGCGATCGTCGACCCCGCAGTTTTTGCAGGTGACGATCCGGTCGGGCACGAGTGTTTCGTACAGTTCGAACTCCGGTTCGGACCGGTCCGCGTCAACGTCCATGAACAATCGTTCGAATTCGTACGTGTAGGTTCGCTCGCACTCGGTGCACTGCAGGCGGAGGGACAACGGTCCATCGCCGAAAAACTCGGCGATCGAGCCGCCGTCTGTCTCGAGAAAGTCTCGGACATCATGGATACTCTGGTCTCGCGAGTTTCTCTGGTTTCGGTAGTCCTCGCGCAGGTCCGAATCGATCTCGTCGAATCGGCCGGCGAGCTTCGCCAACAGGCAGACGCATCGGGCCATGATCGTTTCCCCGGGCCGCCACTCCTCCAGAGCCCGGTCGATCGCCCGCGGGTCGCCCAGATCGACAAACGCCTGCCAGAGGTCGGGCTCGTCGTTGGGATACCGCAACAGGTCGTCGAGGCGGTCGAGCAGGAGGTCACAGGCCCAGCTCGCGTTCGTCCGACCCAACGCGTCGAGGGTGACGGCACGGGTCGGTCCGGAGTGCTCGAGCAGGTCGGCTGCCCGCGACCGCAGGACCGCCGGATATTCCGGGAACATCAGTTCCAGCAAATCGACGCCCTTTGATGGACTGTCCTCGTCCCATTCCTCCGACGTGAGTTCGTCGATCAGCCGGTCGAGGGATCGGGTGAGGTCCAGGCCGTCGAGCTCCGACACATACCACAGCTTCTCCACCAACTGTCGGTAGTTGCTCGACTCCTCGACCCAGGTCGAAAGCGTCTCGGCCAATTCCCGGCGGGCATCGGTCCCATTCTCGGTCGCGTTCCAGCGCGACTCGAGCTCGATCGCGAATCGGCTCTGCTCGAACCCGTGCAGTTCGAGGAACACGTCGAGCTTCTGTTCGACAGCGCCCTCCTCGCGGAGGACCGACTCCAACCCGTAGATGCGCCGGGCGGCCAGCTCGAGACTCGACGCCAGTCGGGCTCGAATTCGGGGGTTCGCAGCCAGACGGGAGGGATCTTCGCGGAGTGCCTCCGCGCACGCCAGGACCCAGTCCATCGAGTCGACGTCGATGGCCTGGAGCCCTCCGCCGTCGAGGAGCTCGATCATCTCCAGCGCGCCGTCGGCGACCGCTTCCCAGTCCTCCTCGGCGACGGCCTCGACCTGCGCCTCCCGGACGGTCCGCTGGCGGTCGAGAGGAATGAGTTCCAACGAGGGGCGAAAAATGGAGTCGACCTCGTCGGGCCCTGCCCATTCGATGGACTCGAGTTGCGAGTCGTCGAGAAGGGGGGCGCCCCCTCGCCAGACCGCCCGTCTGGCGAACTCGACCTGTTCCTCGGAGTGCCCCCGCGCGTCGAGAGTGTCGAACATGGGGCCCGCCAGCTCGGGGGAGCCGTCCGTGATGACGGCCTCGAGCAACTTCGGGGCTTCGGGCAGACGCGAATCGCCGTACGCCTCGGTGACCACTTCGACGAAACTGTCGGGATTGCGGTCGAGCCATTCATCCCAGCCGCATGGCTTCTCGCCGGCCCGCACGAGGAGTTCCCGGCGGGCCGCCTCGTCCCCCAGCCCGGCCAGCAGACCGAGGCAACGTCCCCGGGTGGGGGCGCTCGTCGATTCGCGTTCCGCGTAGCTTCTCACTGATTCCAGATGCGGTTCGACCAGCTCGTCGTCCCGATCGACGAGGATCATGAACGCCTCGAACGCGACGTTCCGGTCCGGATCCTCGACGCGTTCGCCCGCGCGGTCGGCCACCGCCGCGTCGTCGGCGCACGTCTCGAGTCTCCGGAGCGCCCACTCCCGGATCTCCGGGTCGTCGTGATCGACGAATCCCTGGAGTTCTTCCTCGCTCCAGATCGGTTCGCCAAACGATTCGACGGATTTCGCGGCAGACATCGGGCCCTCCGAGCGGCTCGTGCACCACTTCAATGATCTGGTGACGATCGATCAACTGCTTGATATCTCCGCCGGTCGGCACCTGTCAATCCCGGTCCGAACCATACCGAGGGGCATCCTCTCTCCTCCTCGCTCAAAGGCGTTCGAGGAGTGGAGCGCCGGCGGCTGTGCCGGCACTCCTCTTGTGAGGGGCCCATTCGGGATTTGTGGGCACTCCGAACGTACTGCCGCCCCTGTCGGGGCTCGAGATCGTGTGGGCTTGCGACAGAACCCCAGGGCTTCGTCTCGCTTCGCTCGACGTCACCCTGGGGACGCACTGGCGCCCCCTTCGGGGGGGGGCACGACCTGAGGATTATACACAAGTGCGGTACGCGAATCTCGCGCGAGGAACTTCGACTTCACGAGAGCCTGAAATCTCCGACCTCCGAGCACCGTTCACATTCAACTTCATTCAGACTCCACTTTGATTCCCGGGTTGCTGACCGTGCGAATGCCGACGGCAGTGAGTTTAGCATGTTATTCGGGGATTCAGGAGCGGAAGTTGATCGGAAACCGGAGGTCGGAGAACGGTGATCGGAGATTGAACGCTTTTCGGGTTGCAGATTTGTGACCAATCATGAGGGCCACGACAGTCCGTCGAGAGATTTTCAGCCCCCG
>JBDGRG010000165.1:0-2082 GCA_042218355.1 Bradymonadaceae bacterium
CGAATCCATCGTCGCGCCGCCGGGCGACACCGTCGACATCGATCGGCTCGGGCGCGTCGAGCTGGTCGTGCTGGTCGCGGTCCGTCGTCTGGAGCGGCTGGTCGGCCATCGGGAGCCTCCGGGGCGGAAGGAGCGAACGGCGAAACCGACTGCCAGGATACGAGTCTGGCGGCTGTTCCGACCGGCACTGATGTCAGTCTCCGGCCGAGCCGGGACGGGCTTCGGCGTCGAGCCAGCCGCGTCCCGGCGCGTGGTAGTCAACGGTGAGTCCGGCGGGAACTGACGGAAGCGGCCGGGACGTTTCGGGGGCAACCGGGACATCTCCGGTCGTATGCGCCGGGCGACCGCGCTTCATGCAGGTTCGGAACATGTCCGGGTCACCGGCGCCGACGCGGTCGGAGGGTCGAGGATGGACGGAGTCCGACGTCCCTCCTTCCCCCGGGCTCGCACGGGGGAGCTCGTCCGGGGTCGGTCGGGAGGCTGTTGTTGGAGGCGCCGGTGATCCCCCGGCTTCGGGCCGCTTCGCTCTCCTCCGCCGGGGGCTAGAACTGCGCGGGGCCGCCTCTCCGGGGCTCGCGAGTACGCAGCACCGCGATTCTTCGAACAACATGGGCACGCCACCGTCGAATTCGGCTGCCGACCGCCCCTTCGAGGCTCCCGCGGCGGAGGGGCGGCTCGTGTCGACGAATCGCCGGCGAGCGAACACGAAACGGACCCCCACGGCGTAGATGTCTCTCGAGGGTCTGATCGGAAACCGCGGGAGAGGTCGCGTCGTGGCCCCGTAGACCGAGCCTCTGGCTCGCGTCGGATACGCGATTCACTACAGCGGGGACGCTCTGACCACGGAACCCCTTAGCCAGGATCCCACGGGTTTGGGTTGCACCCGTCTCCCGATTCGTCCCCCCGAGTGTCGAAGGGGAATGGTCGTGCGGTGGTGGCTCGACTACCCCATCACCCGGTGACTCGATCACCGCCGACCGAAGGAAGCCCTCGGTTCCTGCGAGGCTCCCGTCCCCGATGGAGCGGATCGAGTCGACGAGAGCGAGTGGATAGGGGGACGTCAGTCGATCGGGTCCGGGCCGTCGAACGCGGAGAGGGGGCGCGTGACCGAGGTCAGAAGCCAGAAGTCGGAGGTCAGAAGCTCTCAGAGGGTTCGCGATCCAGCAGGAGCGTCGCATGCTCAGGGGGGAGTCCGACTTCTGATGTCTGATGTCCGACCTCCGTCACCCGCTCGGACGCGGGGAGGGGGTCGCGACGGAGTCGGGTGGCAGATGGCGGGGGACAGGTGACAGAGCACGATGCCGGGCCGAACGGAGGATCGCGAACCTCCCCCGATATCGGCCGGTTCTCGGTGACCGTGGGAGTTCGCGATCTGATCGGATGTTCAGTCCTCCGAGCCGCTCGCGGGTGATCGGTCGTCGTCCTCGTGCGACGGGGCGGTGAGTGTGGCGACTGGTACGCGAGAAGCGCCTATGTCGCGAGTCCTTTGGATCGTAGCGCCTGGAAGAAGCGCTCGGTCGTCTGCTCGTCGCGGTCGAGGAGATAATCGTCAAACCACTTCGAGGGTATGCGATCGTTCGCGAACTCGGTGAATGGAGCCATGTCCCGTCGCGAAAGCTGTTGTGCGAGGTACTGAGCGGTATTTGGTGTCTTGTCCGAGCAGAATACCTGGTACGGGACGCTCTCCCGGTAGTCGTCGGTCACGTGGCCCTCGATGTTCTCGAGTTCGTCGGACAACCGAGTTCACCTCCGACAATTTTCGTTCGGCGATGGAGGTCGCGATGTCTTCGAACTTTCCGACGACGTCCGGATCGACGGTGTCGTCCGTCGACACGACGTCGTCTGGATCGGTTGTGGCGAGGCTTCGGGCGCACTCCACGGCGTACAGTGGTTCGCCGAGCGGACCTGCGCGATGACCCGGCCACCGTTGCAGGACTGACGACGCCAGGGTCGAGAACGCTCGTGTCATCTCGCGGCCGTTCGAGAAGATCTCGGCCGCGGCGTCGTCAGATTCGACGAGTTGCTCCGGTCGGACCGGAACGCCCCCGTGCAGGTGATGGTCGCGGACGTCTTTCAGGAGGT
>JBDGRG010000166.1:0-1567 GCA_042218355.1 Bradymonadaceae bacterium
GTCTGGTCGATCACGATCCGAGGGGACGAAAGGTCGAACTGGACTTCGACCTCGAGCCGTCGCTGCCCCCGGTGCGGGGCGACGAAAACCGGATTCTCCAGGTGCTGTTGAACCTCGGCCTCAACGCCGTCGCCGCGATCGAGGACCGCGGAACCGTCGAGTTCGAAACCTTCACCAAGGGCGACCAGGTCGCCGTCCGCGTCGTCGACTCCGGCCCCGGCGTTCCGACCGAGATCCGGGACCGCATCTTCGAGCCCTATTTCACCACGAAAGCGGAGAGCGAGGGAACCGGCCTCGGCCTGTTCGTCAGCCGCCAGATCGTCCGCGAGGCCGGGGGAGAGATCGAACTCGAACCGCCCGCCTCCGATCGCGGCGCCTCCTTCGTGGTCCGGTTCCCCCGCGGCGACACGACGGACTCCCCCTCCGTACCCGAGGACGACCATGAGTGAACGCGTACTCGTCGTCGACGACGAAGAGGTCTTCCGACGGAACCTCTGTCGGTTTCTCGACGAACAGGGCTTCCGCGTCGAGGAGGCCTCCGACGGCTGCGAAGCGCTGGAACGCATCCGAAACCACGACGTGCAGCTCGTCCTCGCCGACATCAAGATGCCGGAGTTGGATGGTCTCGAATTGCTGGACCGTCTGGGCGCCGAACGACCGGACACGCTGGTTATTCTGATGACGGCGTACGCGTCGATGGAGGATGCCATCGAGGGATTCCGCCGCGGAGCGTACGATTACGTGTTGAAACCGATAACCTTCGAAGATCTGGAACAAAAAATCGACAATGCGCTGACCGAGAACCGGCTCCGCCGGCGCATCCGTCGGCTGCGACGCCAGCTCGACGAGCGCCTCGGATTCGAGGGGATCGTCGGCGACAGTCCCCCGATGCGAGAGGTCTTCGAGAAGGTCGAGAAAGTCGCCGACCTGCCCACCAACGTCCTCGTCACGGGTGAGAGCGGAACCGGCAAGGAGTTGGTGGCCCGGGCGATCCACGATCGATCCTCCTCGTCGGACCTCGAATTTCGCGCCGTCAACACCTCCGCGATCTCCTCGGACGTCCTCGAAAGCCAGCTGTTTGGCGCCGAGAAGGGAGCCTACACCGGCGCGCACGAGGACCGCGAGGGTGTCTTTCGTTCGGTGCGCGGCGGAACGATTTTTCTGGACGAAGTCGGGGAGATCCCGCCCGAAAGTCAGGCGAAACTGCTTCGAGCCATCGAGCAGCAGCAGGTCCTTCCGGTCGGCGCCAGCGAACCCGTGGAGGTCGACTTCCGACTGATCGCCGCCACCAACCAGGACCTCGAGGCGATGGTCGACGCCGGCGACTTTCGGGAGGACCTGTTCTATCGCCTGAACGTCTTTCGCATCGAGCTCCCGCCGCTTCGCGACCGGCGCGACGACATCCCGCTGCTGGTCGAGCATTTTGCCGAGGTCCACGCCCGGGCGCTGGGCCGACCCGTTCCGACCTTCTCCAACCGAGCGATGAAGGCGCTGGTCGAATACCGTTGGCCCGGCAACGTCCGGGAACTGTCGAACCTCGTCGAGCGGGCCCTGATCCTGTCGGACG
>JBDGRG010000166.1:1577-5510 GCA_042218355.1 Bradymonadaceae bacterium
CCCCGCGGATCGAAATGGCCCATCTCCCCGACGGCGTCACACGGACCGGCGAACGCCACTCCCTGGCTCTCGACGACGCCGTCGCCGCCTGCGAAAAACAGCACATCCGCGAGGTCCTCCGTCTGACCGACGGCAACCGCGAGGAGGCCGCCGAACTCCTCGAGATCGACCCCGCGACGCTCTACCGCCGGCTATCCACATACGACATCGACTGAACCGCTCCTCGTCCTCCCCTTGTCCCCCTCCCCCACCGCTCTCGCAGAGCTGCAATTCGAACCGGCTCGATTTGCAGCGCTGCAAGGCCGACAGAGCCGCCGACTGACCGCCTGTCCGCATCCCCTCCTCTCGGATCCATTCTCTCCTGGGAACCCCGGCCGATCACGCCCCGGTCGGCGGTGAGGCAGATCACCGGCCCGTGGCATTCGGATTGCTCTCTGTATCGAGTGCGGAGGGGAGCTTCATCGAACGTCGCTCGACCTGCATTCGCGAGTTCGGGGCACCACCGACAGACGAGGTAATCGACGATGGAACCGAGCCGAACGCACAAAGTCGAGCAACTGACGATCGCGACGCTCGCCTTCTTCTGGTGTTTTCTGATGTGGTTCTCGACCGCCGCATTCAGCGCGAGCATCGCGAAAGACTTCGGACTGTCGAAGGCGGAACTGGGCGTGCTCGCCAGCTCGGCGATCTGGCTGGCACCGGTGGGTCGTATTGCGGCCGGATGGGCGGCCGACAAGTTCGGCGCCCCGAAGACGTTCGTCACCATCCTGATTCTGTGTGGAGTCGTCAGCATCCACTCGTCCTTCGTCGACGACTATACGGTCCTCTTCGTCGAACGTCTGATCGTCGCAGGAGCCGGGGTCTCCTTCGTCGTCGGTATCCAGCACGTCGCCCAGTGGTTCGACGAACACGAGATGGGAACTGCCGAGGGCCTGTACGCCGGCACCGGGAATGCCGGGGCCGGCGTCGGCGCGCTGGTCCTCCCTCGCATTTACGGCACCGACTACCAGGCGGCGTTCTTCCAACTCGGGGTGGTCGCTCTGGTGATCGCAGGCCTGTATCTCTGGCGGGGAGTCCCGGCCAAGACCCGCGAGCTGGCCGAAGAAGCGAGTCAATCGGCGACCGTCAAACAGACCCTCTACGTCTGGAGTCGATACGTCGCCATCGCCCTGATGCTCGCCTACGCGATGTCGTTCGGCCTCGAGATCTCGATGAACTCCTGGTTGCCCGGCTATTACGCCAAGGGCTTCGGGGAGGCGATCCATCAGCTGGGTTACAAGGGGACGAGCGGGGTGCAGGTCGCCGCCGGGACGTTCGCCGCCGTCCAGTCGTTCAACGCCTCGCTGTTTCGACCGTTCGCCGGCTACATGTCGGATCTCTGGCAACGCAAGGGATGGACCCCCTTTCCCATCATCGCCAAAAACCAGGAGTACTCGCCCCGAGTGCACTGGCTGGTGATGGCCCTGTTGCTGATCACCGGGATGATGATCCTGCTCACGGTCGCCGGACTGACCGGTAATCTGAAATTTTCGGTCGTCACTCTGGCGATTCTCGGGATCTGTGTGAGCTTCGGGACGGGCGGGGTCTTCGCCGTCGTCCCCTGCATGTTCCCCGACCGACCCGGCATCGCGACGGGCTTTATCGGCGGTCTCTCGACCACGGGCGGCATCGTCTACCCGCTGGTCTACGGCTTCGGCGGCAACATTCACATGGGATACCTCTACGTCGCTCTCTGGTTCTTCATCCCGTTCATCCTCTTCTTCGTCTGGGCGACCCGCTACGAGAAAAAACCCGCCGATCACGGCATCGGCGAATGGGACATCGAGTAGCGGGAGTACCTCGCCGAGTGCGTCTCGACTCTCGATCCGGAGGTCCACCATGGACGACGCGACCTGTGAACCCGAAGCTAGTTTCGAGCACGATCCCTGGTACAAGTACGGGGTGATCTTGCTCTACGCCGAGATGGGGATCGCGATCTGCGTGACGCTCTACTCGCTGTACCTCGCCTTCACCGGAGCCGGCGGTATCGGCGGGCACTGAGTTCGTGCCGTGCGGAGACATACTCCGCGAGCCGGCACGACCGGTCCCGAGCCGACACCGACTGGGATCCACTCGATACATTCGAAACCGAAGGAGGTATCGGCCCGTGAGTCGCCCCACCCGACACGACGACACGGCCTTCCCCGCTGACGATGTCCGTTCCGACTCGTCTCCACGTCACGGATCGAGCACCGGTCGTCTGGATCCGCACGACCGGCGGATGCCCGTCGCGGCCGCGATCGGGCCGAAGTGGGGAATCGGTCTCCTGCTCCTCTCGATGACGATCGGCATCGCCCTCGGACTCAGCGGGGGGCGCGAAACCGACCTCCGGCACTCCCGGCCCCCCCGCTCCGAGTCGGTTGCTCCTGCCGATGATCCGACCGTCCTCGCAGCGAACGACCGACCGTACGACCGCCGGCAGTCCCTGCACACCGTCGTTTACAGCGGCTACACTCTCGGACGGTATCTCATCCCGGGAGTACTGTTCGCGGTCGTCGTCCTGCTCCTCGCCGCCCGGGCTCATCGCTCCGAGTCCCGGTCGGACTGATCGGAGACGTTCACGGCCCGTCCCACTGTAGCGTCGACGTGGCGTGCGGTTTACCGATCGACGACCACCGCAACCCGCTCACATGTCCGGTCGCAGAAAAACCGTCGGCGACGCGATCTCCTCGATGTAATCCAGATCGTAAATCAGGAACCCATCCTCCCGCGTGGCGAGCACGTCCTCCTTCTGCCACGACGAGATCTTCCGGATCGCCGTCTCCGTCCTCGTATTGATCAGTTCCCCGAGATCGGTTCGCGTCAGTGCCACGGGAATGTCGATGGCGTTCCGTCCGGCGACCGTCCGCCTCCGGCCGTGATTGTAGGCCAGTTCATAGAACAGCAGCGCCAGACGGCGTTCTGCGGAGGCGACACTCAGCAGACAGAGTCGCTGGCAGAGGCGAAACTCACGATTGAAGGCCCCGCGCAGACACGCCACGTCCACCCCGGAATCCGCTTCGAGGAACGTCAAAAACGACGAACGAGAGATGCTCAGTGCCCTGACATCGTCGAGCGCAACCGCCTCTGTGGCCCGCCGAACCCCGCCGAACGCGGCCGCGTGGCCGACACCGTCCCCGCAACCGAACAGACCGACGGCGAAGCGGGTCTCCTCGTCGGTCCACGTCAACAGTTTGATCCACCCCTCGACGATGAAGAAGAACCTCACCGCTGGCGTCTGGGCCCTCCAGAGATAATCCGACCGCTCGAACTCGTCGACCCTCGCCTCCGACGCGAGGTCGGCAATCTGATCGTCGGAAAGGTCGTGGCAGAGCGGCAGCGTCCGGAGAGCATCGATCGTGTCATCCACCTCTCGAGACGTCTCTTGGGCGTTCGTCACTGGCGACATTCGCGTTTGCAACCCGTTCGGTAACTGTTCGGGCGTGCTCGCGAACAGCCTCGTCCGGGAGGTTCGCCCGTGGGGAGCCACACCACGACCGCGACCGATGCCCGGTCCCCCGCTCGTTCGCCAGCGATACGCCATCGGTCGCCCCCGGACTCGCCCCCCTCGCACCACATCCGAGGACTGCGACGCTCCCGCGTCGACGGGCTCTCCCGGCAGCTGGCGACTGCACGCCCCTCCTCCAAACCTTCAATGCAAACGATGATCCAGCACAGGATCCCCTCGAACCGGTGAACGCGACCGTCGACTCGACAGGCGTATTCAGCCCCCCTGGCCCTGATAAGCATACACATGTTCTGAGAGGCTATCTTTAGGGTTCGTAGGTGTCGCCCGAGCTAGGAGCCTCGAGGGCCTCCCGTCGGTCGGCCAGTAATCGAGTCACTGGGTAAACTGAGTAAGTGAGTGAGCCTCGACCGCACGACCATTGCCCGCCGACAGGATTGAAAGCTCTC
>JBDGRG010000167.1:0-3111 GCA_042218355.1 Bradymonadaceae bacterium
TGAATCCCAAAGGCAACCAGGTCGCGCAGAAACGCGTCCGTTCGAAGGGCGGGCACGCGCACGTCGTCTTCGACCTCCCCTCCGACGCACGCGGCGGGCGGTACGTCCTCCGTGCCGATCCGGTGAAGGGCGACGGGAAGGTCGAGCGGCCGGTGATGGTCTCGGCCTTCGAGGAGCCGCGCATCAAGAAGGAGCTCGAGTTCGTCCGCGAGGCCTACGGCGAGGGCGACCGCGTGACGGCGACCCTCTCCTTGAAACGCGGGACCGACGAGCCGCTGGCGGACCATCCGGTCGAGGGGACCGTCCGAGTGGATGGCGAGACGCTCGACCCGATCTCGACGACGACCGACGGCGAGGGCAACGCCCGCGTCCGTTTCGACCTGCCCGAGGAGATCGAGCGCCCCGACGGCATCCTGACGGTCGAGGTCAGCGACGGCGGCGTCACCGAGTCGATCTCCCGGCGAATCCCGATCGTGTTGAACTCCGTCGAGCTCGAATTCTACCCCGAGGGCGGCGACCTGGTGGCGGGCCTGCCCAGCCGTGTCTACTTCGCGGCCGAGCGGCCCGACGGCGAACCGGCGGACGTCGCCGGGCACGTCGAGAACGGCGACGGCGAGAAGGTGGCGACGTTTCGTTCCTTCAAGAAGGGCATGGGACGATTTTCGTTCACGCCCGAGAAGGGCGAATCGTACCGCGCCGTGCTGCAAAAGCCCGCTGGCATCGAGGAGACGTTCGACCTGCCCGACGCGACGTCCTCGGGATGCGTGCTCGAGCACTTCGACGACTTCCAGGGCCAACGCGCCGCCACGCGCGTCGCCGTGCGGTGCACGGACTCGCGGCCCGTCGTCGTCTCGGCGTTCATGCGCAACAACCCGCTCGACGTCGCGGCCGTCCAGGTGCCCGAGGACGAGCCGGCGGTCGTCTACCTCGAGCCCGACAATCCGGCGCTGAAGAACTGGCAGGGCGTCACCCGGGTGACGTTGTTCGACAAGGATCTGAAGCCGATGGCCGAGCGGCTGGTCTATCGGCGACGGGGTCACCAGCTGAACATCGAGGTCGAACCGGACAAACAGAGCTACCAGCCCCGCGAGCAGGTCGAGTTGACCGTCACGACCACCGGCCCCGACGGAAACGTCCAGCCCGCGCGGCTGGCGATGTCCGTCGTCGACGACAAGGTCGTCAGTTTCGCCGATTCCGACACGCCCCACCTGCTCTCGAAGCTGCTGCTCGCGCCGGAGCTGCCGGGGGAGCTGGACAAGCCGAACGAATTTTTCGACCCGGACGAGGAGCACATGGGGTACGCCCTCGACCTGTTGATGGGCACGCGGGGCTACCGCCGGTTCGAGTGGAAGAAGGTGCTCGGCCGTGACGGCGCATACGCGGGCCGTGGAGCCGCTTCGGCCGGCGACGAGGAGGCGGGTCCGCGCCCGGACCGCCCGCCGGAGCATCCGCGCGGGAAGCCCGAGCCCCGGCCCGAGAAAAAACGAGACGATCGAGCGGATCGAGCGCGTCGGAAGGCCGGAGAGATGGCGAACCAGCAGCGCGCGAAGGCAGAGGCCGACCGGGCGCCAGCGGGCAAGGCGGCTGCGGGTGCCAGGGAGCCGGCCGCGGGCGCCCCGGCGTTCGACCTGGAGGCCGAGAACCGCGCGATCATCGGCGAGCTGCAGGAGAGAAAGGCCAAACGCAGCCCCCGATGGGTGAAGGTCCGCGAGTTTCCGGTGCCGGACTACGATGCCGACTACAGCGGACCGCGAACGGACTTTCGCGACACGATCTACTGGAATCCCGACATCAAAACGGGCAACGACGGCGAGGCGACGGTGACGTTCCCGCCGTCCGACGCGATCACGTCGTTCCGCGTCTTCACCGAGGGGGTCGGCGGCGGGTACGCGGGCCGCGACGAGACGGTCTTCGAATCGACCCTGCCGTTCAACCTGCAGGCGAAGCTCCCGCTGGAGGTCAGCGAGGGCGACCGGCTGAAGGTCCCGGTGACACTGACGAACGAGCGCGACGAGGCGATCCAGGTCCAGTTGACCGCCGACTTCGGGGAGTACATCTCGCCCGTCGAGGGCTCGTCGCTCGAGCGGTCGATCACGGTCGGCGCGGGCGAGCGGGCCAGCGAGTACATCGCGCTGAAGGTCGCCCCGGGCGAGGGCACCAGCAGCGTCAGTCTGAAGGCGAAGGCCGGTGGTTTGACCGACTCGGTCGAGCGCGAAATCCGGGTCTCGCCCCGCGGCTTTCCGCGCAAGATCGCAAAGAGCGGAGAGCTGGAGGGCGAGGCGACCCACACCGTGGACCTGTCGAAGGCCCGCGAGGGCACCATCACCGGCAGCGTCGAGGTCTATCCCGGACCCGTCTCCTCGATGACCGACGGGATGGAGGGGCTTATCCGCGAGCCGCACGGCTGCTTCGAGCAGGCCTCGAGCACCAATTACCCGAACGTCATGTTGCTCCGGTACATCCGCGAGAGCGGGACGGCCGCCCCCGACGTGGTGTCGAAAGCCAAGGAGAAGATGGACGACGGATACAAAAAGCTGGTCGGCTACGAGACGTCGAAGGACGGCTACGAGTGGTTCGGCAAAGCCCCCGGCCACGAGGCGCTGACCGCCTACGGGCTGTTGCAGTTCACGCAGATGGAGCAGGTCTGGGGCGGGGTGGACCAGTCGATGATCGATCGGACGGCCCGCTGGCTGATGAGTCGCCGCGACGGGAAGGGCGGGTACAAACAGAACCCGAAGGCGCTCGACAGCTTCGGGCGGGCCTCCGACACCGTCACCGACGCCTACATCACGTACAGTCTGACCAAGGCCGGCTACACGGACCGGCTGGAGACCGAGATCGACCACCAGATCGAGCAGATCCCCCAGACCGAGGACGCCTACGTCCTGGCACTGGCGACGAACACCGCGCTCAACGCCGGTCGAGACGGGCCGGCGGCGACCGGTGTGCAGAAACTGCTCGAGATGCAGGGTGAGAACGGCGCCTGGACGAACGCCGATCACAGTATCACGAAGAGCCGCGGGAAGAATCTCCACGTCGAGACGACCTCGCTGGCTGCGCTCGCCCTGATCCAGAAGGGCGGGCAGCTGGGTGCGGTGCGGAAGGCCGTCG
>JBDGRG010000168.1:0-6089 GCA_042218355.1 Bradymonadaceae bacterium
CCTCGATCCCCCTCACACCACCAGCGTTCGAAAGCCCCCACCCCGCCGCCCCCCCTGCTGCCCCGCTACGACTGCACGTTTTCACGGACTCGCTGAGGAATCTCGTCCCAGTCGCGGAGCCGATCCGGCAGCTCGAACTCGATGGTCCGAAGTCGCCCGCCGTACAGCGCCCGGTAGCGCGCCGCGCTGGTGTAGACCTCCCGAACGTAGCCGCGGGCCTGACGGTAAGTGATCGACTCGACCCAGGCGTCGATCTGGCGGTCACCAAACCGTTCCATCCAGGACTCGACCGGCGCCGGCCCGGCGTTGTAGGCCGCAAGCACCATCGGGGTGCGCCCCGCCGTAAACTCCTCCAGAGCACGCAGGTAGATCGCCCCCAGTTCGACGTTCGTCGCCGGCTGCTCCAGCTGGCGCCGACCGATCCACTCGCCGTCGAGGTAATCGTCCGAGATGTAATTCGCCGTCCCCGGCATCAGCTGAGTCAAACCGACGGCCCCGACGCCCGAGTCGACCTCCGGCCGAAAGCCGCTCTCCTGGCGGATGACCGACTGCACGAGGAAGGGCGAGACGCCGAACTCGTCGCCGAACCGGTGAGCATGCGAAAAGTAGTCGAGGGGGTAGGCCAGCCCCCAGTCCCGGAGATTGTATCGCGTCAATTCCGACGATTCGATCCGTTTCGCCATCGTCCAGTGTGCCTTCGAGGGCCGACCGTCGGCCAGATACAGGGTGGCCAACAGCCGCCGGGCCCCCTCCGGTGCCGTTCCGGTGGAGATCCGCCGCCGCAGCGCGGAGATGGCGTCGTCGTAGAGCTGGAGCCGGGCGTACTCGGCGACGACATCGAACGACTCCGGCGAGCCGACTCGCAGGTCGCGTGGGGTTTCGAGCTTCGCCTGTGTGAGATCCGACTCGGGCAGCGGGACCGCGGGTTTCCGGCCCATCTGGCGGAGTCGCGAGGCGGCCAGACGCCCGTACCAGGTCAGCGGCCCGCGATCGATCGTCCGCTGAAATCGACGGGCGGCCATCCGACGGTCGCCGCGCCGAAGTGCCGCCATCGCCTGCCAGTAGCGGGCCTTCAGCGCCAACGGGAGCCCCGAAGCATCCGTGCGTTCACCGTACCGATTCCGGAGCCGATCCAGCGGCCGATCCATCGCGTCGTAATCGCCGCTGAGATAGGCACTCAGCGACCATCGCCACAGCGCCTCGGGAACATGGGGCGAGTCCGGATGTAATCCGACGAGGTCGGCGAACGCAGCCCGGGCCCGGTCGTGCCGGTTGTGAAACTGGTGCAGCCGGCCGGCCTGAAAGCGGGCATCGTCGCAGAGGTGGTGGCGCGGGTACTCCCGACAGAGCCGCTCGTACAGCTCGATCGCCTTCCCGTCGCGGTCGATTCGTCGCAGTGCTCTGGCCCAACCGAAGTAAAGGCGCGACCGAACGACCGGGGACTCGACCAACTTCTCGGCCTTCTCGAACAGATCGGCCGCCTCGTGCCGACGGCGCTGCTGTTCGGCCTGCAGACCCCGTCGGTAGTAACTCCACCCGCGGATCTCCTGCCCCTCGACCCCAGCGATCTCCGCATTCCGAATCGAAACCTCCCGGGCCTTGCCGTACTCGCCCTCGGCGATCAGTTCGCGCATCCGGTCGATCCTGGCGTCGATCGACAGGATCCGAATGTCCCGGTTCTGCTCGATCTTCTCGATCTTCTCGGTGATACGATCGCCGACCTCGTCCCAGTCCCGAGTCTCGTCGTAGATGCCCAGCAGCGTGCGTCCCGCCTCGGCGACCTTGCCCTCCTCGAGCAGCAGCTCCGCCTTGGCCATCCGAACCCGATAGCGGCTCCAGGCACGCTCGACGTCGCTCGCCAGTTTGCTCAGCTGGCCGACGGCCTTCGACAACCCGGCCGCTTCGGCGACCCGCCGGGCGGCGGCGATGCGATCGGACAGCGACGGCCCACCGTCGTGACCAGTCGAGGGCGTCGCCTCGCCCAGCCTGAACTTCGCCAGCCGGGCGACCGCGCCGTCCCCCTCGGCCAACCGACGGAGCGTCTCCCGTCCCCCCCCGCCCTCGTCGGCACACATGCGAATCCGCGCCATCGCGTATGCGACCGACCGGTGGTCGGACGAGATCGAGGCCTCGGCGAGCGCCTTCTCGGCCAGGGTCAGCGCGCGACCACACTCGTCCTTCACGAGCAGCTCCATCGCACGACGCCACTTCTCGGAATCGACGTACGGTTTCAGGTCGACGCTCTCCTCGGAGCTCCGGCCCAGCCACTTGCCGATCGGCGTTTCCCATCCCTCCGAACGCGCTCGGGATCTTCTCTGCCCGGCGGTCTCGGAGACCGACGGGGGGGCGTCGGCGGGTCTCTCCCCCTCGGCGGTCGGCGCGGGCGCGGTGTGCTCGGCGCGCCCGGCATCCGACGTCGAGGACGTCGTCCCGGACGACGATTCCGACTCCGAACTGGCCATCGCCCCCGAGCGATCGGGCGACTCCGGGACCGGCTCGCCGGCCACGCCGGCGGCAACCCGGCGCGCAGACCCGACCACGCTCTGCACTGCCCGGCGGACCTGCACGGGGGGGCGATCCGGAGACGTCACCCGCCAGTCCTCGGACTCGTTCGTCGGTAACGTCTCGGGGGGAACCGGCAGATCGGCACCGCCGCTCGATTCGGCCGCTGCGGGGACAGCGAGAGCCGGCGACGCGGCGAGGAGAATCGCAGCGAGGAGACGATCGATGGAGAGGGAAGCAATCATGGCGGTCGACGGCCATCCGTGGCACGTTGGCACCTGCACACAGCCCAGTATACGCACGTGACCCTCGAGGCGCCAGCCGATTGGCCTCACTGCGTTCGGCGCGGCCGTCAGGCTGTCGAGCCGTCGAGCTGTCAAGCCGTCGAGCCTACAACCGCACGACCATATCCCCGTGCGACCACACGACCGAACCTGGTTCCCCGGCAACTCGGGGCCGTCGATCCCGTAGCATCTCACGCCTCCCGGTTTGTCCTCTGAGTCCTCTGTGCTCTCTGCGGTTTGGTTCTCCCAGCGCTCTCTGTGGTTCGACGCTCGTTGCAACGCGAGGAGTCCGGGACTTAACATCGCCGGTCGCAGTCTCGCTTTCCTCTGGACGCCCGCTACCGATGTCGTCGCCCGCTCCGGCGGACAATTCGCGCGAGGGGATCGATCTCTCCGATCTCCGCCCGGGGACTACGGCCGAGGACGTCGAACAGGCCGAGACCTTTCTCCAGGCCGACGACGGCGAAGAACTGTTCTGTCAGTCGTGGGCACCCCGCGATCCGCGTTCGACCCCGCGGGCGGTCGTCTGCCTGATGCACGGGTACGGCGAGCATTCGTCGCGCTACGGCCACGTCGGTTCGGCACTGGCCCGTCTCGGCTATCGAATCGCCGCGATCGACGCCCGCGGACACGGGCGGAGCACCGGCGAGCGCGCCTACATCGATTCGTACCAGCACTACGTCGACGACTATCAGCAGCTGTTCGACTGGGCGGCCGCCCGCTGGTCGACCGATCGCATCTTCGGTCTGGCACACTCGAACGGAGGATTGATCGCGCTGCGGCACGCGCAGACCCACCCCGACACGGCCGATGGCTACGCGCTGACCAGCCCGATGTGCGGCTTCGCCGACGACATTCCGCCCCTGAAGGCGCTCTCGGGCCGGCTCCTGAGCCGAATCTGGCCCAGTTTTTCGATGGCGACGGAGGTCGACCCGTCGACGCTGACCCACGACGAGGCCGTCGTCGACGCCTACGAGCAAGACCCGCTGGTCCTCCAGTCGGCGACCGCCCGGTGGTTCACCGAGGCGCTGGCCGCCCAACGGGCAGCACTCGCCTCGGCCGATCGGCTCGAGCAGTCCTTCCTCTTTCTCGTCGCCGGCGACGACGCACTGACCGCCCCGGAGGCCTCGCGGAGTCTCTTCGACGCGATGGCTGCAACCGACCGCGAGTTCGAGCTGTACCCCGATCTCTACCACGAACTGTTGAACGAGACGGAGTGGCAGACGATCGTCCGTCGCATCCACGAATGGTTCCGCAGACGCGACGGCGGCGACCTGGAGGGCGATCGATGATCCCCCGCTTTCGTCGACAGACCGATCGGCGTCCTCCGCACCGGACGACCGGCGCGAACACCGGTCGTCGGATCTCCACGGCCCTCGTCTCGCTACTCCTGGGATGCACCGTCCTGCTCGGGAGCTGTGACGCGCCCAAGCCAGTCCAGAAGCGCGATGTCCGGGAGTTTCGCCGTCTCGTCGGCGCGGGGCTCGACCACCGGGATCCGTTCGTCCGGGCGGAGACCCTCCGGGTACTCGGTCTACTGGAATCGGCACGCCTGGCGGAGATGGCCCGGGGAGCGACCGATGACGATTCGCCGATGGTCCGGGTGGCTGCAGTCCGCACGTTGCTGGCCAGCTCCACTCCCAAAGCGAACAGCGCCGCCAAACGCGCGTTCGCCGAGGAGACCGGCCGCGCCCGGCGAACCGTACTCGAGGCGGTCGTCGAGCACGGTTCGGACTCACTCGCCCGAACACTGCTCTCCAAAGCCATCGATCCGTCTCAACCGGCCGACCTGCGCCGCTGGGCCTTCGAACACGGGCTCGCGCCCCGAGCGCGCCGGGCCATGCAATCGAACAACCGAGAACGCTACGTCGAGAATCTCTTCGTCCCGAACATGTCCCGATACGTCCGCCGGCTCGATCCCGAACTGGCGGGGCCGATCCTGCGCCTCTTCGGCGAGTTGGGCGTCGAAGGGCGGGCGAAGCCGGTGATCGAGACGTTCCGCGACGACACCCAGCCGGTCGAACGACGATTGCGGGCCGCTCGCATCCTCCGCGAGGGCCGCGTCGAGGCCGCGCAGACCGCGTTCCGACAATTGCTCGCCCGAGCCTGGGTCGACCCGAACGACGACCGTCTGCGACTTCCGAGCCGTCCGGTCGACGATCGACTCGTACGGGCAGCCACCCTGGGACTGGTCGCCACCGGCTCGAAGAAGTACGTCCCGCGGGCGAAGCTGTATCTGCGCGAGGCGAAGACCGACGACTACATCGAGGTTCTCGAGGCACTGGCCCCGAACCCCGCCGACGGGGCCCGTCTCGCGCTGGAATCCGCCATGCTCAGCGCTCGGATGCCCGTCCGGCACCGCGCGATCGAACTCTACGCGAAGCGCCCGGACGCCCGAGCCAAACCGTACCTCGACATTCTACGCAGCGAAGAATTCGAGGAGAACGCCAAACCGACGCGACGCAAAATCGCAGTGGTGTTGAGCCGCCAGTTCCCGGACAAGTGGACCGACCGGATCCGCAGCCAGCTGACGAGCTCCGAGGGGATGCTCCCCGGGCTGCGCAAACTGAAGTACGTCGTCGAACAGACCGACGCCGCCGATCTGGTCGCCGACCTGCGCGCCGAGCTGATCGACATCGCCCGATCCGAAAAGGGCGAGAAAGTCGATCTCGCCGTCTACCTGCTGACGCAACTCCGGTCCCCCGGCAAACGCGTCCGAGCTCTGCTATCGCAGACGAACCGGCCTCTGGCCCGATACTCCTACCTCGAACACGTCGTCACCCACGACCCCGGTGCCCACGTCGACTTCCTCCGCAAGTCGTTCTATCCGGAGGAGGGCGCCCGCGACTGGTTCGCCACGCGCTTGCTGAGCGGAGCCGGACTCTGGCGTGTGCGCCGCCGGCTCGAACGCCGAAACGACAAAAGTGGGAAGGACACACCGTCGACAGCCCGGGAGAAAACCGCGAACGCAGACACCGGCCGCTCGGTCTCCGTCCAACCGGAGACCGGTTCGTCCGGCGGTCCGGCGGAGAACGCCGACGTCGAACCTACTGAGCGTTGATCGTCCAGTCGTACGACCGAAACGTCAGCTCGGTCTCCTCGTCCTCCAGCGCATCCGCGACATCGCCGTCGAGATACCGTTGGAGATACGCTCGGACGGAACCGGCCGCCTGCTCGAAGTCCTCGGCGAACCAGTCGAACAACTTGCTCGTCACGACTCGCCCCTTCTCCAGCCGGGTGACCTTCGGGATGAACGCCTCGGCTGCGCGCTCGAGAAACCCGCCGAGATTCTCCGAGGTCGGC
>JBDGRG010000168.1:6099-17682 GCA_042218355.1 Bradymonadaceae bacterium
ACCTCGCGGCGCAGCCTGGGACAGGCCTCCGCCGCACAGACCAGCACGAAGTGTATCCTCGGTTCGTCGAACTCCTCACGGATCAGCCCGTGCTCGAGCTCGTCCAGCGTCATCTTCCGGCCGGCGATTCGGTGTTCGATCTCGTCGAAGAAACCGTCGATGTCACGGGGGCTGTCGACCGGCCAGCGGTCGGCGATCTCGTCGAGCACGGTCGCGTTGTAGGCGTTTAGATAGAATGCCAGCCGTGCCGCTCGACCGTGTCCCTCGACCTCGGCCTCCGCAATGGACTCGACGAATGCGTCGAGTTTCGACGCCGCCTTCTCGTCCTCCGCCAGCGCCGCGTAATCGACGTCGCCGTTTTCGTCGACGTGCGCCCGAAGGGTCTCCTCGAAGGGCCCGTAGTCGACGACCTCGCCGGCCGCCGACACGGCCGGGAGGAGCAACCCCCCGAAGACGGCGACCACTGCCGCCAGGACCGCGCCGGCGCGCGACCGGATCGATTGGATTCCATTCGACATCGCGTCCCTCTCCGTCCGGAACTCCTCTGACGACGCCGCCCGCGCGAGCCATCCGCCTCGACCGCGACCGACCGCGGTGTAACGACCCTCGGCTCGCCGACGTTCGCACCATCCGCCTACCCCTCCAACACGACAGACGGCTCACTCGCCATCATAATTCATAACTCGTCATTCATACGAAAACCCCCGCCGATCGTGGGGCTCGACGGGGGCTGGCCTTCAAAACGGGCGTCCGCTGGCCTCCATCAAATACCGGAGGCGGGGAACTCGTAGTTCTTCGCGCCCTCGAGGTTCGCCGCGACGTTGTCCCAGTCGACGATGTTCCAGAAGTTGTCGACGTACTCGCCGCGGTTGTTCTGGTAGTTCAGGTAGTAGGCGTGCTCCCAGACGTCGATCACCAGCACCGGGATCGCCGAGCCAAACAGCTGCTTCTGGTGGTTCTCGACGCCCAGCGTCAGCAGGTGTTCGCCGGCGGGTTCCCAGACCAGCATCCCCCAGCCGCTGCCCTCCACGGACTTGGCCGCAGCTCCGAACTGCTCCTTGAGATTGTCGAAACTGCCGAAGTCGTTCTCGATCTGCTGGAGCAGGTCGCCGGAGGGATCCGTGTAGTCCTCCGCCGGCGTCAGGTTGTTCCAGAAGATCGTGTGGTTGAAGTGACCGGCCCCGTGGAAGGCCACCAGCCGCTCGAGGTTGCGGATGTCGTCGAAGTTGCCCTCCTGTCGGGCCTCGGCGAGCTCCTTCTCCGCCGAGTTCAGGCCATCGACGTAGCCCTGATGGTGCTTGTCGTGGTGCAGCCGCATCGTCTGCTCGTCGATGTACGGCTCCAGCGCGTCGTACGAGTACGGAAGCTCGGGTAGCGTGTGCTCTCCGTAGGACATGGTCTGCTCCTCTGGTAGCTTCGAGTCTGGATTGGACGACGATTGCGCGGGCAGAGTGTAACGCACCGAGATCACCGAGCCGGGGCATGCGTTCGCCGTTCCGGCAACCGGCTCGCCCGTCCCGTTCCCGCGCATTCGACGATTCACGATTTGCTACTCCGCCCCCGCCATGAGGCGGGGGCGGAGTAGCGGATATCGTCACGTGCAGCGGGAAGTTAAACGCCCCCCTCCGGTTGTCAAGCACCCGGGGGCGGGCGCGTCCGGGAGCACGGCGCGCAGCGGGCGGACGGGGGTGCTCCAGCTCCGAGCGGGCGGACGGACCAGAACGCTGGAAACGCGGTCGACGCTGCCCTCGGCCGGCGGCGAAGATCCCCACGGTTTCCGAGCAGACCCGACCGGACTCACGACCGGCTCCACCACTGCGAGGGGGTTGCCATCGGCGTCGGCTCGTAGTACCAGCATCGACTCTCGACATGGCGAACGCGTTCACGAGCGCAGCCGGACGCCGTCCACCCCCAACTGGGGCCCGCCGTCCACCATTCGGGAATCGGCGCATCCGCGCCGTCGCGGCGGTTCGGCCGGCGAACCGGTTCGCGCAGAAATGTTCACACGACACTCACGGGTCGAAACATGGTCACCGTAATCGTCGCTAGCTTCGTCTCGTTCATCGCCGGGGCGCTGCTCGTCTACTTCCTGAGCGACCGCGACACGGAGTCTCCGTCCGATGCGGGCCGGGCAATCGAATCCGCCGGCGCCGATCGACAGGCCCTCGAATCGGAGCTCGAGCAGACACGGCGTGAGAAGGAAGACCTCGACGACGAACTCGACGAGCTCCAGAACAAACTGGAGAAAGTCGAAGACGAACTGAGCGACGCCAAACAGAAAAAGTACGACCTCGAACAGGAGAACGAGGAGCTCCGCGAAGAGGCCGACCGCTCGACCGGCCCCGATCAGGAGACGCTATTCGACCTCCGCGAGGAGCTCTCCGAGACGAAGAGCGAACTCGAGAACTGGCGCCAGCGCGCCAAGGAGCTGGAGGGAGGCGGGACCGCACCGGCTCGCGAGCCGAGTCGGAACGGCTCCGACGACAGCTCCACCGCCGACAGCGACGACGCGGGGGTCGCCGAACTCGAGTCGCGGCTCGACGATCTGCGCGGCGAGCGGGACGACCTCCAGACCGAAATCGACGACCTCCGCAACCGGCTGGACGAAGAGACCGCCGAGCTCCAGAACAAACTCGACGACGCGGTGGGCAAACTGGAGAAGCACCGCGAGCGCGCAGACGAGAACGACAAGGCGTACAAAATCACGCAACGTCAGCTCGACGCGGCGCACGAACGGGTCCGCCAGCTGGAGGCACGACTCGAGGCCGCCGGGGAGTCGGTCGAGACGGAGCCGAGCGAGGTGTCGGAGGAAGTCGAACGTGCCCAGGAACGGGCCGAACTGGCCGAAGACGCCCTCGAGGACGAGGAGACCACCGAAGACGAGACCGAATCGACCGCCGAGGGTGCGACATCGAGCGAGCCAACCGACGACGAGGAGACCGCACGCGCCGAGGAGCCGGCCGACGAGGGCGACGAAGCCGAGGAAGAACCGCCGTCCGAAACCGAGGTCGAGGAGCAGTCCACCGACAGCGAGGAGCCGGCCGACGAGGACGAACAGTCGGAGGCGCCGGAACGCGCCCCGGAATCGTCGGAGAGCGAGAGTTCGAGTGACGAAGACTCCGCCGACACGTCGGAGCCCGACGAGGGAACGGAGAACGACGAGGAGGGTGGACTCTCCATTCCCGCTCCGGACCTGGGCGACGACAAGGGCTGAACGGGCGCACTTCTGGCGGGGCCGTCCGTTTACCAGCTCACTTGGAGTTGGAGTCGACCCGTCGGCGTGATTGCAGCGGAGGCGCGCGCCCCCCGGCTCTCTACCCCCGCCCCCCCAGACACGAGGTCGGCCACGACGAGTCCGGCACCGGCGGCCGCCAGAGAGGCCCCCGAGAACAGAAGCACCTTGCCGACGGTCTGCTTCGATTCGATCTCGGATTGTTTGGACTCGAACGCCTCCCGGCGTCGGGGTTCGTCGCGGAGGCGTCGCAATTCGTTCCAATCGTCCGAGAGCCCCGCCGAGACGACCGCGGCGCCCACCAGTCCTCCGACGCCGACCGCGCCGGCGGAGGCGCCGATCCAGCCGAGCGTCCCGAACCGCCCGCCTGTCTCCTCTCGAGTCGCATCCGCTGCGGACTCGGCCCGCTGCCGGCGATCCGATTCAGCCTCTCCGGCCACTCGCCGGCCGGCCAGCACGGCCGAACTCCCGCGCTCCAGTCCCGCCGCCTTCGCGCGCACACTCGGCTTCGCCGACGACATCTCGGCGACCTTGGCCGCCGTCTCGCGCGCACGGTCGAACTTGTCGAGCTGCATCTGCGCCATCCCCGCGTTGTACAGAAAGATCGGATTCTCGACGAGCTGATACCCCTTCTTGAACTCCACGATCGCGGGGGCGTACTCGCCCTTCTCGTACAGCGCCACTCCCTTGTCGAACGCCTCCTGGGCACGAGCCGCCCGGTCCTCTTTCGAATCCTCGGCCGCGACGGCCGGCGTTGAAAGCGCGGCGATCAGACAGATCGCGACTCCGAGTACACCCCATGGTCTGCATCGGTTCATCGCAGTTTCCACCCGTCGTCTTCGAGACACCTTCCCGAACGACCGCCGACCGCCCCCGCCCCGCCCGACGCCGGCTCGCCCGCTCAATCGACCGTAAACACCTGTAGATCCGAGTCGTCCCCCTTCGGACGATCGGTCTTCGGCTCATCCGTGCCCTCTTTTGCAGCGGGCTGGCCGTCCTCGGAGTCGGAGGCCGTCCGCGCAGTCGCCCCCTTCTTCTCGTCGGGGGTGCCCGAGTCCCCGGTGGGCGCCGACTCCTTCTCCGCCCTCGGCGTCTCCCCCGACGCCGTTTCACCGCTGGCCTCCGCGGGCGCCGAGTCGGTCTTCGCCCCCGGTGTTTCCCCGGACGCCGTTCCCTCACTGGCGCTCCCCGGTTCGTGCTCGCGCGCCGCCCGCTCCGCTCCCCCCGCAGCGCTCTCGGACGGGCCCGCCTGTTCCGGACTGCCCGATGGCGATTCGGCTCCGTCGCCCGACGGCGGGCGGCCGCCTCGGCCCTCGGACGAACCGGCGCCCCGCTCGTCGGTCGGTTCGTCACCGCGGCGCTCGCCGGTCCGCTCGGCTCGGCGACCGGCGGCCGCATCCGCCCGAGCGCCTTCGGCCACCCCGGCGTCCGCGCGACCGGCGCCCGCCACCGTCTCGCCACTCGCCCCGCTCTCCCCGCCCTCGGCTCCCTGCTCGCCCCGCCCCTCGGAGTCGCCGGTCTCGGCCACTTCGGCAGCGCCGGGGCTCTCCGCCCCCTGGCGAGCGGAACCGGAGCTCGAGTCGAACCAGAGGTATCCGCCGACCCCGACGCTCAGCCCCAGGAGGACTCCCGCGACGACGAACCGGCGATAATCCCCGAACTCGGCGGCGACCTCCGTGATGGCGGTGCGCCCGTCACCGTCGTCCGAGTCGGTGCCCGTCGAATCGCCCGCCCCCCCCGGGGATCGAGCGTCGACCTGGCCAGTCCCGTCGCGACTCCCCGCCGACTCCCCAATCGACTCCCGCCCGGCCCCGGTCGACGGCGCAGCCCGAGACGCATCGGTCGCCGGCCGCGCATCGCCGCTCGGGTCCGGCTGCTGAGTCTCGGGCCCGGCGAGGAGCCAGCCGTCGAACATCTCCTCGACGTCCGCCGCCGGGTCGACTCGAATCGGACCGAAATCGTGCCGCTCGGCGATCGCCGAGAGCCGGTCGCGCACCGCCAGTACGTCGTCCGGCCGTTCGGCCGGGTCCTTCGTCAACAGGTCGTCGACCAGCCGGGACAGCTCCTCGGGGAGCAACGACCCAGGGGGGAGAGCCCGTTCGAGCGGATCGTGCTCCTCCTGGACGTGCGACAGCATGATCTGCAACGCCTTGTCGCCCCCGAAGGGCGGCCGCCCGGCGAGCATCTCGTAGAGAATCACGCCCAGCGCGTAGAGATCCGTCTCCGGCCCGACGTCCCCGCCCTCGGCCTGCTCGGGCGCCATGTAATGGGGGGTCCCGCAGACCGCGCCCGTCTTGGTCAGCTTCGTCTCGGATTGCAGTGCCTGCGCGACTCCGAAGTCGACGACCTTCGTCTGGACGCTGCCGTCGGAAATCGGCAGCAACATCAGATTGTCCGGTTTCAGATCGCGATGGACGATGCCGTGCGAGTGTGGCTCGGAGAGCGCCTGGCAGGTCTGCTCGGCGACCTCCACGGCCAGATCGGGTGCAATTCGTCCCTCGCCGAGCATCTCCTCGAGGGGATGCCCCTCGATCAGCTCCATCACGAAATACAGGACGTCCGACTCGTCGTCCCGCCCGAAATCGATCAGATTGACGATGTTCGGATGCGAGAACTTCGAGATGACCCGAGCCTCGCGGAAGAACCGCTTGATGACGGTCTCGTCGTCGTAGTGTTCGGCGTGGACGACCTTCACCGCGACGTCGCGCTCGATGGACATCTGCTCGGCCCGATAGACCTTGCCCATCCCGCCCTCGCCGAGCACCGACTCGATCCGGAACCGGTCGTCGAGCACCGTCCCGACGAGCGGATCGAGCTCCCCGGTCTCGCTGATCGTGAAGCTCACCAGCTCCGCGCCGTCGTCCGGACAGGTCTCGACCCCCTCGCCGTACTCGCCCCCGCACTCGGGGCAGACGACCTTGAGCTGGTCTTCCTCTGCGCTCATGCGCACCTTCCCGACAATCTGAACGCGTCGTCTCTTCGAGCGAGGGCACCGGTCACTCGAACTCCGGCCGCGCAGCCACCTGATTCATCCCCAGCTCTCAGAAGCACTTCGGCCCCTTCGTGCACGTTGAGCCGAACCCCTTCGCCCGACAGCAGCACTCCTCGTGGCCGCTCCCTTTGCACTCGACCCCGCAGGCCGTATGTCCGTTGCACTCCAGTATGCAGTTGCTTCGAGCCCGGCACGTCACCTGACACTCGACACTCTCGCACTGAAACCGACACCTCTCCCCAGGGCCGCAGGTCGCGCGACACGGCGGCGAATGGCAACCGATCTTCGTCCAGGATTCACCTCGCGTATCCTCGGTCGTCGCCGAGTCCGTCCCCCCGGCATCGTCGGCGTTCCCGGATCCCCCGCGATACTCGAGTTCGCCGGGGGCGTCGAAGAGCGAGTCACATCCCGCCCCGACGGCCGTCGCACACACGACCAGACCGACGACCGCCAACCATCGCCCCGGAGGGACCCGTGCAAACGAGGACCTCTCCCGCTCCCTCCCTGCGTTTGTCGATCCGTCATGCAACGTCTTCACCGGGCGTCGGGCCGTCGGCGACCATCATTCGAAGTGCGCAGACTCCGAGCCGCCCCACCATCTTTTCGAAACCACCGACGAAAAACAACGGATCGATCGCGCCCACTTCCCGAAGGAGCCCCTCGCGTCCGGAGACTGGACGGAGATACACCGGCGATCGCGTACGACCACCGAATCGGAAGGGGACGAACCGATCCGCCTCCATCACGAGGCAGCTTGCGCCCAGGTGGACCCGTCGAGCCCGGGAAAGAGTGGATGACGACGTTCGAGGTCGTCGAGCAGCCGGTCGTCGATCGGACCATCGCCGAGCATGGTCAACAGACGGTCGACGTTGTCCAGATGGTCCTCGAGCCGCTCGACGGCGTACTCGACCGAGGTTCCTCCCTCGAGGATGAAGGGCCAGTCGCTGGCCTGGGCCATCATCAACTCGCGGATCGCCTGCTCCAGAACTCGCCCCTCGTCGCCGTCCGACTCGTCGAGCGCCGAGGCCGCCTCGACGACCGCGCGCTCGGCGTTGCGCAGGTGGCGCTGCAGCCAGGCGTTGCTCTCGTCGACCCAGACCGAGAAATCCCCGTTCTTCCCCCAGGTCGAGGGGGCGGGATCGGCTCGCTGCAGAGAGCCGACACCGCGGAGGAACCGACCCGGCGTGGTCAATGCGAGCTCGTCGGTCTGCGCGGCGGTGCGAACCACCGACTCGAGGAAGCGCGGTCCCTCGAACCACCAGTGCCCGAACAGCTCGGCGTCGTATGCACAGGTGATGTGCGGGCACTCTCCATCCAGGTGCTCGGCCGCCGACCGACCGTCCGCCACGCGCCCCCGGACGAAATCCCGGGCATGGTCGACGGTCCGGTGGCGGGCGCGATCGGGCTCGTAGGGGGCCTTGTCGTCCAGAGCGACGTCCCCCGTCACCCGGTGACACTTCAGGCCGGTATCGAACGTCATCCCCGCCGGCGCGCCGAAGACCTCTTCGGCCAGTTCCGGGAGCTCGTACCGAAGGTCGCGGTAGAATTCCCGGTAGACTGGATCACCCGGATATCCTTCGTCGGCACTCCAGACCCGGGCCCCGGAACGGCGGTCTCGACCGAAGAAGGCGACGTCCTCGGTCGAGACGATCGGCCGCCGATTTCCCGCCACCGCCGGCGGGTGCGACTGCTCGATCGCCCATCCCTCGCTGAAGCTGTAGGCGATGCCCTCGTCGGCCAGAGCCCGTTCGACCCCCGGGGCGTAGGCGCACTCGGGCAGCCACATGCCGACGGGCGGATGGCCGACCCGACGCTCGAAGTCGCGCCGGGCGGCGCGGACGTGTGCTCGACGCGAAGCGTCGGTCGCCATCAACGGGAACAATCCGTGCGTCCCCGCACAGGCGATCAACTCGAGCCGTCCGACCTCCTCGAGCCGAACGAACTCCCCGAGGGCGTCGCGGTCGAGCTCGTCGATCCACAGTTCGCGCAACGCTCGAAGTCGACCGCGATAGTAGCCCGCCACGGAGGCGACGCGACCATCCGACAGCCGGTCCTCGGCCTCCCCCGCAAACACGATCATCCGGTCGAGGTGTCGCTCGAACCGCTCCCGGAGCAGCCGGTCGTCGAGCATCGTCAGCAGCGGTATGCTCAGGCTGAGTGTCAGCCGTCCCGAAACCCCGTCTCGCTCGAGTCGCCGGAGGGCGCGGATCAGAGGCAGATAGGTCTCGTGCATCGCCTCGAAGAACCAGAGTTCCTCGAGGTGAAACTCGTTTTCGGGGTGGCGAACAAAGGGAAGGTGAGCGTGGAGCACCACGCTGACGCGAGCAGCCGGGTCGGTTGTCATCGCCGCCCCCCGGAATCGGACGAAGTCCCCGGCCGGGTCGAGGCTTCGTCGGACGGGACGGCTCCGGAGGACACCGAGTCGTCCGAGGATACGACCGAGAGGCCGCGGTCGGTGACGTCGACGCGCACGAACTCGACCGACGCCGGCTCGTCACCGGCGCTGGCGGAGGTCTCGACGACTTCCGAGCGAGCGAGCTCCTCGAACGAACCGTCGGCGGTCGAGAACCCCAACACGGCGACGTGCCGGGCGGTCCAGGGATCCAGATCGACAAAACGACCGTCGGCCCCGGGGTCGACGGGGAACGTCTCGACCACCCGACCCGCCCGACCATCGACACGAAGGACGCGTCCGACGAACTCCGTACCGTTCCCCTCGGGCCGGCCGTCGGCGGCCGCTTCGGCTGTGAATTCCCAGTAGACGTAGCCGCGCTCGGCGGTCGAGGGGAGCAGATCGATCGCCGTCTGCCCGACCTCCCCCCACGGACTGCTGAACCTCGCATCGCTCATCGCTCCATCCGTCCGGTGCCGGGCCGATGCTCACTCGTCGTCGTCCTCCTCTCCCTCTTCCTGCTCCTCCTGGATGGCCTGGTAGACCTCCTCGCGATGGACCGGTATCTCGCGGGGAGCGTCGATTCCGATCCTGACCTGATTGCGACGAATTTCCTTGACGACGATCTCGATCTCGTCGCTGATCCGGATCTTCTCGCCGACTTTTCGCGTCAGAACTAGCATCTGCCCCGCTCCGTGTCCGGCACAACCATCGACGGTAACCGACAGCACGACCCGTCCCGGCACCTCGCGCCGCCTACGACCGCCGTCCGCTCGCGTCTTCGGGGGCACACCTTCGGCACCCCACCCCCTCGGTAAAAGAAAACGCTGGCCGCCGCAAAAAATTCGCAGAAAACCGCAGAGGGCGCGGGACAATCGAACCGCAGAGAGCTCAGAGAGCTCAGAGGAGAAACCAGAGGGATGAGACACGATGGGATCGCGACCGACGAGCTGCACACGACCACATGCAGTCGTACAGTTGTAGGGTCCCGGGGTCGTAGGGTCGTGTGGTGGTGCGGTCGTAGGGTCGTATGGTTGTGTGGTTGTAGGCCTAATTGCTCAATTGCCCAATTGCTCAATAGCTGCCTCGAGCGAAGCGAGAGGCACTTAGATATCCAGCTCCTCGCGCTCGACGAACCGGGCGTGTCGCATGATGAAGTCGAACCGCGCCGACGCGTCGCGGCCCATCAGCTCGGAGAGCGTCTGGTCGGTCTCCTCGCGGGCATGATCGGGCACCGTCACCTCGAGCAGGCGGCGATTCTCGGGGCTGAGCGTCGTCTCCTTGAGCGTATCGGCCATCATCTCGCCCAGTCCCTTGAATCGCTGGATGTCGATATTTTTGGCGCCCTTCGATTCGAGCTCCTCGAGGATCTCCGTCCGCTCGTCGTCGTCCAGCGCCCAGAACGTCTGAGATCCCCAGTCGATCCGGTAGAGGGGGGGCTGAGCGATGTACAGGTGACCGTCGAAGATCAGGTCGGGCATGTAGCGGTAGAAGAAGGTCAGCAACAACGTGGCGATGTGGTGGCCGTCGCTGTCGGCGTCCATCAGCAGGATGACCTTCCCGTATCGAAGGTCGTCGGCATCGAACTCGTCCTCCAGCCCGCAGCCCAACGCGTCGACGACCGCACTGAGCTCCTTGTTGTTCGCGATCTTCTCGAGACTGGCCTGCTCGGCATTCAACACCTTCCCGCGCAGCGGCAGAATGGCCTGGGTGCGCCGGTCGCGCCCCTGCTTGGCGTTCCCGCCCGCCGAATCCCCCTCGACGATGAATAGCTCGGTCTCCTCGGGGTTCGAACTCGAACAGTCCGCCAGTTTGCCCGGCAGGTTGAGCGTCCGTTTGCTGGAGCTGGACGATTTCGCCTTTTTGGCCGCCGACCGCGAGGCGCGACGGGCTTTGGCGGCCTGCACGATCCGCTCGCCGATCTTCTCCCCCGTCGAGGAGTGCGTGTGCAGGAACTGCTCGCACTCGTTGCGCACCAGGCCGCTGATCAGCTTTCGGACCGGCGGATTGTTCAGCTTGTCCTTGGTCTGACCCTGGAACTGCGGATCGAGCATGAAGATGTTGACGATCGCCTTCAGCCCCTCGCGGATGTCCTCGGCGATGATGTCGAGCTTCTTCGGCCCGATCTCGTGCGTCTCGATGTAGTTGCGCAGCGCGTCGGTGACGCCGCTCTTGAACCCCTGTTCGTGGGTCCCGCCGTCCTCGGTCGGAATGCCGTTGACGAACGTCCGGATGTCCGAGCTGGTGTCCTCGGTCCACTGCAGCGCGATCTCGACCCGGCGGACGTTGTCGCTGTCGGGCTCGTCGTCCGCCAAGTGGATGATGTCGGTGTGGATCGGCGGCTCCTTCCCCTCGCGCTGGATGTGCTCGAGGAACTCCCGGATGCCGCCGTCGTGCTTGTACTCCTCGTACGCCTCGTCGACCTCGTTGCGGAAGACGATCCGCAGGCCCTGGTTCAGATAGGCCTTCGTCTCGAGCCACTGCCGGATCCGGGCGGGGCTGAACTCGGTCGTCTCGAAGATCTCCGGGTCCGGCCGAAAGGTGATCGACGTCCCCGTGCCGTCGACGTCGTCCTCGGCCGGCTCGACGCGGTGCTGGGGTAGCCCGCGACGGAACCGCTGGCGGTGCAGCGTTCCGTCCCGCTTGACCTCCGCCACCAGCTGCTCGGAGAGCGCATTGACGACCGAGACCCCCACCCCGTGCAGTCCCCCGGAGGTGACGTAGTTGTCGTGGTCGAACTTCCCCCCCGCGTGGAGCGTCGTCATCGACACCTCCAGCGCACTGCGATCCTCGTCGGGGTGCTCCTCGACGGGAATGCCCCGACCGTTGTCCGTCACCGTCACCGTCTCTCCGTCCTCGTGCAGTCGCACTTCGACGGTGGACGCGTAGCCGTTGATCCCCTCGTCGACCGCGTTGTCGACGACCTCCCACAGCAGGTGATGGAGGCCGGTCTGACCGGTCCCCCCG
>JBDGRG010000169.1:0-2644 GCA_042218355.1 Bradymonadaceae bacterium
TAGCTCCCCCAGAGCCCGGGAACCCGCGGCACGAGGCCGCGGGGGCGACGGATCGTCGTCGATCCGTCTCGGCCCCAGTATCTCGAGGGCACCGGAGTCTCCCATCGAAAATCCCCTCCGATGTCGATCCCACGGTGTTGGATCACGCCCCGCGCCAGGCGTTCAGTCAACTCCTCCGACGCGCGGAGTGGTCACGACTCGAACGCACCCTGTCGCTGTACCGGGAGCTGCTCGATGTCGGCAGATGATAGTGGTCCGAGAATCGGGTCCCGTCGTAGCAGTGCTCACGAGTACCAGCAGAAGACTCCCTCGATCAGGGGCATCGGTCGGATCGATCTCGCAGCTGCGTGAGGAGTGCCCCCTGGCCGGCGTGGAGTTCCGGAAGAGCCTCGAACGGTACCCAGCGGAAGTCGAGCGCGATCGGGTCGCCGTGGTCGCGCTCCCAGCCGCGCCACGACGGCGGCGTCGGCTCCCCACAACGTATCCAGAAGAAGTGGCGGTGCTGACGTTCGTCGCGCCACTTCGACATGTCGAACGTTGCAGTCCCGAGTTTGTCGACGACGTCGAACTCCTCGAGGCCGGATTCCTCGCGAAGCTCCCGCCGCGCGGCCTCGATCGGCGTTTCGGCATCCTCGATCGTTCCGCCCGGGACCTGAGTCCCGGCCGCCGGGTGGTTCGGGTGGTCGAAGACGAGGAGTTTACCCCGCCGGGTGACGTAGACGAGCGCCTTTTCGGTCTGGCGGGTCACGCCCCCTCCTTGACGTTCATCCGGTCGCCGAGCTTCAGCAGCCAGCGGTGGAGGGGATTCGGGATCATCCCGAACGCTTTCAGTCCGAGGGCGAACAAGGCCGGGAAGCGGATCTCGTGCGTCCGTTTCTCCATCCGATCGACGATGTACGAGGCGGCCCATTCCGGGGAGACCTCGAAGAAGGAGGGGGGCGGGCGGTAGGGGAAATCCTCGTCCTCGGTCATCGGGGTTTCGACCACCCCGGGGCAGACGACCGAGACGTCGACGTCCACACCCTTGGCCTCCCACTCGTGGTCGAGGGAGTGCATCAGGTACTTCACGGCGACCTTCGAGGCCCCGTAGCCGCAGCCGCGCGGCATCGGCGAATAGGCGCCGGCGCTGCTCATCCCGACGACGTAGCCCTCGTCGGACTCGCGCAGATGGGGGAGCGCGGCGTCGATGCCGTGGACGAGGCCGTCGTAGTTGACCTCCATGTTCCACTCGACCGTCTCCGCGTCGAACGCCTCGTCGGCCCCCAGAGTCCCGAAGACACCGGCGTTGAAGAAGGCGGCGTCGAGACCGCCGAACCGATCGACGACGGCGTCGGCGACCTCGACGTTCCGCTGGCGGTCGGTGACGTCGAGGGGCTCGACGGCGACCTCGGTCTCGCACTCGTCGGCGACCGCCTCGAGCTTCTCCTCGCGGCGGGCGGAGAGCGCCAGGCGCGCGCCGCGGTCGGCCAGTTCCAGCGCGACGGCCCGGCCGATGCCGGCCGATGCGCCGGTGATCCAGACCACGGAGTTCTCGAAGGTCTCTCGGCGGGTGAAGAACATCGCTCCTCGTTCTCTGCGGAGGCGGGGTGGGGGCGTCCAGTCGGGGCCGTGAGCGCATCCCGGCTGCCAGCGGGCATTGCCCCGGACTCGGGGGACACTCATCGCACGAAGAGGGCGTAATCCTCGTGCCGCTGGGACTGGTTGTGTCCGAGCTTGTGCGACCCCGGGTCGCCGGACTGGGCGTCGCGATAGCGAGCATTTCCTCCGGTCAGGCCGATGCCGGCGTCGTTGTAGCTGTTGTTCTGCGGGAACTCCGAGAACATCGCCCGTTCGATTCCCACTCTGTTCGGCGACCCGTAGACGCAGTCCGACGGGCCGCTGATCGGGTCGTTGTGACGAAAGTACAGCTCCGGGCCGATCACCGAGTCGCGCCCGTCGTCGTCGAGCGCAATCGGGTTCTTCGAGATCGGAAATTCGCACTTCCGCCAGATCGAGTCGACGTAGGCCCGCCAGGCGGTCGATTTCTTCACGTAGGGGTGGGCAGCGTGGGCGTTGCGATTGAGATCTCGAATCAACAGGTGCGTTCCCTCGACCTCGGAGTAGGCCCGCGACTTCGCGTCTTTCGCGGCGAGGTTCGTCGCCGTACCCAGCGTTTTGCGGTTCCGGTAAAGGTCCGCACTCCAGAGCCAGCGATCGTTCCCGTCGTTCGCACTGATCTTGGCGATCAGCGTCCAGCCCCCGCCGGCCGTCGACATGTCGCAGTAGACGTCGAATGCGGGGCGTCCGCCGGAACCGTCGGGATCGATCTGGTACGAGCCGGACCCCGCTCCGGGTCGAGCGGATGCGATCTCGTTGCAGTTGCGAAAGAAGTCCCCCTTGCACGATTTTTTCGTCCACTTCCCAGCCTGGCAGACTTGCGTCAGGTCGCCTCGATTCTTGAAGCCGCAGGCGTCGTTCTGCGTCCGGTTCTTCCCATTCCGGCACACCCCGCACGTCGACCCGTTGCAGATCCCCGACCGGCAGTCTGCATCCGAGGAGCAGGTCTTCGCGACCTTGCAGGCCGGACAGTCGGGCCCGCCGCAATCGACGTCCGTCTCGTTCCCGTTGGTTTGGCCGTCGTTGCAGGAGAAAGCGTCGCACCGGC
>JBDGRG010000017.1:0-5726 GCA_042218355.1 Bradymonadaceae bacterium
TCAGGGAGGCTCATTGCGGGCCCGCCGAGTCGATGTCGAGCTGTGAGAAGACCTGCCAGCGCTGGGCCGCGGGATCGGTCAGTTCCCGAAGGTGCTCGAGGAATGCGGGGGTGGTCGCGGCGGTAAAGGTAAGAGGCGCCGCTCGTTCGAACTCTGGGCGGCTGAGGTCGTCGGCGAGTGTCTCGAGGCGCCGAGAGGCCGTCGGGGAGGACCGCTCACTCGCTGCCAGTCTGTCGGCGAGATACCCCAGCCGGCGCCGTGCGGCGTCGGACCATTCGGAGGTCGTCAGTCGGTGGAGCTCGTCGTTCGCCGCCAACCACTCCAGGGCCAGTACAGCGGCTCGCGCGAGGCGTGCGGTCGGGTGTTCGAGCACTCGCCTCAGCCCGGATGCGACAGCCGCGGGTCGGAGTTCGTCGCTCGGTGCAACTTGGGCGGGAAAGCCGAGCGCTGCGAACTGGGCCAAATCACGTTCTGTGGTCGAGTGGGGCATCTCTCGGGACCTACCGCGTCGCCGGTACTGCCGAGCACGAGATCGGAAATGCACTCACCGCGTAGTCTGTGGAACATCGGACGGGCGTTCAACCTTTCGAAGTGTCAGCTCGTCCTTCCGAGGAACTCCTCGTCGCGGTGCCAGGCGAGTAAGGCGCGGGAGGGGGCGCCGGCGCCCAGGGTCTCGACTGGTGGTCTCCCCGAGGGTTGCCGGAAATTGAACTCGCGCAGGTTGTCTCGGTTCGAGAGGAACTCGAACCAGTTCTGGTCGGTCGTCGCGACGAAGCCTTCCATCGCTGACTCGGTCTGCCCGGTTTCTGATTCGTGACGGTGAAGCTGACTGCGAACGTGACAGTACCAGCCAATCTGCGGGTGTGAAGTCCGCCAGTGCGGAGCGGAGCGTCAGACATCGATTCCAGGGGGTAGATAGGTCGGCGGCCGTGAAATGCGGGCGTGCGCGCGGCCGCTAGTGACAGCGGCCGGGAACGAGTTCCCGAATACACCAACCCGCGCTCGGCCCGGTCGAGGTGTAGGTGTCCGCGAGCGTCCGGTCGTGAAGGACGGGGTCCGGGCCCTTCTCTTCGGCGGCTTTGGGCTCACGAGTACGGGCCGTGTGCAAACTCCGGTCGCTCTAACTCGATGTCACGCGGTAGCGGTCGGGATAGGCGTGGTCGAGCACCCGCTGGAGCATTCTCTCGGGAGCGATCGGAAAGTGGTACGGTGCTCGCAGATCGGCGATCCAGTGCATGTAACCAGAGGTCATGTGTCCGACCACGCCGACGGCGACTGCGCCGCCGGGAAACACGTGACCTCCGTCGATGTCCCTCGAGAGGTCGATGACGTCCGACAGTTTCGACCCGGTACCATCGTTCGGGAACCCCGGACCGGCGGGAGGGTCGTGGGCAACGCCGAGGCCGAGGTTCTGCTGCGGAGGGCGGGCGCCTCGGGCCTCCTCTGGGCGCGCGGCTTCACGTTCGATGGCCACGGGTCCGGGTAACAGGAGGTCGGCCTCTTCCAGCGCGGAGACGACCGTGGAGTATTGCGGTACGTGCTCTTCCGTTTCGCCGAAAAACGCCTCGTACTCGAGCGGTTCTAGGATCGGTCGGTGTTCGCGGGCGAGATGCCACAGGAAGTCGAGGGCCCGGTCCGTTCCTTCCTCCCGCCAGACTTCTCGTACGTCCGTCAGCCTGTGCGGGCCCGAGCCCGGCAGTGCGTCGCACTCCACCGGGTGTTCGGCCACCTCGTCGGATGTGCCCACTGTGAGGTTCTCGAGGACGTATTCGGCGCTCCTCTCGGCGATGTCGGGCACGACCTCCTTCACCACCTCGGGTTCGTCGTATTCGAACGACCACTCGAACAGGTCGGTCAAAAACGTCGAGAGCGCGGGCCCGGACTGAAAGATTCGCTCGTACCGCTGTTCGTCCCGGTGGTTTCGGAACGGGCAGTCCCGAATGTATCCGATCGGTATCGTCACTTCCGCCGGCTCGGCCTCCAGCCGCGCCTGCGCAAACTTCGTCAGATAGTCTGGCGGTTCGACGAGCGAATCGCGGAGCATCTCCTCCGTCGTATTCGGATTCATCATCACCGCGATCTTCAGCATCCAGTGAGTCTCGCGGTTCCGTAGAATGTCGGGTACGGAGTCGGTCTGGAGCAGTCGCTCGAATTCGTCGGCGAGTTCCTCGATGTGCACAGCGGTCCTCCCGGGACTGGGGCGAGGTGTCGTTTGGAGGCGGCGACGTCGCCTCCGTGCGCGGCGATGCGACCGGATGTCGTGATACGCGGATCGCGCCTCCGGAGGGTTCGACGACCCCCCTCGAGGCGCAGTCTCCGGGCGAGTTCGGGGCCGACCCGATCCGTTCGGTGGCCGGTCAGTCGGCGTAACCGTCCGGTTCGTCGAATTCGAACTCGAGCGAGATGTCCGACGTCGGGAGTCCGCGCCGCTCCTGCCACGACCCGTCGGGTTCGACGTAGATCCCCCGTACCTTCGACAGCGAGAGACAGGCGCGACGTCCGATCTCCTCACTGAAGTCGAGGGCGTACTCGAGCATCTCGTCGCGTCCCTCCAGATCGTCGGGCAATTCTTTCGGGGAGTAGATCGCCGGAGCCACCCGGACGATCAGCGTCGGTTCGTGGGTCTTCTCGTCGAGCCACTCGAACTCACGTTCGATGGCTCGTTGCATCCGGTCGAGGCCGATCTCGAGTACGTCGTCGAACCTCTCCAGCGTCTCGTCGTCGACGAACAACTCCTTGCCGGATTCGATCCATCGGAGTCGGGTCTCCGCCTCGTCGGCGGGCAGGTCGACTTCGTCGATGACCTCGTCGGATGTCAGTCCCCTCTCGTGGCGAGCCCGTCGGAAGAGTTCGCGAAGTGGGGTGAACGGAAGGTCGGAGGGATCGGGGGCATTGTCGGGTGCAGTCATCGGAGTGGTCTCCATGGTTCGAATCGAGGCGATTCGCAGACATTACCACCGTTCCGGCGACCCCGGACGGTTGGTCGGGCTTCGGCGAGTCTGGACTCTCCACCCGTCTGCATGGACCAATAGAAAACCTAACACCGGGTCGGCGGACGTCAAATGACGATATCAGGTGACGCGATTCGACATATTCAAAGTCGTCGTGGCCGGGTATTGAAAGCGCGAGCGTTGGGTTCGCTCGAGTGATGTCGAGCCGTGGATCCGCTCGAAGCCGGCGTTTTTCTGGAGGTTCGAGTGCCGACTTGACGTCGTCCGAGTCGTGTAAAAGTTCCTTAATTGTTCCGGAAGGAACGGACCTCCTCGGCCCGCGAGGGTGGAGGAACCCATGGAGAACGGGTGGAGGGACTGGCCCGCTGAAGCCCTGCCAACCGACCCGGCGCTCGCCTCGATCTCGCCGGGCACGGTGGCAATGCCAGATCGTCGCTGTTCATCGAACGGCCACCATGGAGGATGTCGTGTCCCACTTTCGAAGGTCCCTCGCTTCTTCGTCCTCTCCCTACGGGCGCTGTCCCCACGATCGCGAATGTCGTACGGGACGCCGCCTGTTGCGAGTGCTGTTTCCGAAACGGTGTGATCGCAGCAGACGCGACGCCCGTCGGGCCGAACATGCCCGGCGTACCGGAAACGCCGCGCCTCGCCATCGGAGCGAGTGCGGCGACGAGACGTTCTGACGGCCGACTCGCGCGCCCAATCGAGTCGTTTGCTCCCGCATGCGGGGGGAGTATGCGGCGTCGTGGCGCGCAGACGGGCACCCGTGGCCCGTAGGTCCCCGTAACACGTCGTTACGTCGGTTCGTTCGCGTCTTCGGAACGAGGGATCGATCATGCGTTGCACCCAGTCGATCGTCGATTACGCCAATCTGAGTTTCGTCCCCCTCGAGGTCGACGAGGAACGGAAGGAGGAGTTGTCCGACTACATGCTCTTCGGTGACGCCGACGAGGAAGGCCTCGTGGAGGTCACCGAGCGGTCGAGTGGCGAGGAGGCCGTCATCGAACGCGTCGAAGTGACCAATCGAGCCGATGCTCGGCTCGTCCTGTTGCGCGGAGTGGTCCTGCTGGGCGGTATGCAGGACCGGGTGGTCGCGCGGACGACCGTCATCCCGGCCGACGCCGAGGAGGTCGAGGTTCCGACTCGCTGTATCGAGCACGGCCGGTGGGGGCCGGGTGGCGGAGCGGAGTCGGGAGACGAGTTGTCTGCGGTGAAGAAGTTGGCCGACTCTCGGGTCAAGCAGTCGAGCAGCCGTTCGCGTGCGCAGCGGAGGGTCTGGCGAGAGGTCAGCGAGTCCAACCGGTCGGTCGGGGAATCGCCGCGCACCGGATCCTACAGGGCCTCGCTGGGGAAGACGGACGAGGCCGGCGAGGTGGGAGCGTACGTCGAGAACCTGCTCCCGTCCCTGTGCGACCGAGAGGAGAGCGCGGGCGTCGTGGTGGGGCTCGATGGAGAGCCGATCGCGCTCGAGGCGCTCGCCACGCCGGGGCTCTTCGACGGTATCCTCGCCCAGCTCGTCGAATCGTACGCGCTGGAGGCAGTCGCGCGTTCTCGAGAGGGTGCGGACGGCCGGTCCGGCGACATGTCGGTCCAGCAGGCCCGCGCCTTCCGCCGGCGCGTGGAGCGAGCCCAGCGCGTCGAGTCTCGGTCTGCAGGCCTCGGCGAGAACGTTCGCCGACGGATCGACGACATCGACGGTTGGACGACAGTCGTCGACGAGCGTCGCGTGAGCGAGTTCTTCCGCCGGCTACCGGCAGATGAGCCCAGAACCGAACGAGAGGCGGGCCGCTAAAAGCGGGAACGTTCCCCGACGGCGCGTCGCCGGACGAGGAGATGGGAGCGAGACTCGCTGTGGACGCGCCCGTCGGGGTCGTCGTGTTCAACGATCACTGGGTGCGACCGCGCCAACTGAGAGCGCGGTCGAGTTCGGAGGGTGAGAGGGTGGGCGAGGCGTCGGAACTGGACGTCGATTTCAGCCGCTCGTCCCAGTCGACCGCGTCCCAGTAGGCCTCCAGTGCTCGCTCGAGTTCAGCCGGACCGTGATCGTAATGAGTGAGGAACTCGAGCAGCACGAGGCCGTCCTCCCGGGTCAGTGGCTGAGCAAAGACGGTGCTCAGCGCGTCCAGTACGATGTACAGGGGGCGGTCCACTTCGCCGACCTCTGGGGGGTCGTCTGGAAGACGAACGTCGGCGTAGTCGACGACGTCGCCATCCTCGAGTGTCCCGGTGATCCACTTCCAGAGAACTTGCTGGAGTTCGCGTTTTTTGACGGATTCGAATGTGGCCTCGCTCTCTACGTCCATGGGTACACTCCCGGTCACAGCGTGAAGTGTATCTTTTCTAGGATTTCGAGGCGGTGTTCGACGATTTCGACCACGGGTTCAGCCGTAGAACTCGTTGGACGAAAGTACATCTCGACCTGACGTTTGTGCGGTTGCCCGGTGTCGCGGAACGTATCGGTCGGTTGGCGCGACGATCCCGGAGACGTTTGCGGAGACCTTCCGGCGATTTGTTCGAACAGCGAGCGGGCCCCCTGCATTCCGTTCGGCAGCTCGGAGATGATCCGCCGATACCCCTTCAACCGTCCGCTCGCAATCGGTCCCCTCCTCGAGGGGTTTTGACCGAGAGCGCCGATGTCGGGTACCTCGTCGAGACCTGTGCACTATACAGCGAATGCGACGGTCGTTGTTCGAGACCGTCCGAATCGTACACGACCGTTTGGTGGCTCGACAACCCGATCAGAGCAAGTGAGGCTCCCCCCTGGACAGAGTCGGT
>JBDGRG010000170.1:0-5523 GCA_042218355.1 Bradymonadaceae bacterium
TCGACCACCGACGCGTCACCTGTACCGCATTCGCTGCGCCGCCCAACTCGCTGCGTACCCGGTTCGCCCTCGGCCGGTGGTTCGACTTCGAGGGGATCGATCTCTTCCACTCGCCGTTCAACATCCTTCCGGCCGATCTGCCGGTCCCGGCGGTCTTCACGCTCCACGACATCATGTGGCTGATCAACCACCGGTACTGCACGCAGATCTGGTGGAAGAAGCTGATCGACGGGACCTTCTTCAAGACCCTGATTCCGAAATCGGTCGACGACGCCGAGCGAGTACTGACCGTCTCCGAATACTCCCGCGACGCGATCGAGTCGTGGTTTCCGGAGAAAGAGGGCCGCGTCCACGTCGCCTACAACGCGGTCGACGACGTCTTCCAGCCCATGTCGGCCGAGGAGGGGTGGCCGCTGATCTCGAAATACCTTCCGCGGAGCCGTTTCGTCCTCGTCGTCGGACAGGGGGCCCCGTACAAAAACCACGCCGGCGCACTCGAGGGGTTTATCGAAGCGTTCGAGGACGATCCCGAGACGTATTTCGTCCTGATCCGCCGGTCGATCGCCAGCGGGGCGTCGCGATTGAGGGAATTGATGGACCATCCGACGGTCGGTCCCCGGATCGTCAGCCTTCAGTACGTCGACTTCGAGGAGCTCCGCGCGTTTTACAGTCTGGCCCGAACGTTTTTGTTCCCCTCGCTGTACGAGGGATTCGGGTTGCCGCAGCTCGAGGCGATGGCCTGCGGGACGCCCGTGGTCACCTCGATCACCGGTGCTCCGGCGGAGGTCGGCGGCGACGCGGCGGTGACGGTCGATCCGGAGTCCCCCGCGGAGATCGGGGCGGCCCTGTCGAGACTGGCGTACGACGAGGAGTTCTATGCCCGCAGGCGCCGTCGGGGACTCGAGCGCGCAGCGGAATTCACATGGGAGCGATGCGCCCGGAACACCCTCGACGTCTACCGGCGCACGGTCGGTGCCGACTGAACGGGTCGACCGACGCATCGAATACCCGGCCGAGTGAACGACGCTTCGGTAATCGCCTCCCTCGAGAACGGGCGACCGTGAAGACGATCTGCATCGACGCACGGACGATTACCGCCGATCCCAGCGGGGTGGGTCGGTACGCATCGAGTCTGCTCCCAGAGCTGGCTCGCCGGAGCCCCTCGGACGTGCGTCTGATCGTTCTGAGACACGACTCCAACTGGGAGCCGCTGGCGGGGCCGGATGCTCCGGTCGAGCAGGTCTTCGTCGGAGAGGAGATCGACGGGTGGGCACACTATCTGAGGGGGCAGTCCCGCCTCGAATCGGTGCTCCGGGATCGTGCGGAGATCGATCTGTATCACAGCCTGTTCCACGTGCTGCCCGCCGACGTCCGCGACGTCCTCGGGACGATTCCGGTGGTGCTCACCCTCCACGATCTGGTCTGGGTCGACCATCCGGAGCACTCGCAGGATCACTGGCTGGCCGCCCGGGCAATCGAATTCTTCGGCCGTACGGCGATCTGGGACGCACTCCGCACGGCGGATCGGGTCGTCGCAGTCTCCCCCCATACGGCTCGACGTGCGAGCACCTGGATCGACAGCGACCGGATCCGGACGATCCCTCACGGCGTCGCGGAGTCGTTCTTCGACGACGACGAGTCGGGGGCGCCGGTCGCCGAGCCGCCGTACGTCGCGGCGGTCGGAAACGACAAGGAGTACAAGAATCTCGGCACGCTCGTCGAGGCGTTCGCGCGCATCGCGGACGACTACCCCGGGCTCGAACTGGTGCTGATCGGAGGTTGTGACGGTCTGATCGGAGACGTCCGTCGGCTCGGACTCGAGGACCGCGTGCACTTTCCGGGGTTCGTCGACGAGGAACGGCTCCGGTCGACGTTGCGCTGTGCGAATGTCTTCGCATTTCCGTCGCTGATCGAGGGATTCGGTCTGCCGGTGCTCGAGGCGATGGCGTCGGGGACGGCGACGGTCGTCTCCGATCTGGAACCGATGCGTTCCGTCGCGGGCGATGCCGCTCGCAGGGTGGATCCCCGGTCGGCCGGGGAGTTGGCGAGGGCTCTCGACGAGCTGATCGGACGCCCCGAGTTGCGGGCGGAATACGAACGGCTCGGCCGCGAGCGGGCGTCGGGCTTCCGATGGTCCCGAACGGCCGACGAGACCTGGGGGGTCTACCGGGAACTGTTGGAGGGGTGAACGGTGCGGCTGTTCAGTCCTCCGGGAGGATGCTCTCCCAGCCGAACCGTTCGGCCAGTCGCAAGACCAGCGGAACAGCGATCAACGTCGCGACGAGCATCGACATGATGCCCGCGATGGCCAGATACCCGATCGACCGGACGCCGCTGTAGTCGGCCAGCGCCAGCCCCCCGAAGCCGACGCAGGAGGTCAGCGAGGTCATCACGATCGTCGTGCCGACCGTCTTCAACGTCGCACGGATCTGGCCCCGGCCCAGTTCCAGATACCGCGAGTAGAAATGAATGCCGTCGTCGATGCCGATCCCGATGACGACCGGCAGGATGATGACGTTGAAGAAGTCGAACCGCAGCCCCATCAGCGGGACGACCCCGAGCATCCAGATCAATCCCACGACCAGCGGGGCGAGCGCGACCAGGCCCTGACGAAGGCTGACGAAGGCACCGACGACGATGAGGAAGACCAGCAGCAGTGCGATCCCCATCAGCCGCGGCCCGCGCTTGGTGATCGTGTCCAGCAGTGCGACGTAGATCGACGCGCTGCTGGCAATGCGGAAGTCGACGCCGGTCTTCTTTTCGACCGATTTCAGCTGGCGGAGGAACCGACGTGCGTTCGGGCCCTTCTGGAGGCCGACTTTCGAGGGAACCATGATCAGGTATTCGAACGCGAATTCTTCACCTTCGTGCGGTGGCTTCGCCTGGGGGCCGCCCTCTCGGTAAAATCGTTTCGGCCAGTCGGGCAGGTCGTAGATCTCGATCGGGCCCGAGACGTCGAGACTCCGTTTCAACAGATCGACCTTCTCGCGGGTCTCGCCCTTCAGCACGGAGAGATCTTCGCCCTCGAGGAGTTTGCGGAGCTTCCGAATTTCGTCCATCCGCTCCTTCTGGACCTTCCGCGAGCGGGGCACGAACCCGTAGACGGCATTGACGGTGCGGACAGTATCGAGCTGGCCCTTCTCGAGCATCCGCTCCATCGTGTTGTAGACCTTCCGGGCCTCCTCGGCCGAGTCGAACAGCAAGACCGAGGGGACCGACGAAATCTGACTGCTCACCGCGCTGGTGTATTTCTCGCCGACGGTGGTCTGCTCGCGCCTGGCACGAAACGTGTCGGGTTCGAGCGCCTTCCGGACGGAGGTCGCCCGGTCCACGATGTCTTTCGCGACCGGTTTGGCTGCACTTCGCGCCTGCGAGCGTTCGTCCGCCAGCGGGGCCTCGGTCCACTCCTGGAGGTACGGTCGCCAGAACGGGTCGAGCTCGCCGATGTCGCCGAAGTTCTGTTCGAATGCGTTGTAGGGGGCGAGCACGAGGGCGCCGACGGTCAGCACGGCGGCTGCGGTCCCGAGTGCGACGACCAGTCCGTTCCCCTCCGCCTCCGTGTCGGTCCGATCGTCGAGGCTGGTGACCGATGAGAACAGCTCGACGGTCTCGAACCGGCCGTCGGTCGTCGCCAGCCGATCGAACGAGAGGATGAGCGCGGGGAGGAGCACGTAGGTCGCCACCATCGTGCAGACGATGCCGATGCTCGAGACGATCCCGAACTGGCTGAGGCCGCGCAGCTCGGCGAAGGTCAGGACGGTGAATGCGCTGAACGTGGTCGCGATGCCCAGCAGAGTGGCGCGGCCGGTTTCGGTGTACGAGCCGACCAGCGCCTCGACCGGATCGCCGCTGCGGTGGATGTACTCGTCGAAGCTGCTCAGCAGATGGATGCTGTAGTCGATCCCGAGACCGAGGATGATCGCGAAGATGAAGACCGTGATGACGTTGAGATCGCCGAACGCCAGAAAGGCGAGTGCCAGCGTCCAGATCGCCGATGTGACGATCGGGGTCAGCACGAGAAACGTCGCCCGAATCCGACGGAAGTAGAAGGCGATCAGGAAAAAGAGCCCGAGGACGGTGAACAGGGCCGAGATGCGAACGTCCTGGACGATCGACGAATACTCGTCCTGTCGCTTCTCCAGCCCGCCCCCGAACTGGATCTTCATCTCGGGGTGGTAGGAGGACGGGTCGAGCTGCTGGCCGACCTGACGGACCTTCTTCATCAGCTGATTCGTCCGCTTCATGTCCGTCGAAGCGGCGTCGAAGCGGACGATGATCGTCACCGAGTACCCGTCGTCGCTGACGAGGTATTCCTTGAAGTCGGTGAACTTCAGGTTTTTCATCCGCTCCTCGATCTCCTCGCCGATCGACTTCGTCTCGCCCGAACCGCCCCCTCCGCTCTCCTCGCTGTCCTCTTTTTTGTCGAGCGAGACGAACAGCGGATTCGCCTCCTTCTTCTTCTCGCGGAGCTTCTCGTCGAGCCGTTCGTAGAGGTCCTGGAGCTGTTTCTCCTCGAGGTACAGCAGCAGGTGGTTTTTGAAGAACGTCGGATCGTTGTGGAAGTGGGCCATCACCACTTCCGGCAGCTCGCGCAGCTTTTCGGCGTAGTCCCGTGCGAAGTCGAGATTGGCGTCGGTATCGGGCGAGTCGACCACGACGAACAGCGACGAGCTGGAGCCGACGCGGCGGTCGACCTCTTCGTGGGCCCGTTTGGCCGGCGCATTCTCGGGGAGCAGCGACATCAGGCTGCTGTCGATGTTCCACTCGGAGACGACCGTCCAGGCCGACAGCAGCGTGAGGATCAGACCGAGTCCACAGATCCAGCCGGGGTGGGGGGCGACGACCCGACGGATGTGGCTCTCGATAAACGACTCGTACCAGCGCCGGATCATCTCTCCGTCTCCGCTTCAGGGGAGTGCTGGTTCGCGGAAGCATCTCGGACCGCGCGTGTCGTATCAGGGGCGGCCGATTTCTCCAAGTTTGCCGGGGGGGACCCGAGTTCGCGAGAGCTACGCGGGGTTGGTCGAATCGGTTCGAGCCGTGCGCCCGGCTCCGAGCGGTCGGCCCGCGCCGGCGGGCGCCCCGTCGATGTCTCCACGGGTCTTATCACAAGCCGTGAACTGCTCGGCTGCACCGGCTGACATGGCCGATCTCCGTGTCGACGACCCGTCGACGTAGCCTTCCGCTACTCCATCTGGGTCGTCTCCTCGACCATGTCAGCCGGTCGACCGTCGAGCCCACGGTGTTGGAGTACATCCCGTTTCTGCTCGCGGTGGCGAGACGGCCCGCGATATCGGTGCTGGACGTCGGCCCGGGGGCGAAACGGGGAGAGCGGCCCCCGTTCACCAGTCGACGATGCTCGCGATGTTGGTGTAGCTGTCGGTCCAGACCACACCCGCAGTCTGCGCCGGCCGCCACCGGTCGTCGTCGGCGATCGAACGGAGATCGGCCTCGTCGCGGGCGACGACGGTGTACATCGAGGTGTAGACCTCCCGGCGCGTCAGTTTCGAGGAGGGATGATGG
>JBDGRG010000170.1:5533-15651 GCA_042218355.1 Bradymonadaceae bacterium
ATGATGGAGCTGGGTCCGGGCGATCAGCCCCATCGATTTTGCCAGCGACCCGACGACTCCCTCGACGTCGAGATACCGGTTGGAGACGTGGAAGACGACGACGCCGTCCCGGTCGAGTTTGTCGAGGTACAGCTGCAGTGCCTCGCGGGTCAGCAGATGCGTCGGGACCGAGTCGGAGTTGTAGGCGTCCATGAAGATGATGTCGTACGTTCCGTCCGGACGTTGTTCGAGCAACTGTCGGGCGTCCCCGATGTGGACGTCGCAGTGTCGACCGCACTGGTCGAGATAGGTGAAGTGCTCGCGGGCGATTCGTTCGACGGCCGGGTCGATCTCGAGGAAATCGAAGTGCGCTCCCGGCCCCGCGTAGGCGGCCATCGCGCCCGTGCCGAGCCCGGCGACGGCCACGCGATCGTGAGGGACCGCCTCCAGTATCTGGCCGACGGGCCCCTTGGGATGATGATACCCGAGCGGGGTCTGCTTCAGGTCGCCCCCCAGGGCCTGGACGCCGTGATTGGTCGTCCCGTGTGAGAAGCTTCGGAAGCGGCGGCCGTCGTGGCGACGGTCGTAGATCGAGTAGCTTCCGAAAAAGCTCCGTTCGTAATCGACGATGCCGGGGATCGTCATGAAACTGGTCGAGCCCAGCAGAAACACGCCGGCCAGGGCGACGTTTTCCAGCCGGGGCTGCCACAGGGCCAGTGCGGTGGCGGCGACGACGGCCGCGGCCGAGACCCCCATCGTCCAGGTGTCGCCGAGCTCGAGATACTCGATCCAGTAGAGGTAGACGAGGGCGAGAGGGGCGTACGCTGCGGGAGCCACCCAGGTCGGCTGAAACGGGTCGTCGATTCGGTCGGCGTTCGGTCGAATCGAGGCGAGTGCGACGGCCAGTCCGCCCAGATATTCGAGTGTCCGATCGAAGATCACGGGCGCGACGAGCGCATTGAAGAGCCCGCCGAGTGCCCCTCCGAGCGACATCCAGATGAAAAATTCGGTCAAATTCGGCGTCTCGGGGCGATCCTCGGCCAGTTCGCCGTGGAAGTGCAGGGCGAGCAGAAAGAACAGGCCCAGATGAGCCGAGATCGTGATGTAGAGCGGAAGATCGGTCAGCGAGACGACGAGGACGGCGAAGGTCAGCGCGGGAAAGATCGTCCGCATCCAGTCCGGCAGCCGGACCGGATTCCGTGCGAAGACGAGGACGAAGCTGAGCAGGTACAACCCGAGTGGAGGGACCCACAGCAGCGGCACCGAGGCGAGGTCGGTCGTGATGAAGTCCGTGACGCCGAGCATCAGGCTCGACGGGAGGAAGGTGATCCAGACCCACCAGAGACGCCTCCTCCAGGAGGGAGCCGGGACCGACTGATCGTCGCCGCGGCCCTCCCATTCCTCGGTCGACGCCATCGCCGACCGGCAGACGACGGTCAGGCCGATCAGCCCGACGAATCCGATCGACCAGAGGCTCGACTGCATCTCCAGCGTCGAGAAGGGTTCGACCAGGAACGGATAGCCGAACAATGCGACGAGGCTGCCGACGTTGCTGGCGGCGTACAGGTGGTACGGATCTCCGGCGTCGGGGTGGTCGGTCTGGGAGAACCAGCGCTGGAAGAGCGGGGCACTGCTCGAGACGACGAACATCGGGAGGCCGATCGACGCCGTCAGCGCCAGCAGCAACCAGGCGGCCGGGTGATTGCTCGAATCGAGCAGTCCGGCCGAGACGTCCAGTGGCAGGCTCAGCGCCGCGGCCAGGACCATGATCGCCAGGTGGGTGGCGAACTGGCGTGCGGGCGGCACGCGATCGGCGAGGAGGTGGGCGTAGGCGTAGCCCGCCAGCAGCGAGGTCTGGAAAAACAGCATGCACGTCGTCCAGACCGATGAGCTGCCCCCGAGGTGGGGCAGGATCATCTTGCCGACCATCGGCTGGATGACGAACAGGAGCGACGCACTGAGGAAGACCGTCGCGGTGAAGACCGCCAGCGTCGCTCGATCGTCGGTGATGCGTTCGTCTATCAAGGTGCGGATGGATGCGCGGGGCGGACCGTCGATATCGGTCGGACGATTCTACACGGACCGCCCGCGGCGTCCAATCCCGGGACCACTCGTCCGCGGCGGACGGACGACGTGGAGGATCACTGGGTCGGACAGGCCGACTTCCGGGTCAGTTTGACGTCGTCCACCCAGACTTTGCCCGGGGAGATCGTCTTCTGACAGAGCCCGCCGCCTCCGGTGAGTTCGAACCGAAGCGCCCGCGGAATGCCCGCCTGTCCCGGCGGTAGACACTTCGTCGCTTTCGTCCATCGACTGGACTGGGAGAGATCCGCGTCGAACCGGGCCTTGTTGGACTGCTGGTTTCGGGCGACCGGGCGGAACGTCGCGCCGTGCTGTCCGCCCTTGAAGTCGGCGGTTCGATACCAGAAGACAGCGGCCGGACCCTTGGAGCCCTTCGGCTCGGGTAGGGTCGCCACCGTCGAGCCGCGCGAACTCGAACACGGTTGGTTGGTCTCCAGTTTCAGGACGCCCCGGCCGCTGCGCGCCTGGTTCGGGTCGTCGACTATCCGGCCCGAGTGTTCGTCGTCCTTGTTCACTGTCCACGGGGAGTCGACCGACGACTTCCGGACGTCCTCGAAGCCGCCGAACAGCAGAGCCGTCTTACCCGAGCTGCAGCCCTGCATTTGGGAAATCGAGACGTTGTCGAAACGGGCGAGGAAGTTGTCGTTCCCGCAGACTCCGCCCTCGGCCAGTGTGAACTTCAGCTGCTTCGACGTCCCTCGGACCCAGTCGGGGAGGCAGATGCGGTGTCTTCGGAACTGGCCGTTGCCCTCGAGTTCCTTCTCCAGCACACCCAGCGAGACGGACGGGTGGGAGTTCGAGTTGATCGCGGCGTCGAAGACCAGAGCCGGTGCCTTGCTGCCGGTGGCCGCGGGGATGGAAAGGGGGCGCGAGAACTCCGCGTTTCCGCAGCGCGAGACCTGGAGGAGGGCCCCCTTCGATCGGCTCTTCCCCGCGCTCGCGACGACACTGGCCTGGCTCCAGTTCGCCCCTTTGTCGATGTTCCAGTGTTTGTCCCCGGAGCTGAAGTCGCCGTTCGGGATTGCACCCGGCGCGGGACAGTTGCTCGACGACGCCGGGACCACCCGGACGTTGTCGAACGCGAGTCTGGGTTTGGTCTGCCCGCACACCCTGGGTGAGAGTCGTTCCGACGAGGAGCGCACCGTCAGTTTCTTGGAGCCCCCGTAGCTTCCGGCCCCCAGACAGACCGAATGCTCCTGCCACCTGGACGGGACGCGGCGGATCTTCGTCCAGCCGCCGTCGATGCCGATGTAGACCTTTAGCTGCTGGCAGCTGATCGACTGGCAGTTTCGGATGCGTGTCTGGAACTTCAATGCCAGAGGCTCGGCCGAGGAGTAAGACGGCATCGGGAAGCTCTGTACGACGCGGCCGCGGCGGCACGCCGCTTTCGCCGGAATCTGTGCCTCGCCCGGGTTCGATTTCCCGGACGCGCCGGGCTTCAGCTCGGCTCCGTTCTGGACGCTCCACGGACTGCTGCCGGGTTGCTTCTGGAAACCGGGATCGTCGGGACCGCCGCGCCATTTACATGCCCCGCCGACATCCGTGTAGCCGGTGGTACAGGTGCAGCTCGGGCTGCCGCCGCTGATGGCACAGTTGGCGTGAGCACCACACGACAGATTGGCGGTGGCGCACGTCGGCTCACAGGTGTCGTTCCCGTCGGCGTCCTGATAGCCGGAGGCACAGCTCCCACAGCGAGAGCCGGTGTACGCCGGGTCGCAGTTGCAACTCGGGGCGCCCGAAGAGGTGCCGCAGTTGCCGTCATTGTTGCAGTCGAGGCCGGCAGTGGCACAGGTCGGCTTGCAGGACCCGTCGCCGTCGTCGTCCTGGTATCCCGACGCGCACGAGCCGCATTTCGTTCCCGTATAGGCCTTGTCGCAACTGCACGAGGGAGTCCCCGACGACGCATCACACGTTCCGTGGTTGTTGCAGTCGAGGTTGGCGGCCTGACACGAGGGCTTGCAGGTGCCGTCGCCGTCGTTGTCCTGATAGGTTGCGATGCACTTCCCGCACGTCGGCCCCGTGTACCCCTGGTCGCAGCTGCAGAGGGCCGCGCCCGAGGAGTCGACGCACTGGCCGTGGTTCCCGCAGTTCACCGACGCGGTCGCGCAGCTCTTCTCACACGAGCCGTCGCCGTCGTTGTCCTGATACCCCGATGCGCACGACGCGCAGTTCGACCCGCGATAGCCGGTGTCGCAACTGCACTCGGCCGATCCCGACGAGTCGTCACACGAGCCGTGGCTCCCACAGTTCAGGCTCACCGCCGAGCAGCTCTTCTCGCAGGTGCCGTCGCCGTCGTTGTCCTGCTCTCCGGCGGCGCAGCCAGACCCTTGGGGCGAGACGGTCTTCGACGAATTGCCCCCGCAGCCGGCCGTGCCGAGCGAGACGAGGGAGAGACAGACGACGATCTAGAACAGTCGACGCATCGGGTTGGACTCCGCGCAAGTACGAATAAATCTCACCTGACATCAATGACGAAAACACAGTCGGCGGGGAGATTCAAAGGCTCCCGACCGGTCGGTATTCCACGTCGAACGTGACGGATGGTTCATCCGGAATCGTCCGTGTCGTCGAACAGCCGTCCGCGCAGGTAGGGGACCAGGAGCGTGGCAAACCGCAACGCCATCAGTGCGGTGATGCCCCACCAGACCCCCCGAAGCCCGAGGCCGAGGGGCCGGACGGCGAGGAGCAGAGCACAGGCGCCCAGCGCCGAGAGCAGCATCGCTTTGGCGAGATAGTTGAACGCCTCGGCTCCCATGTAGATCCCGTCCCAGACGAAGACCAGGCCGTTGAGCAGCTGGAGGCCGGCGACGAAGACGAAGATCTCCGAGACGGCCTGCCGAGTCGTGGGATCGTCGGTGAACAACGCCGGAAGCCACGGTTGCAGCAGCGCGAATCCAGCCCCGAGCGCCAGCCCGACCGCCAGCCCCCACTGGAGCAGACGGTCGGAGACTCGCCGCGCTTCGTCCGGGCGGCCCTCGCCCAGGTAGCGCGAGACCAGTGCCTGGGCGGCCACGGCCAGGGCGTCGACGAGCAGTGCCAGAAACGTCCAGAGCTGCTGGGCGACCTGGTGGGCGGCGACGGCCGTCGTTCCGACCCGGGCGGCGACGGCCGTGGCGACGGTCATCGTTCCCACCAGTGCGCCGGTCCGCAGAACCATCTCCCAGCCGACCCGGAGGAACGACGTCAGCTCCTCGAGTCGCGGGCGTTCGACGACGATGCCGAGTTCCTCGCGTCGGTGGACCAGTAGCAGAAACACGAACGCACCGGCCCCGCACCACTGCGCGACCAGGGTCGCCGTGGCGGCGCCGGCCAGTCCCCAGCCGAGCCCGAAGATCAGAATCGGGTCGAGCAGGAGATTGAGCCCGCTCAGTCCCACGGTGACGAACATGGGGGTGCGCGTATCCTGATATCCGCGAAACGCCCCGCGTCCGGCGTTGATCAGCAGCACGGCGGGCCCGGCGAACGCGCGGATGTGCAGGTACGTCGCGGCGGGGCCGCGCAGTTCGCAGGTCGCCCCCATCAATTCGAGGATCGGTCCGTCCAACAGGAGGAGTGCGCCCGTCGCCGCGGATCCGGCAACCAGCGCGATCAGCCCGGCGTTTAGGACGACCCGGCCGGCTCGGCGCGGGGCGTCTTCGCCGACGGCGCGGCCGACCTTCGGGGCGGTGCCGTAGGCGAGGAAGTTGAACACCACGAACGCCATCGAGAAGAGCGAGGCGTTCACCCCGAGTGCGCCCAGCTGGGTCGAGCCCAGTTGGCCGACGAAGGCGGTGTCGACCAGCGAGACCAGCGGACTGGCGGCCAGCCCCCCCAGCGCGGGCACCGCGAGGTCGAGGATCTCTCGGTCGACGGGTTGTCCGAGATCGGAGAGGTCGGTCGTCAACGAGTCGAGTGGTCGAGAGCCGAGTCGTCGAGTGGCCGGGTGATTCGGGGCGTCGAGGAGGTGCGTCAGCCGGACCCGCGCCGTGCGCGAGGAGGCGCGATGCCCTATTGTCCGGTGTCCGAGGTTCGGGGCGGCGTCGGCGAGTCGAGGAACTCGATACTCCGGTGCGGGTACGGGATATTGATGTCCGCCTCGTCGCATCGGACCTTCAACTCGCGGACCAGCTGGGGCCGGGCGGTCCAGTAGTCGTCGGTCCGGACCCAGCCTCGCACGTCGATGTTTACCGAGCTGTCGCCCAGCGACTTCGGGCGAACGACGGGCGCCGGATCGTCGAGCACCAGCTCGTGGTCGTCGAGCAGCTGGCGGAACACCTCCATCGCTCGGTCGACATCGTCGTCGTATCCGATGCCCGCGACCAGGTCGATCCGCCGCTGGTCGGCCGCGTCGTAGTTGGTGATCGGCGAGCCCCAGACCTCGGAGTTCGGGATGGTGACGACCTTGTTGTCACCGGTATGGAGGAGCGTATAGACCAGCGTCAGGTCTTCGACCGTTCCTTCGTGTCCGGCGACCTCGACCCAGTCGCCGACGTCGAACGGGTTGTACAGAAGCAACAGGGCCCCGATCCCGGCGATCAGCGCGGCGGTGTCGACGCCGAGGTTGTCCAGAGCGACGACGATGGCGACCAGCCAGACCGCTTTGCGGGTGACGTTGACGACGAATTGCGAGAACAGCGGCGAGGGCGAGCGTTTGGAGCCCTCGATCGCCGCGTCGATGAGTCGCTCGGAGGCGGCTGCGGCGATCCACCCGGCGAACAGGATGCCGAGGGCGAGCAGGGTGCGCACGATCAGCGAGGGACCATTCTCGGCAATCCAGTCGACGAATGGTTCGACGGCACCGTACATGTCGACACCCGAGGTCGAGCGAGACGTGACGAATACGATTCGGCGGCGACGTTAGTCAGCCTCCAGGGTGCAGGCAAGGCCGCGGACAGATGAGGACGGAGGCAGACAGAGACGAGGACGAGACGACAGGCTCGGGGTGGCCGCGTGGGTCGACCGCACTGCTCGTCGCAGTCGGGGTCGTCTACGCTCGAACCGCCGGGTACGCGTTGTTACCGGGATTCGACGACCATCTCTACGCCGTCGGTCGCGCGACGGTCCGGAACTGGTGGGGCGTCTCCTGGACGCGTCGACTGTTGACGCCCGAGACCGGGTATCCCGTGCCGGTTCCGACGGCTCTCTATGCTGCGGTGCAGTCGGTCTGGCCGGCCCGGTTTCCCTCGGTTCTCCACGCGACCAACGTCGGCTTTCATCTGCTGAACACGGCGCTGATGTTCGAGCTCGTGCGCCGCTGGGAAGGGGGGCGCACGGGGCTGGCGGCGGCGGGACTGTGGGGGCTCCATCCGGTCGCCGTCCAGAGCGTCTCGTGGGTGACCGGCGCCAAAACCGTCATGTTCGGGACGGGGGTGCTCGTGGCCTGTCGACTCGCCCAGGCCGATGTCGGCCGGGGGCCTGACGACTGGTCCCCGTGGCGGCGCGCGGGACTGGCGGGGGCGTTTCTGTTCGCGCTGGGGTGTCGCCCCGAGGCGGGGCTGCTCGCCGTCTGGCTGGCACTGGTCGTCTACCGGCATCGCTGGTCCTGGCGCGATGTTCGCCGTCGACTGTCGACGCTGGGGCCGATGCTGGCGGTCGGCGCGGCCTGGGGGGCGGTCGCCTTTCGCGGTCAGAACGAACTGATCCGCCGTTCGGACCTCGCGGCGACGGCCCTGACCGACCGGCTGATACGAATGGCCGGGGCACTGGAAGTCGCTGCCCGGAACCTCGTCTGGCCGCTCGATCTCCAGCCGACGTACTATCTGTTCGAGGCCGATTGGACGGCGGTCGCCCCGGGGTTCGGGATCGTCGCCCTCTGGCTGACTGCGACTGTCGGGACGATCCGCGCCGGGTGGCGTCGGCTCGCCTTCGGACTGGTTCTGACGGCCGCGCTGTACGTTCCCTATTCGCAGCTGGTGCCGATCCCCCAGCTGACCTCGGATACGTATCTGTACGTGCCGGCCGTCGGGGCGATGACGGTGGTCGTCCTCGCCGGACGCCGGCTGACGTCGGCGCTGGCCGACGTGGCGGCCCGGAGACGGATCCGCCGGCTGGCAGTCGTCGTGTCTCTGGTCGTCTTCGCGGGTCTGTCCTGGATGCAGGTCGGCCGCTGGCGAAACAATCTCACCCTCTGGGGGCCGATGCTCGAACGGCGTCCGAACCTGTGGGCTCCGTACATCTACGTGGCGCGCCACTATACCGAACGGGGGCGCTGGAACGAGGCGGCGGCCGTCCTCTCCTCGGGGTATCCGCACTTCCGGCGCACGCGGATCTACCCGAAGATCCTCCCGATCGCGTTCGAGCGCGCCGGCCGGCCCGGGCGGGCGGTCGAGCTGGCGCTGGAGGCACTGGAGCGAGACGAACAGCCCAAACCGGCGCACTACCAGATCTTCCTGGGGCTGCTCGCGCGACACGACGTCGCGCTTCCGGATCGAGCAGGGACGGAGAGACTGCTCGAGCGGGCGGTCGAGGTGTACACCGATCGGGAGCAGTGGATGGCCGTGCGAGCCAACCGGTTGGCGCTGGCCAGGACGCTGGTCGAGCGAGGATATCACTCGCTGGCGCGGCCCTTTCTGGAACGCGAGTTCGCCACCCCGCGACCCCACTGCGCAGCATGGTCGATCGCCGCGGCCTGCGAGCGGCGGGGCGGTGTGGAGATCGAGCGACCCGATCGGCCGTCGCGATGCCGCGAGGGGCCGTCCGGACGCAGCGAGTGAGGGTCCGCACCTCCGTCGGGATTGCAACCCGGTCGGTGGCCCATTACTAGGTGAGGAGTCGTGTCGATCCTTTCGAACCGCTGACCATGTCGACACTCGACGCACTGTTGTTGGCGTTTGCGGGGGGGATGATCCTGAACGTCATGCCGTGTGTATTGCCCGTGCTGGCGGTCAAGCTGACATCGCTGGCGAAGATCGGCGGGGACTCGAAGCTCCGCGCGGCCGGCCACGCAGCCGGATATACGGCCGGCATCTCCGGGACGATGCTCGTACTGGCGGGGGCAGTCGTCCTCCTGAAGTCGATCGGCACGGCGGTCGGATGGGGATTTCAGCTCCAGTATCCCCGGTTCGTCGCTGCGATCGGCGCGGTCTTCATCCTGTTCGCGCTCAATCTCTTCGAGGTATTTCGGATCCCGGCCCTCGCGACGGCCGGCGCCGACGGCCCCGACTCGGGGTTCGGTCGAAGCTTCTTCGAGGGGGTCGTCGCCGTACTGGTCTCGACCCCGTGTACGGCGCCGTTCATGGGGGCGGCGGTCGGATTCGCACTGACCAGCAGTCCCCTCGTCATTACCGGCGTGCTGCTCGCTCTGGGGCTGGGGCTGGCCTCGCCGTTCGTCGTCGTCGCACTGGTGCCCGCGGCGCGCCGGCTGCTGCCCGACCCCGGGTCCTGGATGGTCGTCGTCGAGCGGGTGCTCGGGTTCGTGCTGCTCGGGGCGGCACTGTGGCTGGTGTGGCTCTACGGTCGACTGACAACGCTCTGGTCGACCACGCTGTTCCTGGGATTCCTGCTCGCCACTGCGTTTGCGGCCTGGGGGATCGGACGGTTGCAGCCGCTCCGGTCGAAGCCGCGTCGAGCCGCACTGGCGGCCCTGCTGCTGACGGTTCCGCTCGGCGTCGGCTGGTACGCCTTCGCCGGGGACCTCGACCGGGCGAGTCCTCCTTCGGTGGTCGCTCCCGACGATGCGGAGAGGACGAACGAGACGAGCACGAACGGAGCGACGAAGACGGCGGCCAGCGGCGCCGGGGAGGAACTCTCGATCGACTGGACGACCTGGTCCGAGGAGCGGGTCGACCGGAGACTGGAGGCGGGTCGGCCGGTCTTCGTCGACTTCACCGCCGACTGGTGCATCAGCTGCAAGGTCAACGAGCGCGAGGTCCTGACGACGAAACCGGTGGTGCGAGCCGCGCGCCGAAACGACGTCGTGATGATGAAAGCCGACATGACCAAACCCGACGAGGCGATTCTGTCGAAGCTGAAGGAGTTCGGTCGGGCCGGAGTGCCGCTTTACCTGCTCTACTCCCCGGATCGGCCGGAACAGCCCCGCGTGCTCCCCCAGCAGCTCGAGATCGAGACGGCGGCCTTCG
>JBDGRG010000171.1:0-5612 GCA_042218355.1 Bradymonadaceae bacterium
GCCCCGCGATGCCTACGAGCTGACTCGCTTCATCGTCGTGACCACGTTCGTCATCGAGTCGATCGGGGCGGTCTGTCTCGCCGGTGGCTACCTCCGACACGGATATGCGGCTGGCCCGGCGATCTGGAACGGCGTCTTTCACGCCGTCTCTGCGTTCTGCAACGCGGGGTTCGCGCTGCAGTCGGATTCGATCGTCATGTTCCAGCACGATCCGCTGATCCTCGGGGTCGTCGGCTTCCTCATCGTCCTGGGCGGGATCGGATTCGTGGTCATGGCGACCGCCTCGACGTGGTTGACCGAGAAGCGGCGTCCGAAGTTCGCCGTGCAGACCAGGGTCATTCTCTGCAGTACCGTCGCGCTCGTCGTCGGCGGCGCGATTCTCTACGGGGCCTGTGAGTGGTCGGCGTCGCTGGGGGGGATGTCCGTGGTCGATCGACTCGCGAATGCCCTCTTCCAGAGCGTCACGTTGCGGACCGCCGGCTTCAACTCGGTCGAGTTCGAGGCGCTGACACCCGCGACGGCCCTCGTCATGATGGCCTTCATGTTTGTCGGAGCCTCGCCGGGCAGCACCGCCGGCGGCATCAAGACGACCACGGCCGCCTTCCTCGTGGGCGCCGTCGGCGCCATCGCTCGCGGGGAGACTCGAGTCGTCTTCTTCGGTCGGCGGATCCCGCAGTCGGTCGTCTATCGCAGCGCCGCCATCGCGTCGGTTACCGTCTTCATTCTCCTCGCGTGTGCGTTTTCGCTGCTCCTCCTCGAGGACATCGGGTTTTTGAAGACACTCTTCGAGGCATTCAGCGCGCTGGGCACGGTCGGGCTGAGTCTCGGCGCCACCAGCGAATTACACGCGCCGGGAAAGGTAGTCGTCACGGCGACGATGTTTCTCGGACGGGTGGGTCCGCTGACGTTGGCGCTTCTCCTCGGCGGCGAACAATCCTCGGATCTGAGCTATCCGGCCGAAGACATCATGGTCGGTTGAGACGAACGATGCGCGTTCGGACGATGCTCACCTCATCTTCGAAGGTGTTCTCGAGCTGGCGAACGAATACGCGGTGTTGGGGCTCGGACAGTTCGGCGCGTCGGTCGCGCGCTCGCTGGCGCGGCAGCACCAGTCGGTGCTGGTCGTCGATCACCGAATGGACCGGCTCCGTCCGGTCCAGGACGAGATCGACGCGGCCGTCCAGGCCGATACCACGGATGAAAGCGTCCTCTACGACCTGGAACTCGACACGATTCCGGTCGTCGTCGTCGCCGTCGTAGCGCACTCGACCGAGCGTCGATCATGACGACCGCGCTCCTCGCACAGATGGGGGTGACTCGGATCGTCTCGAGGGCCTCCAGCCCGCTGCATGCCCGGGTGCTCCGATCCGTCGGTGCTCACGAAGTGGTCGACCCAGAGGGCGACATGGGGCAGCGGCTCGCTACCCGGTTGTGTCGACCGAACGTGACCGACCAGTTGTCGCTGGGCGACGCGATCCTCGCAGAGATCGAGGCGCCGGATGCCGTCCTCGGAGAGACCCTGGCCTCCTTGCAGCTCCGCCAGCGGTTCGGGGTTTCGATCATCGCGATTCAGCGGGACGGAGAGGTCGAACCGAATCCGCCCCCCGACGGCGAGGTCCGCGAGGGCGACATCCTGGTCGCGATGGGGACGCAATCGTCGATCGACGAACTGTCGGCCATCGCTTGAGGGGCGATTCCGCGGGCCGGGGAGTCAATTGCCGCCGACCGGGGACCGGCGGGCGCGAGTCTCCGGTCGAGACCTGTTCCCCTCTCGAGAGATTTCCGCCCGACTTTCGTACGGATCTCGGCATCATGTCGCTGAGTACACGCCTGCTTCTCGGATACGGATACCTCGCGGCGCTGGTCCCGTTGGCCGCGGGAACTGCCACGGTCGGATTCTTCGACATCGGCCGGCATATCGAACGCGTCGTCGAGCGGAACACCGATACCGTGCGCGCGACGACCGAACTGCTCGAGGAGCTGGAACGGCAGGATTCGGCGACGCTCGCCGCCCTGATCGAAAGGCCCGGACGGGCTCGACTCGAGGACGCGAATGCCGAATTTCGCCAACTGCTCGACGATTTCGAACAGCGGACGGCGGGGAAGGACGAGCAGGCCAATCTCGAACGGATTCGTCGCGAATACCGAGCCTATCACAGGGCCAGGAGTGAGCTGCTGGGCGGGCAGAGCGACTCCCCGCTGCGAGCATACGAGCGGCGGGTGTTCCCGAAGTTCAAGATCGTCAAACAGTCGGTCGTGACGCTGTTGAATCGCCAGCACGACCAAATGATCAGTGCGGGAGCAGAGGTTCGAGCGGACGCGTCTCGGTATGGAGCGTGGCTCGGGGCGTTGGTCCTCGTCGCGCTGCTTTCACTCGTGTTGCTGGCGCGCGGACTGCGGGCGGACGTCATCGATCGTCTGTCGTCGATTCGAGACGTCGCCAGCGCCGTCGCTTCGGGGGAACATCGCCGACGCATTCACACTCGACGCGAAGACGAGCTGGGGTTGATCGCCAGCCAGTTCAACGAGGCATTGGACCGGATTCAGGAGCTCGAACGCCGCGCCGCGGGTCGGATGGGCGGGTTGGAGCGCCGGCTGGATGGACTCCTGTACGAGGGATGGGGAGCCGCGGCGATGTACGACGCCAGTGGTCAGCTCGTGACGACGACCTTCGACCCCGGGGCCGAGGAGCTCGAGAGTCTCCGCCAGCACGACGACACCGTCCGGCGCGCGGGGCGCGCACTCCTCGACCAGCCGGACGGAGAGGGCGCCTCGACGGACGGAGAGCGCACAGTCGAGTTGGCGGATGGTCGAGTGGCCAGTCTGGAGCGTCTCGTACTCCGGTCGGGGGCGCCGCTGGGTTGGGTCGCGACGGTCGAGAACGCGTCAACACCGGCGTAGCGGCTTCGTCGCGGGCACTCGGTCCCGTGGCGCCTCAGCCCAGCGCGACGACCGAGGCCCCGACAACGGCGACGACAGCCCCGGCGACTGCCTCTGGACGGAGTGGTTCGCTCTCGGTCCATTGCGTGATCGGGAGGATGCAGATCGGGCCGAGCGAGGCGAGTGTGATCGCCGTCGCCGGGTCGGTCGCCAGGACCGAGTAAGTCGCCAATCCGGAGCCGACGAGCGTGCCCAGCGCGATCGCCGCCATCAGCATGGCGAGTCGGCGGGGGCCTTCGAGCGCGGCCAGGAGATCGCGGTGGTGGCCAGCCACTGCCACGACCAAGACGAGGGGCGGGGCGGCGGCGGCGAATCGGATCGCATGCGCGGCCAGAGGCGAATCGGTCGAGCGGACGCCCCCGAGGGCCGTGAACGACACGCCCATCAGCAGAGGGCCGAGCAGCGCGACCGCGGCGGCCGTCCAGTCGACGTCGCCGTCGTGGGCCTCCGGTTCCGGCGCCGCCGGGTCGTGCTCGAGATCGGCGCGGAATCGCGTCTCCGGGGGGCGGCGGCGCCCGACCAGGGCCACGCAGAGTCCGGCGACGGTCAGCACGAGGCCGACCAGCGCCTCCGCCGACGGATGCTTTCCCAGCCAGACGAGCGCCACGAGGAGGGTCGCCGCCGGTGAGAACGACCAGATCAACAGTGACAGGCGGGGACCGAGTCGGTTGAGGGTCCGGAAGTAGACGATCTCGCTGAGTACCAATCCGGCGATCCCGCTGGCGGCGAGGTATCCCAGATCCGAGGGAGGGAAGACACGCCAGTACGTAGGTCGCCCGGTAACCGCGAGGAGACCGGAGAGGGCGATCGCGACCGTCAGCGCCTGGAGTGTCGCCAGCGATACGGCGTCGATGTCGTCGCCGGCGCGCCCGAAGAGAGCGGCCGACAGCGCCCAGCAGAGGGACGCTCCGAGTGCGGCGAGTTCACCGAACATCGTCGGGTCGGGGGTCGGAGTTGGTCTGTCGCCGGAGGTCGGGTCTGCACCTCGCAGTCGCAGACGCGAACTACTGGTCGGCTCCATCCGCCTCGGTCGCCGCCGGAACGGGACGATCGGGCACCTGTCGCACGGGGAACGGTTCGGTCTCCGTCCCGGCGTACAGCGTCCGGTGTGGGAACGGAATCTCGATCCCCTCTTCGTCGAAAGCCTCCTTGATCTCGACCGATATCTCGTTGCGGAGATCGACGAAGTTCTCGGTCTTCACCCACAGTCTCAGCTCGTGGTTGAGTGCGGAATCACCGAACCCCTGAAACAGCACGCGCGGAGCCGGCTCCTCGAGGCAGAGCGGATTCCGGTCCGCGACGTCGAGCAGGATGTCGCGGATCTCGGTCATGTCTTCGCCGTACGCCACGCCGACCTGCATGTCGATCCGGCGGATCGGGAAGTGGCGGATGTTCGTAACCTCCGATTTGATGAGCGTCTCGTTCGGGATCCGCACGAAGAGATTGTCGAGCGTCCGCAATTTGACCGACAGCAGGTCGATCGAGAGGACTTCTCCCACCGTCGATCCGACTTTGATCAGATCGCCGACCGCGAACGGCCGCTCGCCCAGCAGGAACAGCCCGCTGATGACGTTCGACGCGGAGGTCTGTGAGGCGAAGCCGATGGCGACGGTCAAGATTCCGGCAGCCCCGAGCAGGACGCGCAGGTCGAAGCCCAGCTCCGAGACGGCCGAGGCGATGAACAGACCGGCGACGACGTAGAAGCTCGCCCGGCGGATCACCATCGCCCGGTGGGCGTCCTCGTCGTCGGCGAAGATGCGGACGAGGCTGCGGCCGGCGAGTCGCCCGAGAAGGACGCCGAGCAGAATTTTGACGACCGCCCAGAAATAAGTCGCCGCCTGCGGGCTCTGGACGAATTCTCGAAGCGCGGTCCACTAGGTGCTCATGTCGACTCCGATCGGGATCGCCGAGACGAGTGACTGTTGTCGGGATCAGGCTCCGAACAGTGATTCGACCGCGGTGAACGTGCTCGTAAACAATCCCTTCTTCGAGCTGATCCGCGGTTCTTGGACCAGCGTTCCGTCGCTGATCTGCGGGGGCGAGCCGCGCGTGACGGAGACGTCGGCGCCCTTGCCCGCCTGCGTTCGGATCATCTCGATCGCCTGCGTCCAGAGGGTGTTCTCGGGGCTTCGGTACAATGCCAGATGGGGCGTCGGGAGCTGGAGCCGCTCGAGCAGAAGCGGCTCGTCGGCCGAATTGGCGACCGTCGCCGGCGTCACGGCGCGGTGCAGTCGAATCGGTAATCGGTCCAGTCTGAGCCGACCGCTGGTCCGCGCTGCGTAACAGAGTTCGCCGTCGGTCGTGGACCGACCGAACCAGGTATCCGACATCCGATAGCAGGGGATCTCGCAGAGCAGGCGGTCGGACTCCGGGAAGTAGACTCGCACCCACAGCGGGGTGCTCAGATAGATCGTCACGGTCTCGCCGGGTGGGACGTGTAGCGGACGATCGGGTCGAGAGATGACGGCCCGGTCGGCCAGGGCGGGCTGCAGTTCGACCGTCGGTTTCGTCTGTTCGAACGTGTAGCGGTCGACGGTCAACCGGTCGTCGTCTTCTGTCATCAGGCGTTCGAACTCGTCGGCGTCGACCTCGACCATCGGTCGGCTGCGGTTGGCGAGCGGGTCGGCCGACGCGGGATCTGACGTTGCCCCGGGCGTCGCGGCGCTCGCGAC
>JBDGRG010000172.1:0-12820 GCA_042218355.1 Bradymonadaceae bacterium
CCCTTTCTTCGTGCCTTCGCGTCTTCGTGGCCTGTTAATCGCACGCCTGAACAATGACATTCGATTGGACCTTGCGAAGAGGGGCGGGTCACTTCTTCATGATGGCGAGCCGGTACTTGACGAATCCGGCCTGCGCGGCAGACCGGAGGACGAGGTAGATCGTATCGTAGGTCAGCTCCCGGTCGGCCTGCACCAGCATGATCGGCTTTTTGTCGTGCTTTTTTCGGCGGTCGTATTTCGCCTTCAGAGTCCGAACGAGCGGAGGGATGCGCTTTTTCTCGGTGTACGAGGCGGGAAACTCGCCCTTCTCGAGTTCGGCTACCTTTTTCTTCTCGACGAGCAATTCGTCGTGGGTGATGTCGACCCCGACCGCCGGTTTGAACGGAGCGCGCGCCCGGGATTTGGGCAGGTCGACGTCGTCGTTCGGCTCGAACCCCTTGTCCTCGGCCTGAAAGCTGGCGATCAGGAAGATCAAGACGATCGTGAACATGTCCAGCAGTGGCGTCAGGCGGAGATCGGCCCCGCCGTCCGAGCCGGAGACACGGTCGGTCCAGTTCCCGTTCATCCCCCGCCCCCCTTCTCGCCGGACTCCGCCGGGATGAATTTCGAGAAGATCGTCGCCGGGAACAGCGGGGTGTAAGTCGGTTCGCCGTCCTTTCCGACCCCGGTCTTCCGCTCGCGTGCCCGGTCGAGGATGTGCACCAGCGTCTGGTACTCGAGATCCTCGTACGGGAGGACCGTCAGTGTCTTGCTGTCCGGGTACTGTTTCTTCGCCCGGCGCAGTGCCCGCTGGAGGGCGTCGAGGTCGTACTCGCCGTTCTTTCTGGGCCAACGGCCACCGAGCGCGTCGAGTTTCTCACGGGGGACACCGGGGCCGGAGAACGACAGTCGCAGCTCCTTCCGGGTGATGACGAGGTTCGCGCTGACCTTCGTCGGGTTCTCCGGCGGCTCACCCTTCTTCGGTTCGCCCCGGGTAGGCGTCGACGTGGGGATCACGCCGATGTGCACGAAGGCAGCGCCGAGCAGCAGAAACGGGATCAGGACCATGAAGAGATTCATCACGGGGATGATGTTCAGATCCTCGCCCTCCTCGACTGCTCTGTCCCACTTTTCGAACACGTCGGGCCTCTCCGGCGGAACCGAGCATCGATGTGTGAACCTTCGGTGCGCCCGTTGCTCCGGGGGTTACGAATGCTCGTCCCGGTCGGGATGCTCCTCGACCGAACCCGTCGCCGCGTCGGCCGCGAGGTCCTCCTCTTCGCCCCGGATCGCGCCCGAGATCGCCACCAGGATCGAACTGGCCCCCGTCTCGACTTCCGAGACGATCCGCTCGACGCGCTGCGAGAGGACGTGGTGAAACAACAACATCGGGACTGCCACGCTGATCCCGAAGGCCGTCGTGTACATCGCCTGCGAGATGCCGGCGGCTAGCGCCTCCTGCCGTTGCGCAGCCGAGGCCGCCGAGACGCTCGTGAATGCCATGATCAACCCGAAGATCGTCCCCAGCAGCCCCAGCAGCGTGGCGACGTTCGCGAGCACCGACAGAAAGGAGACCCGTTTTCGGAGATCCGGAAGCGCCGAGAGCATCTCCGACTCCATGGCCCGTTCGATCTCCTTCTCGCGGCGATTCGCCCGGGCCAGCCCCTCCTTGGCGACGGCGGCCAGCGGATGGTTCGAGGAGATGTCGCAGACGTCGAGTGCTTCCCGGATCTTCCGGTGGGCGATCAGGGTGACGACGCGATCGGTGAACGACTCGGCGTCGAGTCGGCGCAGGAAGAACAGCGCGACGAAGCGTTCGAAAAAGATGACGAAGCCGAGGACCGAGACGGCCAGGATGACGTACATCATCCAGCCGCCGGCGTTCAGGTACTCGGCGACGACCGTCCCCTCGAGTAAGCCGGGGACCGCCAGTAGCGATGCTCCGAGCGCCACCGACAGGGTACCGTCGAACATCGTCCACTCTGAAGTGAGAGCCTCGGATTGATGGGCGCTCACCGAATCTACCAGACCGCCCTGCGTCGCTACAAGGACTCGGCACGGCGAGGGTGCGAGCACGACCCGGTCCCCGACGGAGGCCCCCACCCTGTCCCCCTGACACCGCTGCGACCAATCACTCGTAAACGCACCCGCACGGCAACCCGTCGGGTTCGGCCCGTCAGGGGCTGACCGAAAACCGTGGGATGCGGACTGAACCGATTGTCGGAGCGGAGGGAAGTCGGACGAGCCCGCCGATTGAATTCTGAATCCTCGCCCGATCACGGGAGACGAGAGCTCGCGAGCCGAGGCGGTCGGATGGTGCTGGGGTCCCGGTAGCCGCCCGGACGGTTCCACCGGCGACTCGAGGGTACCGGAGCCTCCTTTCGAGTTGTGTTCACGACGTCGATTCCACGGAGTTGGATCACACCCCGACGGCGGGATTCGCAGCGCGAGCGGGGCGAGCCGGTCCGCGCGTCTCGCTAGCGATTTCGCCGTCGGAGCCGCGGTCGGACGAACTCCGAATCGTCGACCTCGATGATCGGGGAGGCCGGACGGCGCGTCGACGGGGGCTCGAAGACGACGGGAATCTCGGCGCGCCGGAACGGGCCGGGTCTCCGCAATCGTCCCTCGGGGGCCTCGGCGAAATAGAGGACGATGTCGTTGCGACCCGCCTCGACGCCCTCGCGGCCTCGAGTCGCGGCGAGCTGGATGTTGCGGATGGTGTAGTCCAGGCACTGGCGGCTTCGCGAGATGACGCGAATCGAGTCCGTCGCCCGCCGCGCCGGCAGTTCGGATGGTGTCACCTTCACGACGAGGTGTTTGCCCCCCGTCTCCCGTCGCGGCCGGTGCGAGGCGGCCGGGAGTTCGTATCGCCCGGATCCGTCGATCCGGACGGCCGATCCATATCGCCGGTCGCCCGCCTCTCGCCAGCGCAGACGAGGGGGGGACGGCCGGAAGTCGAGCCGGCCGACGCCGGGATCGGTCCCGTTCCCGACCCCTGCGATCTCGACGCCGGAGATCGACCGGGGGGAGGAGGCCGACAGGTCGCGGATTACCCCGCGATCGTCGATCTCGTAGCGATACGCCCGGGTCAGATGGTCGGCGGTATCGATGCTCCGGGGATCGGTGTGTTGCTTGAGCTCCTGGCTGTTCGCGGTCCCGTCGCCGTCGACGTCGTTCTCCGCGTCGCGTCCCAGATAGTCCGTACCGGCGGCGATCTCGAGCCGGTCGGGCATCGCGTCGCCATCCGAGTCGACCAGAGTCGGTTCCGTCCCGATCAAGTTCTCGTCGCAGTTCGTCAGCCCGTCGGCGTCGCGATCCCCGCCGGGCCGCTCTCCGTCACACGAGTCGGGGCGGTCGGGGTCGGTCGGCGCCAGTCCCACCAGCAGTTCGATGCGGTCCGTCACTCCCTCGCCGTCGGTGTCTGCCTTCGTGGCCGACACCCCGAGTGCGTCCTCGCGGCTGTCCGACAACCCGTCGGCGTCCGAGTCCGGCTCACGCCCGTCCGGGCCGGCGAGCGTATTGGTATTGACGGCCATCAACAGCTTGGAGCGGAGCACGGTCCGCAGGTCGAGGACGTCGAGGGCTTCGGCGTCGAAACCGCCGACCGAGTTGTAGCGTTCGTAGACCCCCCCGCCGGCGAAGGCCATCGATTCCATGGCCGATTCGATGCGTTTGTCGAGCACCTCCGCTTCGCCGGAGTTGGGCTTCGTTCCCCGGTGGGTCGCCAGATGATATGCATGAAAGCGGAAGCCCGCGGCGCCGGTCTGTTCGACGGTGCGGCCCAGTCGTTCGACCGCCTGCGCGTCGATCGTGGCCTCGCAGGCGTGAGCGAGTTTCTCTCGTTTCTCCCCGCTGGCGTTGCGGCGCTTCTGTCGGCATGTCGCGTCGTCCTCCGGGCAGCAGCGCTGCGGAGGGACCAGGGGTTTGTGGGGCCCGCCGTTGACCATCATCACGACGTACTGGGTGAGCACCCGAAGGCCGGCGGGCGTGCGGGCGGCGTCGTTCTCGATGATCGCGCCGGCCTTGCGGATCGCATCTCGGTAGTCGCGACACTGGTTCTCACCGAGGCAGGGACGCGGGATCGAGAGCTGCCGGATCGCACTTCGCAGCTGCGCGCGGTTCCGGGTGAAGGCAGTGGTCTGCGGGGCGAGTTTCTTCGCGCGCCCGGCGTATCCGACCACGGCGAACGAGATCCGCGGGACGTCCAGCGAATCCCGGACGAATGCCCGGAGGGCGTCCAGACGCTTTCCGCCCGGATCGTATTCGGAGTACAGCGGGCCGGCGGCTCGGTCGACCAGCAGGACCACGCGGACCGGAAACCGCGCTCGGACGGGATCCTCGGTGCAGACTCGACCCTCGAGTGCGACGCGATCCGCACGGGCCGGTGCGCCTCCCGGTGAATAGAAGGTAGCGTCCGTACACCCCGCCACTGCGAACAGGAGCAAGGCGGTTGCGAGCCCCCAGTGCCCCCGCGGCAGATGGCGCGGTGTGGTCACGGGCATGGCCGGACGGAGCGGGAGGACGCTTGCGGTCGCAGATTCATTCGTTCCCCGGACACGGGCCGCCGCGGGTCTCGTGCCCGGCGTCGGCCGGGCGGCGCGAAGCGTCGGTTTGCGTGTCCGGGGATGCATCGGGTGCGAGGCCGGCGTCCGTGGGCGGCGCCGGATCGGAAGCGCACGAGCCGGCTCGCGGCGTCCGGGGAATCGGTTCGCACCGGCCGGCCCGACAGGTCCGACCGGCTTCGCACTGTACGCCGAGGCACGCCCGGTCGAGGCGGACCCGCCAGGGTCGCGATCCACTCCCGCTGTAGCGCCCGATCCGCTGGTGCTCGAGGACCGTCGCGCCCCGATGGAGCCCCTTCACTCGAACGGCGAGCCGGGTCGAGGGCGGGCGGAACGAGAAGGTCTGCGGCAGCTGGTCGATTCGTCCGCCCGGACACCCGATCAGCGAGTCGACGCCCGCCGAGCGGTAGTCTGCCTCGAGTGCCGACAGCTCGACGCGGAGGGCGTCGATCTCGGTCGGCGTCCGGACGTCCCCGCAGACCGTCAGTTTCAGCGCCGGCGGTCGAGGGCTGCAGGCACCGACGGCCGCGGCGAGCAGGAGTCCGGTGAGCGCGCGGATACACGAGGAGACCATGGATCGATAGTCGCGAGTGCTCCGAAGCAACGACACGACGAGCATACAGGGAAGTCCCGAGAGCGTACCAGAGTGCCGTCTGGCCCGCCGTCCTTTTGACATGGTCCCGGTGCGGCCCCGCCCGTTGACGCCGAGCGAACGGCTCGCGCATGATCGGCGTCGAGGCCGTCGAACACCCCGATGCGATCGAGGAAGCCGATGACCGATGCGAACCAGCCTCGCCACGTCGAGGCACCGACCGGCACCGAGCTCACCTGCCAGGGATGGGAGCAGGAGGCGGCGCTGCGGATGCTGATGAACAACCTCGATCCGGAGGTCGCCGAAAACCCCGACGAACTCGTCGTCTACGGAGGGACCGGCAAGGCTGCTCGCAACTGGGACTGTTTCGAGACGATCGTCGAGGAACTGCGCGACCTCGAGGGCGACGAGACGCTGCTGGTTCAGTCCGGCAAGGCGGTCGGGCGCTTTCGGACGCACTCTCAAGCCCCGCGTGTGCTGATCGCCAACTCGAATCTCGTCGGGAAGTGGGCGAACTGGGACCACTTTCACGAGCTCGAGCAAAAGGGCCTGATGATGTACGGCCAGATGACGGCCGGAAGCTGGATCTACATCGGCACGCAGGGGATTTTGCAGGGAACCTACGAGACGTTTGCGCAGGCCGCGCGGGAGGACTTCGACGGCGATCTCCACGGTCGATTTCTGTTGACCGCCGGACTCGGCGGGATGGGCGGGGCGCAACCGCTGGCGGCGACGATGAACGGGGCGGCGTGCCTGGCGGTCGAAGTCCAGCGCGAGCACGTCGAACGTCGGATCGAGACGGGATACTGCGATCGGTTGGTCGACGATCTCGACCGGGCGCTGGAGCTGGTGCTCGGCGCTCGCGACGAGGGCGAGGCACTGAGCGTCGGCCTGGTGGGGAATGCCGCGGAGGTTCACGCCGAGATCCGCGACCGGGGCATCGTGCCCGACATCGTCACCGACCAGACCGCCGCCCACGACCCGCTCGAGGGATACTACCCGCCGGGGATGACGGTGGAGGAGGCCGACCAGCTCCGCGAGGACGACCCCGATGCCTACCTCGAGCGGGCGCTCGACGGGATCGCCCGGCACGTCCGCACGATGCTCGACTTCCAGGAGCGCGGGGCCGTCGTCTTCGACTACGGAAACAACATCCGCCAGGCCGCCGCCGACCGGGGCGTCGACGACGCCTTCGATTTTCCCGGCTTCGTGCCCGCCTACATTCGCCCGCGATTCTGCGAGGGGGCGGGGCCGTTCCGCTGGGCGGCGCTGTCGGGCGATCCGGGGGACATCTACCGGACCGACGAGGCGATCAAGTCGATGTTTCCCGAGAAGGAGCATCTCGTCCGGTGGATCGACATGGCGGGAGAACGGGTCGGGTTCCAGGGGCTTCCGTCGCGCATCTGTTGGCTCGGTTACGGCGAACGAGCGCGGGCCGGACTGAAGTTCAACGAGATGGTGCGCGAAGGCGAGTTGAAGGCCCCGGTCGTGATCGGACGCGACCATCTCGACGGCGGGAGTGTCGCCAGTCCGAACCGCGAGACCGAGGACATGAGGGATGGCAGCGACGCGGTCGCCGACTGGCCGATCCTCAATGCACTGCTGAACACCGCGTCCGGCGCCTCGTGGGTCAGCTTTCACCACGGCGGCGGCGTCGGGATGGGATACAGCCTCCACGCCGGGCAGGTGACGGTCGCCGACGGCACCGAGGAGGCCGATCGCCGTCTCGAACGCGTGTTGACCGCCGACCCGGGGACCGGCGTGATGCGCCACGCCGACGCCGGCTACGAGCGTGCGCTGGAGGTCGCCGACGAGCGCGGGGTCCACATTCCGCACGCCGACGGGGAAGAGGGAACTGGGAACGGGGAATAGGGGAGACCTCGCTCTGCTCGGCCAGTGGCTGAGTAACTGAGATGGTATCGGGTCGTTCGTTCACGCGCACCGCACCCACACCTCCGATCCCTGATCCCTCAGTCCCTCGATACCTCGACGAACCCCCGCTGCTGGAGAGCCTCCAAACCATCGCGGATCCCGGTGCACATCCGGCATCTTGCGTCTTGCTTCTGGCATCACGTACCGATCTCCGTCGACAGCTTCTCCGCGCCAGATCGAATCCCCCAACCTTCCGAACCATACGAACCCATGGAACTCGACGACTTTACAGTGCGCGCCGATCAAGTGTTGACGATGCCGGAGTCGCCGTCCGGCCTGGCGGCACGCGAACCCGGGGCGGAAATCGACCTGCGCGACCGCGACCTCACCGGTCTGATCCAGGACGGCGGGGTCTACGCCTCGGACGGTACGATCCAGTGGGTCGGCGAGTGGTCCGACCGACCGGACGAGGCCCGCGGCGGGAACGTCACCGAGATGCAGGCGAACGTCGTCACTCCCGGATGGATCGACTGCCACACGCACGCGGTGTTTGCGGGCGAGCGGTCCGGCGAGTTCGCGATGCGAAACGCGGGCCGCAGCTACTCGGAGATCCTCGAGGCCGGGGGCGGTATCCTCGAGACGGTCGAAGCGGTCCGAGAGACGAGTGAAAAGGCTCTGTCGAAGATGCTCTTCGATCGGACGTTCGAGTCGATTCGCCGGGGAGTCACGACGCTCGAGGTCAAGAGCGGATACGGCCTGACGGTCGAGGACGAGATGAAACAGCTGCGGGCGGTCGAGTCGACGGCCGGCCGCGACGTCCCCCTGGAATTCACCCCCTGTCTGCTCGGGGCGCACGCCGTCCCGGAGTCCCATCGCGACCGCCGGGAGGCGTACGTCGATCTCGTCTGTGAGGAGATGATCCCTCGGGTTGCTGAAAGCGGGCTGGCCGAGTACTGCGACGTCTTCTGCGACGAGGGAGCGTTCACCGTCGCCGAAGCCGAGCGTATCTTGCTGACGGGCCGCGACCACGGATTGACCCCCCGACTCCATACCGAGCAGCTCTCCGAGTCGGGTGGAGCGATGCTCGCCGCTCAACTCGAGGCGGCCAGCGCCGACCACCTCGAACACGTCGGATCCGAGGCCCTGTCTGCGATGGCCGATGCCGACGTCACCCCGGTCTTCCTCCCGACCGTCAACGTCACACTCGGGGAACTGAACCAACTCGCCCCGGCTCGGAAGGCTCTCGACGCTGGCTGCGAGGTCGCGCTGGCGACCGACTTCAACCCCGGTACGTCGATGACCCAGGACCTCGCCCTGGTCACCCACCTCGCCTGCACGCTGTACGGGTTGACCCCCGGAGAAGCGCTGCGCGGGGTGACGATCGGCGGTGCGAAGGCGCTGGACCGCGACGACATCGGTCGGCTCCGCGAGGGCGCGCGGGCGGATCTGGCCCTGTTCGACGTCCCGACTTACCGGTACATCCCGTACCACGTCGGGGGCCAGCACGTCGCGGGCGTCGTGCAGGACGGGAACATCGCCTACTGGACGGAAACCGAGGGATGAGGCGAGTTGTGAATTTCGAATGATGAGTTATGAATGATGACCGGGGACCGGGTTGAAGGCTCTCCACCGCGATCGCCGGTCGAACCGCCCGATTCGATCGCCAATCCGGCCGGCGGTGCTCTAGCGCCGCCGGATAGCTTCAGACTGCCGAGTAGGCGGCGGCTTCAGCCCCGTGGAAAACGTCCGCATGGCCCCCCGGTGACCGGAAGGAAACGACCACCCGATGATCGACCAATCGAAGGGGGCGAACGTTCGACTCCCGCCGCAGATCGATGGTCGTGCGGTCGTGGCTCGATCTCTCATTCACTTATGGACTCGTTCACTCGTCAGGTGATGTTCTCCGCCCGGTAGACCACTTCGAACGCGCGGCTCTCGAGTTCCCCCTTGAGTTCGGCGTACGTGACGTCCGGATACGTCTCGGCGACGACTTCGCCATCGGGGGCTGCCTTCAGGGTCACCTCGGTGACTTCTTTCACGGTCACGCCATCCTCGTCCTCCCCGTCGACAGGGCGGACCTCGTCGACCCAGCGGGCGACCACGGTGTCGACACCGGCGTCCTCGAGCTGATCGCAGTCCTCTTGCAGTCGTTCGAGCGGATCGGTCATCGTCGGTTGCGGGTGAGAGGGTCAGAACAGAACGATGATGAGGCCGAGGAGCGCAGTCAGACCCGCCCCGCCGATCGCAAGTCCGAGGAGCACCTCGGCCATCAGCGAGCGCGGCCCGGACGCCTCCTCCGGGGAGACCGCGGGCGCCGACCGGGGCTCCCTCGCGTCCGATGCGCCGCTGGCGGAGGTCGGCGGGCGCTGGCCGACGGTGTCACGTTCCTCGGTCGTCGGTTCGTCCCCCGGTTCGTCGCGCCCGGCCCCCGCACGCGAGGAGTCGTCCGGGGCGTTCCGCCCGTCGGCATCCTCGGGCGAACGCTGGTCCTGCGAGGGGCCGCCGGCCGGAACCTCGATCGATTCGGTCGTCGCGTCGCGTCCCTCCAGCGCCGCGAGCATCTCCTCGGCGGTCTCGAACCGCCTGGAGACCGTCTTGCAGACCGCCCGCTCGACGACGGAGCCGAAGGGCGAGTTCGCGACGGGAGCCGGGATCTCGACGGGTTTGTCGGAGGCCTGGAACAGCAGCGTATCGTAGATGGTCTCTCGGTCGACCAGCTTTCGTCCGACGATCATCTCGCCGATGATCAGCCCTACGGAGTACAGATCCGAGTGGGGCCCGACGTTCTCCTTGTGGACCAGTTCCGGGGCCATGTAGGCGGGCGAGCCGACGACGGTCTTCGCCTTGGTCAGATCCTCGCCGGACTGGTCGTCGATCGATTTGGCGAAGCCGAAGTCCAGCACCTTGACGAAGCCGGTGTCGCCGTCGTCGACCAGGAAGACGTTGCCGGGTTTCAGATCCCGGTGCAGGATGCCCCGTTCGTGGGCGGCCGACAGCGCCGACAGCGTCTCGACTGCGATGCGCCGGATCTGGTCGACGCTCAGTCGATGACCGGCGCGCAGCAGCCGCTTCAGGTCCGTCCCCTCGAGAAACTCCATCGCCATGTAGGGCAGTCCCGAGCCGGTCTCGCCGAAGTAGTGGACCTCGACGACGTGCCGGTGGTCGAGTCCGTAGACGAGCCGCGCCTCGCGCTCGAACCGTTTCCGGACCTCCTCTTCGTCGTGTGGACCCGGCTTGAGGACCTTCAGCGCCAGTGTCCGTTGCTCGGAGAGGTCCCGCACCCGGAAGATCGCACCAAAATTGCCGTGGTCGAGCTCCTCGTCGATGCGGAACACCCCGTCGACGGTCTCCCCGACTTCGGGCATGCGCCCCATCTGGACTCCTCCGGCAACGAGCTGACGACCGTCGGCGCGTTCCGCTCGCGGGAGACGCCGACGCGGTCCACGCCGGGCGAACGCCGGCGACCGTGGACTGCCTGCGAGCCGACGGAGATCCCTCGGCTCGGCGACTCGACGAATCTATCGGAGCCCGCCCGTCTTGCCAACCGGGTGCTCCGGGATGGGGGCGAACACGACCCGCTGGTAACGACGACTCCTTTTGGGGGCGGTGGGGCTCTCTGAGACGATGGACAGCAGCGGGAGGGAGATCTGAGCGCGGCCTCCCACCCGTCCGCCCGGAGACCGCCCCGGTCGATTACTGGTGAACCCACCCCTCCGCCATCCACTCCCGCGCTTGCGTCTGCGCGGGGGAACCCTGTAGACAGAATCGCGTGCGTCCGCGACCGTGGAATGAATCACGACGCTGGCGCCGTTGTCCCGGGTGACTCGAGCGGATATCCCCGCCGCGAAGAATACCTCGCACCCGTCCGTGTTCGTCGGGAAACTCTCTCGGAGGGTACAGACGTCACGATGAAGGATTCGAGCTGGTCGTTCGACAACTACGGTCGAGCCGGGATCGCGATCCTGTCGCTGGCCGTCGCGTTCGTGCTCAGCATCGAACTCGGCGAGCGGGGTGTCCAGTTCGACCTCGAGGAGGCGTCCGTCTCGGCGAACGAGTCGAAGACGGCCGAGACGAGCAAGTCGCTGTCGAACCTGAAGATCTTCAATCGAGCCCTCCTCAAGGTCAAAGACAATTACGTCAAGCCCGATCGCATCCAGCCCCCCGCGATGCTGGAGAGCGCGCTGGACGAGATCCAGCGCCAGTTGCCGGAGGTCGTCTTCGACTACCGCCGGAAGGACGACCGGCTGACCTCCGTCGAGGTCGCCGTCGGCGAGCAGAGCAAGTCGTTCGATCTGGGGGAGCTGGAGAGCCTCTGGGAGATGAGTTTCCGGCTGAAGTCGATCGTCAGCTACATCGAAAAGCAGACCTCCCCGCCCCAGGGCAAGGACTTCCGCGACATCGAATACGCGGCGATCAACGGGATGTTGTCGGATCTCGATCCGCACAGCACGCTGTTGTCGCCCAAGCACTACAAGGAGATGAAGACGCAGACCGGCGGGGAGTTCGGCGGGCTGGGGATCGTGATCTCGATTCGCGACGGCCAGCTGACGGTGATCAGCCCCATCGATGGAACTCCCGCGGCCGGCAAGGGGATCAAGGCCAAGGACAAGATCGTCCGGATCAACGACCGTTCGACGGTCAACATGAAACTGAACGAGGCGGTTCAACTGCTCCGCGGCGAGCCGGGGACGAAGGTCGATATCTGGGTCGACCGGGAGGGATGGAACGAACCGCGGAAATTCACCGTCACCCGCGACGTCATCGAGATTCAGTCCGTCAACAGCGAGCCGCTCAGTGACAAAGTCGGCTACGTTCGGATCAAAAACTTCCAGTCCAACACCTTTTCGGACTTCAAGACCCATTTGAAGAAGCTCAAGAAGAAGATGGGCGGGATGGGAGGGCTGGTGCTCGATCTGCGCGACAATCCCGGCGGTCTGCTCGGCCAGGCCATCAAGATCAGCGACCTCTTTCTGAAGGAGGGGACGATCGTCAGCACGATGGGGGCCGGCGAGAAGATGCGCGACAAGAAGGTCGCCACGGAGAAGGGGACCGAGCCGAACTACCCGCTGGTCGTCCTGGTCAATGCGGGGAGTGCGTCGGCGGCCGAGATTGTCAGCGGGTCGCTCCAGAATCACGGCCGCGCGCTGGTCATGGGCGAGCGGACCTTCGGCAAAGGGACCGTCCAGGTGATGTACGAATTCCCCGACGACTCCGCGCTGAAGCTGACCGTCGCCGAGTATCTCACCCCCGGAGGCGTCTCGATTCAAAGCCGGGGCATCGCTCCCGACGTCCGGCTGATCCCCGCCTACGTCGGCGAGAAGCCCAACGAGGTCAATCTGTTCCTCTCGGACAACATTCTCCGCGAACAGGACCTCGAGAGCCACCTGGCGAACGGCGAAGACAAGGGGAGCTCCCGGGAGAAGGACGGCGCCTTCGTCCGATTTCTGCGGGATCGATCCAAAAAGAAGGACGAGCGGTTCGAGGATCCCAATGCCTTCGAACGGGACTTCCAGATCGATCTGGCCGAAAAACTGCTCGCCAAAACCGACGTCGAGAGCGGCAATCGCAAGCAGCTGATCGAGGCCTTCAAACCGGTACTGGAGTCCTCCCACGAGCAGCAACTCCGCAAACTCCGCAAGCTACTCGCCCAGCGGTTCGACGTCGACTGGTCGTCAGGACCCTCCCCCGAGTCGGCGAAGCTGAAGATGAACATCGAAACCAAGCCCGACGGTCCCGTCCGGGCGGGCGAGACGTTGACCATCGAGGCGACGGTGACGAATCGAGGCGACGCTCCCCTCTACCGCACCAAGGCGAT
>JBDGRG010000172.1:12846-23744 GCA_042218355.1 Bradymonadaceae bacterium
CAGTGTGCTCGACGATCGCGAGTTCATCTTCGGCCATCTGCCGCCGGGTGAGTCGCGAACGTGGACGGTCGAGATCGACATTCCCAAGGACACCGAGACGCGCCACGAACTCGTCAAATTCCAGTTGAGCGACGAGCGTCAGAACTACGGCAAACCCAGGACGGCGTCGGTCCAGCTCCGAAGCCGGGACCGACCCAAGTTCGCCTTCAGTTACAGTATCCACGACGACAGTGGCGACGGCGTGCTCCAGGTCGGCGAGTCGATCCGGTTCGAGACGTTCGTCGGGAACCGCGGACGTGCTGCGAGTTCCAAGGCCCGGGTCTTTCTGCGAAACCATTCCGGCGACGACCTCTATCTGGAGACGGGGCGGGCTCAGATCGAGGGGCTGAAACCGAAGTCTGTCGAGCCCGTCGACTTCAAATTTCGGATCAAAAACCGGCCCGACGACGGGAACGTCGACCTCCAGGTGGGGGTCTACGACTCGACCTTCCGCGAGTATGTCGAGAAGAAGTTCGAGGTGCCGTTCGGTGAGAAAAACGGGTCCGCCAGTGACGCGAGTGGAACCGCGACGATCGGCGATCAGCCCGTGCCCGCCTACCCCGGGACCGACGAGGCCTACTCCCCGCTGGCAAAGCTCCAGGCCGGCAGTCGGTTGCCGGTCGTCGGGCGGACCGACGGCTGGTTCGAGGTCGACCTCGGCCGCCAGCACGGCTGGGTCCGTGCCGACGTGGTCGAGTACGAGGCCGGCGGGAGTACCGAGCCGCCCTCGTCGATCCAGTGGATGGCTTACGAGAGCCCCGCTTTCGACATCCAGCCCGAGACGCGGACGACCTCCTCCTCGACGGTCGAGCTGTCGGGCAGCGTCTCGGACAACACCTCGATCAAGGACTACTACACCTACGTCTACCACCGCGAGAACTCCTCGTCGGAGGTCCAGTCCCGGAAGGTCGACTACCGGTCGGTCGGTCAGCCGACGGCCGAACTCACCCAGAAGATCCCGCTCTTCGAGGGCATGAACCGGATCTCGGTGGTCGCTCGAGACGAACAGATGATGACGTCGCAGGAGACGATCTACGTCTATCGCAAGTGATGGTCAGACCATGAGTTCGAATCCCAAACTGTCGATCGGAGACCCGGCTCCGGACTTCGAACTGGAGACAGACTCGGCGGGTACGGTCTCGCTGGAGGATTACCGCGGTGAGAAGCTCGTACTGTACTTCTACCCCCGCGACATGACGCCCGGGTGCACGACCGAGGCGTGTGATTTCCGCGACAATCTCGAGACGCTGCAGGGCCGGGGCTGGAACGTTCTGGGGATTTCCCCCGACTCGATCGAGAGCCACGAGGAGTTCCGCGAGAAGTACAACCTGAACTTCCCGCTGGCGTCGGATCCCGACCACGAGGTCGCCGACCGCTACGGAGTCTGGCGGGAGAAGGAGAACTTCGGACGTACCTACGAGGGGATCGTCCGATCGACCTTTTTGATCGACGAGGAGGGGGAGATCCTCGACGTCCGCGACGGCGTCCGCGCGACGGGTCACGTCGAACGTCTCCTCAGCGATTTGCCCGGCGAGGATTGAAGCGCCGGCCGACCGTGCCCGGCGGTCGTCCCCCTTGACTGTCTGCTGCGATCGATGGCATTCGGGGCGGGTCTCGGTCTTCGCGCCGTTGTCTGGCGCCAGGTCGTCTCCATCCGCCCGCCCTCCGGCGGGCTGGCCACTGACGTATGTCTGTTTCTCGGCCCGATGACGTTCGAGGACGATGGGCGATATCGAACCGCTCTCTCTGGAGCAGCTTCGCTGGACATCCGATCCGAGTGACCTCTCCTTCGATACGACCGAGGATCTCGATCCGCTGGACGACGTGCTCGGTCAGGACCGAGCCATCGAGGCGATCGAGTTCGGAATCGGCATCGATCAGGAGGGCTACAACCTCTTTGCCTTCGGATCGACCGGCCTCGGCAAACACGATACCGTCCGCCGGCATCTCGAACAGAAGAGTGCACGGGAGCCGACCCCTTCGGACTGGTGCTACGTCTACAACTTCGACGAGCCGAACGAACCGCGGGTCCTCGAGCTCCCCGCCGGCATGGGAGCGCGGCTGCACGAGGACATGGAGGACCTGATCGAGGAGATCAAAGCGGTCATCCCGGCCGCCTTCGAGAGCGAGGATTACCAGACCCGCCGGCAGGCGATCGAGGAGGAGTTCCAGCAGAAACAGGAAGAGGCGTTCGAGGAACTCCGACGCGAGGCGGAGGAGGACGACATTACCGTGATCCGGACGCCCGCCGGCATTGCGCTGGCGCCCGTCCGAGACGGCGAGGTGATCCCCCCCAACGAATTCGACCAGCTGCCGGAGGACGAACGGGAGGAGGTCGAGGCGAAGATCGAGGAGCTCCAGGAGCAATTCGAGGAGGCGCTCAAGGAAGTGCCCCGGTGGGAGCGCAAGCGGATGCAGAAGATCCGCGAACTGAACGAGGAGGTCACTCGGTTCACTGTCGAGGAGCCGATCGACGAACTCCGCGAGAAGTACGCCGAACGGGAGGTCGTCCTCGATTTTCTCGACGAGGTCGAGGAGGATCTGATCGACAATGCCTCGGAGATCCTCCAGGCGCTTCGGCTCGAGCAGCAGCAGGCGGAGATGCCCCAGCAGATGCAGCAGCAGGCCGCCCAGCAGCAGGGCGGACCCGGGGGCGGCATGCAGCAGATGATGCCCGAGGGTGAGGAGACTCGCCTGCCGATCTTCCGCCGTTACCAGGTCAACGTCCTGGTGGACAATTCCGACCTGGACGGGGCCCCGGTCGTCTACGAGGATCATCCGACGCTGGAAAACCTCGTCGGCCGCGTCGAGTACGTCGCGCAGTTCGGCGCGCTGATGACCGATTTCAACCTGATCCGGGACGGGGCGTTGCACCGCGCGAACGGAGGGTATCTGATTCTGGATGCCCGCAAGGTGCTGATGAACCAGTTGAGCTGGGAACAGCTCAAACGGTCGCTCTTCTCGGACGAGGTCCGGGTCGAGTCGACCCGTCAGATCCTCGGTCTGCAGCGGACGGTCTCACTGGAGCCCGAACCGGTTCCGCTGGACGCGAAGGTCGTGCTCCTCGGTCAGCGGCGGCTGTATTACCTGCTCAGTCACCTCGACCCGGAATTCTCGGAATTGTTCAAGGTCGCGGCGGATTTCGAAGAGGAGATGGACCGCGAAGGCGCGGTCGAGGACCAGTATCCCCGCCTGCTGGCCTCGTACATCGACGAGGACGATCTCAAACCGTTCGATTCGAGTGGCATCGCCCGCGTCGTCGAGCGCAGTGTCCGGCGAGCCGGCGATCGTGAGAAGCTGACGACCGAGTCCGCGGACGTCCGAGATCTCCTCCGCGAGGCCGACTACTGGGCCGGCGAGGCGGGCCGCCGGGTCGTCACCGACGAGGACGTCCAGGACGCCATCGACGCACAGATCAATCGCAAGAGCCGCATCCGGGACCGGATGCGTGAACAGATCGAGCGCGAGACCATTCTGATCGACACGGAGGGGAGTGCGTCGGGTCAGGTCAACGCGCTGTCGGTGCTGAAGCTCGACGATTACCAGTTCGGCCGGCCGAATCGGATCACCGCGCGCGTCCGCCTCGGGAAGGGTGAAGTGGTCGATATCGAGCGCGAGGTCGATCTCGGCGGACCGATCCACTCGAAGGGGGTGCTGATCCTCCAGGGGCTGCTCGGCATGCGCTACGCCGAGGAGCAGCCGCTGTCACTGTCGGCGAGTCTCGTCTTCGAGCAGTCCTACGGAGGAATCGACGGGGACAGTGCCTCGCTCGCCGAGGCCGTCGCGTTGCTCTCTTCGCTCGCCGAGGTGCCGGTGCGACAGAACCTCTCGGTCACCGGTTCGATCAATCAGCACGGGCGCGTGCAGGCCGTCGGGGGTGTCAACGACAAGATCGAGGGGTTCTTCGACGTCTGTGCCGATCGGGGGCTAACTGGCGATCAGGGGGTGGTGGTCCCGCAATCGAACGTCGACAACCTGATGCTGCGGCGAGACGTCTGTGAGGCCGTCGCCGAAGATCAGTTTCAGATCTACGGGGTGGAGACGGTCGACGAGGCAGTCGAACTGCTGACGGGTGAACCGGCCGGCGAGGCCGACGAGACGGGAGAGTTTCCCGAGGGGACGGTCAACTATAAGGTCCAAAAACGGCTGGCCGAGTTCGCGGAGACGGCCCGCGAGTTCGCCTCGGCCGACGAGGACTAGGCGACGGCGCCGGGGATTTCCCGCGGACTTCGCGGGAAGAGAGAACGCGAGGACGCCTCGAGGGAGGGACCGGTTCGAAGGGGCGCGACGGCCGGGCCGACTTCACGGGAGTTCCGGCAGCTCGGTCGACCCCGCTACGAAGGGGTCGTTGCGACTGGAGGGACGGCAACTCGGCGGGGCTCGCGGTTCGATAGCGTCGGGTTCGAGATGGAGACTTCGAAACGACCAGACGTCTAGAGACGGACCAATCGCATGTTCGGCGACGACATCCAAAATCTGGCGGTCCGGCGGATTCTGGTGGCCCTCGATACGATGACCGAGAGCTTCCGAACCCTGGAGGCTGCGGCGGATCTGGCCGCCATTCTGGGCACGGAGCTGGTCGGGCTGTACATCGAGGATCCCGCGCTGTTGAAGCTCGAGGAGTTGCAGCCGAGCCGGAAGATCGAACTGCCCCAGGGGTTGTCTGGCGGGATCGAGAAGGGCTCGCTGCAGCGCGAGCTGCGGGCGTCGGCCCGCCACGCGCAGGACGTGCTGGCTCGAGCAGCCGAGCATCGTCGCGTCGAGTGGAACTTCGAGGTCGTGCGCGGGTCGGTCGACTCGGAACTGGCGACCGCTGCTGTCGAGGGCGACCTGTTGGTCGTCGAGAGTCGGAGCGGGGCACTCGAGTCGGAGATCCGCCGGGCGCCGACGGCCGAGGCGGCGGTCCACGAGATGCCCCAGTCCGTGCTGTACCTCCAGCACCGCGAGGGGCCGACACAGTCGATCGTCGCCGTGTACGACGATACGCCTCAGGCCGACGCCGCGCTGAACGCGGCGCTCCAGCTCCACGGAGGCCCCCTGTCGTTGCTGACGGTCCTGCTCCCGACGTCTTCGCGCGAGGTCGGTGCGGAATGGCAGCAGCGAGCTGAACAACAGATGACCCACCTGGGCGCTCCCGCCCATTTCCGTCGTGTCGCCCCCGACGATCTCGAGTGGTTGTCGCGGGCGGTCGGCAACATCCACGGGGACATCCTGATCCAGAGCGCGGAGAGTCCCTTCCTGCGCGAGCACTCTCCCGGTGAGGTGCTCGACGAACTCGACTGTCCGGTGCTCCTGGTCCGGTGACCGACTCTCCGGTTCCACCGCAGCCGACCCGACCGAATCAGACGTCCAGGCGGTCGACCAGTGCCGGCATCGCCTCGCCCACGAGGGCTTCGACCTTCAGCCACGCTTCTTCGTCACCGCGGGTCTCCCCGAGGTTGACGATCCCAACCGGCATGTGGCGTTCCGCCGCGCGTCGGACGAATCGATAGCTGGACCAGACTTCGAGCGACGAACCGACGACCAGAAGGGCCTCCGAACGGTCGAGGAGTCGAAAGGCGGCGTCGACCACGTCGTCGGCGACGCTCTCTCCGAAGAAGACGACGTCCGGCTTGAGCACGCCGGTGCAGTCCGGACAGGCGGGGAAGTCGAATCCCTGCGGTGCCTCCTCGGGCAAGTGGGCATCGCCGTCGGGCCGAAGTTCCGCTCGTTCGCCCACTCGCTCGGGATTGCGTCGGTGGAGCTCCGCTTGGATCGCCCCTCGATCAAAGAGCCGATCGCAGTCCAGACACCGGACGTCGGCGAGCCTTCCGTGCAAATCGACGACCGTCTGGCTACCCGCCTGCCGGTGCAGGGTGTCGACGTTCTGGGTGATCACCCCGGTCGCGTGCCCGCTCTCTTCCAACTGAGCCATCGCCTGGTGAGCGGCGTTCGGGTCGGCGGCGGCGAATCGCGGCCAGCCCACCATCGCGCGCGCCCAGTACCGGCGACGCGTCTCGGCGCTGTCGATGAACTCCGCGTACGTGATCGGCTCGGGATGCGTGTCGCGTGTGGCGGGTCCCCGGTAGTCCGGGATCCCCGATTCGGTGCTGCACCCGGCGCCGGTCAGCAGGACCGTCTCGCGGTGGCGGAGCAGGTCCGCCAGTGCTCCTAGATTTTCGAGGTCGGACGTCCGATCGGGAACGGGATCCATCGGTGTCGAGCGGACTGAACGAAGGGAGGAGACTCGACCGGACACGATCATCCGCCAGTTGGACGAGACCGTCAACGCATGGGCGGAAAGTCCCAGTTGTGAGCCCCCCTGTCTCCGATGGAAGTTACGGTTTTCGGGAGCCATCGAGCCATCATGGGCCCGTTTTCGACGGGTGTAACTCTCGCTGTGATCGATGCAACGTACTGTCGCCCCTTCGGGCTGAGACCAAGTGCATGGCTCCGATCGAGCCCCGGGGCTACGCGCGGGCGCCCCTTCGGGGCTTCGAGCTGGACGTACTTCGGACGGTTTCGAGCCCCCGAAGGGAGCGAAAGCACGTAGCCCGGGGGTGCGAACCCTCGGGTTGGAAGTGGGCAGAGTGAGATAGTCGAGCCCCGAAGGGGCGACAGCACTTCCGCAAATGGCAACTCGGTTGGATGAATCGCGACGACCGATACGACGTCCGGCACATCGCGCATCGCGATAACAGGGAGATCTGCACCCTTTTCGACTGGACTTTCACCCGCCTGTCGACATCCGGTCATCGAGCACTCGCCATACGGACTGTGTTCCCGAATTTCAGACATACGCGCCCACGTGGGTCCCTCCGGCGCGCCCGCGTGCGCGCCGCCCGGCCGATGCCGGCCAAGGGGGTCCGCGCGACCCGGTATCCCACGAGCCGCGGGTGGCGGCGTCCCCCGCCCCTGATGGGAAGTGCCGCTTCAACCGCGCGACGCGGCCGGACGCCGAGACAACCCCCTCCATGTCTATGATCGGCGATTTGGCTTCGAGCGTTGCGTCGAACCGGCTGGTTGGATCCTCGTGGCGGGAAACTACAATGCGTATGGGAGTCGGCCGTCCGTCCGTGTCGCCCGCTGTTACTCTGTCCAGTGGGTTTGCCCGAGCGGGGGACGGCCGGTGTCGTCGTCGAGTCGCGTCCCACGCCAGCACCGATGAAACTCACCCAGCTCCGATACGCCCAGGCGGTACGCGAGGAGGGTTCGATGAGTGCGGCTGCGGAGGCGTGTCACGTCTCGCAGCCCTCGCTGAGCGAGGCGATCCAGAACCTCGAGCAGTCGCTCGGTGTCCCCCTGTTCGAGCGGACGAGTTCCGGGACGCGTTGCACCGAGGCGGGCCGAACCTTGCTCGATCGGGCCGAGGAGGTGCTCGAGCGAGCCGACGAGCTCCGCGAGCTCGCCGGCGCCGTCTCCTCCGACGTCCTCGAGGGGAGGTTCGACATCGGTGTCATCGAGACCGTCGGCCCCTATCTGCTCCCGCGCGCGCTCACTCCGGTCGAACGTCGCTATCCCAAACTGGATCTGGTCGTCCGCGAGGGATTGACCGACGATCTCCTCGAGGCCGTCCGCGCCCGGAATCTCGACGCCGCCGTCATCGCACTTCCCTGGGATCTGAGTGACGAATTCGTTCAGTTCCAGGCGTACCGGGAGGCTTTCTACGCGGTTCTTCCGCCGGACGATCCACTCGCCGATCGCGAGGCCGTCGACCCGGACGCGCTGCAGCCCCAGGACCTCCTGCTGCTGGTCGAGGGCCATTGCCTGCGAGCCCATGCCCTCGACGTCTGCGAGTTCCCGGTCTCCGACTTGCGCCGCAAGTTCCGAAGCTCCAGCCTCGAGACGATCCGCGGGATGGTGGCGGCGGGCTGGGGGGTGAGCCTCTTTCCGTCGCTGGCCCTGGACGAGGACGAGGAGGTCGTGGTGCGACCGCTCTCCGAACCGGCATACCGCGACATCGTCGTCGTCAGCCGCCGTTCGCACCCCCGCCGGGAGTGTCTCAGCGCGCTGGCGGAGGCGCTGGGCGATGCGGTCGGCGACCTCGCCGAAGCCGGGGACCGCTTCTGATCGTGGCACGCAAGCGACGACTCTCGCCCAAAGAGAGCCGATGGACGACGTCAATCTCGGAGAGACGGGTATGAAGGTCTCCCCGATCTGCCTCGGAACGATGACCTATGGGACCTCGGAGTGGCGGGAATGGGTCCTCGACGAGGAAGCGGCTCGCCCCTTCATCCGGCGGGCGCTCGAACTGGATGTCAACTTCTTCGACACCGCCGACATGTATTCGAATGGCGTCAGCGAGGAGGTCGTCGGCCGCGCGCTGCGCGATTTCGCCGACCGCGAGGACTACGTCGTGGCCACGAAGGCCTACTTCCCCACGGGCGACGGACCCAATCGGCGGGGCCTGTCGAGCAAGCATCTCCACCATGCGCTCGACGCGTCGCTCGAGCGCCTCGGGATGGACTACGTCGACCTCTACTACATCCATCGCTGGGACGCCGAGACGCCGATCGAAGAGACGCTCGAGACGCTGCACGACTTCGTCCGCTCGGGCAAGGTGCGTTACGTCGGTGCCTCGAGCATGTTCGCCTGGCAGCTCGCGAAGTCGCTGTACCTCGCGGACATGGAGGGGTGGGAGCGGTTCGCCGCCATGCAGAATCACTACAACCTGATCTACCGGGAGGAGGAGCGGGAGATGAATCCGCTCTGCCGCGAGGAGAACGTGGCGGTTTGCCCGTGGAGTCCACTTGCTCGCGGGTTTCTGGCCGGCAATCGGGACCGCCATCAGAGTGGTGAGACGGTCCGGGCCCGACGGGACGACTACGCGCACCGGATGTATTATCGCGACGAGGACTTCGAGGTCCTCGACCGGGTCGAGTCCGTCGCCGAGGAGCGGTGCGCGACCCCGGCGCAGATCGCACTCGCCTGGATCCTCCAGCGGCCGTCGGTCACGTCGCCGGTGATCGGTGCGACGAAGATGTATCAGCTCGAGGAGGCTGTCGAGGCGGTCGACATCGAGTTGACCGACGAGGAGGTCGAACGGCTCGAGGAGCCCTACGTCCCCCATCCGGTGCTCGGCCACTCCCCGTACGGCGAGAATCCGTTCTGAAATGCTCCTCTCGACCGGAGGTTTTCGTGAGCATCGTCGACGACGTGCATTCGTTTGCGGCCAGTGCCTGTCGCGGTGCGCGAGGTATGAAGGTGATCCCCGCGTGTCGCGAGGAGCCGCCCCGCCCGGACCAGCCGGTCGAGATCTTCGAGTTCGAGGCCTGTCCGTACTGTCGGAAGGTCCGCGAGGTCCTGAGTGAACTCGATTTGCGATACGTCGCGCGGACCTGTCCCAAGGGCGATCGAGTGACGCGGTCGGAGGTCGAGCAGCTCGGCGGGAAACAGCAGTTCCCCTTCCTGCGGGATCCCAACACCGGCGATCAGCTCTACGAGTCCGACGACATCGCGGACTACCTGATCGAGACCTACGCTCCGGCCGGTGCGGAGATGGCTGCGGGTGGCGGTGTCGTCCGCGACGTTACGGCCGGACTGGCGAGTGCCGTTCGACCGAAGGGAGGGAGCGTGCGACCGGGATGCGACCGGCGGGATCAGCCCGATGAACGGCTGATCCTCTACAACTTCGAGATCTCGCCGTTCTGTCGGAAGGTGCGCGAGGCGTTGTGCGAACTGAACCTCGACTACGAGGTCCGAAACGTCGCCAAGAAGAGTGCTCGTCGACCGGAGCTGGTCGAACGCGGCGGACAGATGATGGTCCCCTACCTCGTCGACCCGAATACCGACACGGAGATGTACGAGTCCGACGACATCGTCGCCTATCTCGAGCGGACGTACCGTCCGTGATGCCGGATGCGAACTACCGACTTCGGGTCGAGCGGAATCAGACGGACGTGATCAGAACCGTGGACGTCTCTGTGGTTGGCAGACGGGGCGGTCGACTGTGCGTCCAGCGCGGCGGAGGCGTTGACCGCGCTTCCAGCGCGGTGGGCACCGGCCGGGCCCCCCCTGTCACCAGATCAGCTCGATCTTCCCGTCGCCGTCGCGGACGCCGGTCTTCGTATTGGTCTTTCGGAGTTTTTTGTCGAGGTAGGACGAACCGCCGCCGCCACCCGCGGCGTATGCGCATCCACCGCCGTACCAGCCGCCCCCGCCGCCGGCGTTGTGATAGCTGCTCTGGCTCCCCCCTTTGCCGAACGATCCCGACCGACAGCTGTGGCCGGCGCTCCCGCCGCTGTTCTGCGTGCCGCCCCCTCCGGGGTTGTAACCCTGGAATCCCTTGCCGTCTTCGCCCTTCAGCCCGCCGCCGGCTCCGCCCTCTCCGTGGTCGGGACACCCGCAGTTGCCGCCGCCGCCGCCCCCGGCGACGATGACGCGGTCCTTGAGACTGGAGCCACCCTGCCGGACGTCGCTGGCGCCGCCGCCGCCTGCTCCCCATTCCTCACCGTCGCCGCCGCCGTTGAATCCGCCCTGAGCAGTCCGATTGCTTCGGCCGGTCTCTCCCTCTCCGCCGACGTAGATGCGCAACGTCTCACCGGGCGTGACCGGGAGAATGCCCTTTGCATAACCACCCTTGCCTCCGTCGTCCTGGACATTGTTGTTACAACATTCGGCCCCCCCGCCCTCGGCACCCCACACCTTGATTTTTACGACCTTGACCCCCTGTGGGACCGTCCACGTCTGGACGCCGCCCGTGTGCGTAAACGTCTTGTTGCGGTTGAACTTGTTGCAGGCACCGGCGATGCACGCCTTCTGACCGCCGCAGGCGTTCCCGCAGCTTCCGCAGTGTTTGACGGTCGACTGCAGGTCGACCTCGCACCCGTTGCCGACCTTCCCGTCGCAGTTGCCCTTGTTCTTGGGGCAGGCCTTGGTGT
>JBDGRG010000173.1:0-8747 GCA_042218355.1 Bradymonadaceae bacterium
TCTTCTTCAGCAGCGATCCGACCAGAGCCTCGGACGACACCGGCGGCTCCCCGTCGGCAACGGGCTCGGCGACGACGCTCGTCGAACCCCGGCTTCGAGGAAACCAGCGCCTGCTCAACCTGAAGAGTGCCGAGAACGCCTTCTACCAGATCGTCCCTGCGGACTGGCGACACTTCCGACACGACGGGGCGATCAACTTCTCGTCGGGCTCCCGCTCGCGAGGCCAGTTCCGGCGCAACCAGTTCCAGACGGACGGGTCGGACTTCTGGGACAAACGCGTGGGCAATTTTACCGCCGTCTTCAGCGGTCTTCTCTACGTCCCCGCCTCGCGCACACAGACGACCTTCGCCGTCGGAAGCGAGGACGGGTTCCGCCTCCGGATCGCCAAGAGCTCGAATGCACTGGCGAGTGCGAAGGACGGTCTTCGCAGGGGACCCGGCGGGCTCAGCGTCTTCCGGACCGGTCCGGTGCTGAAGGCTCGACTCGACCGGACGATGCGGGCGTTTCCCTACGAGTTGCTCTTCTTCGCCGAACCCGGCAACGAGGGCGTCGAATTCTCCAGCGCGCCCGGCCGCCACGACACGTTCAAGAAGGGGCCGTTCTCGCTCGTCGAGGCCACTCGAATCGCCGCGCCCGAGCTGGAGACCGAGCTGGAAATGGAGGATGGCAACGGCGGCGATCTGTCGATCGGCGATCCGATCGACTGGCGGCTGAAGATACGGAACACGGGCGACGCCTACGCCTGGGACGTCTGGTTCATCCCCCAGACGTTCAACACGCTGTCGACTCCGACGCTGAAGTCCCGACCCGCGGGCGCTCGCAGCGGGACGCTCGACTTTCGGGGAAATCGACACGACGGCTGGGTCGTCCCCGTACTCGCCCCGGGTGAGTCCGTCGAACTGAAGCTCCGCTCGGACTTCCGTCAGCGGCGCCGCGGAAACGCGATCGGCCAGGCACAGGTCGTCGGTCGGGCAACCCCGAAGGGGACGATCGACCAGTTCCGCCTCCGACAGCTCCGGACCGAGCGCCTCGACGACTGACGACGAACGACTGCCCTCTCACCGAAGTAGATCGAGCGGCCGTTCGGCCATCTCGGATTCGTCCCAGCCCGCCGACTCTCGCAGCTGCGCCTGCGGATAGGTACAGTACTGGCCGGCGAGGACCGCCGACGGCCGGTGATTGCCCGACTTTTTGACCCCGCCGAACGGGAGTCGGCTGGACGCCCCGGCCGTCGACTCGTTCAGATTTAGCACCCCGGCTCGCAGGTCGTAGGCGAGTTCCTCGAACCGCTGGTCGTCGGCGGTGAAGACACTCATCGCCAGGCCGTACTCCGTCGCATTCGCCGCCGCGACGGCCGCCTCGTCGCTGTCGACCGGATACACCACCACGTCCGGTCCGAAGATCTCCCGTGCCTGGTGCTCGTCGGTCGCGTCGACTTCTTCGGCCAGCCAGATGCCCGGCTCGACGAAGTAACCGTTCAGGTCGTCGCGAGTCCGCCCGCCCCGCCGGATCGGTGTGATTGCACCGCCCGACGGATCCTGGGCCTCCAGAAACGTCTCGAGCGCCCCCTCCGACGCGAGTGGTCCCATGAAGACCGTCTCCTCGACCGGGTCGCCCGTCGTCACACGATCGGCCAGAGCCTCGAATCGATCGACGAACTCGCCGGCGACCTCCTCCCGGACGACCACGCGACTGGTCGCACTGCACCTCTGGCCCGTCGTCAGAAAACTCGCCCGCGTGATCTGGTAGGCGGCCTGCTCGAGATCCGCATCCTCGAGGACGATCGAGGTGTTCTTTCCGCCCATCTCCAGCGCCAACAACTTCCAGTAGTGATCGACGGTCTGCCGCTTGATCGCCCGTCCCGTCTTCCAGGAGCCGGTGAACAACACACCGTTGACGTCGCGATGCTCGGTCAACACCCGGCCGACCTCGGCGGGCCCCTGCACGAGGTTCACTACGCCGTCCGGAAAGCCCGCCTCCCGCAGGCACTCGACGTACGTCTGCATCGAGCCGCCGGCCAGCTCGGACGGTTTGATGACGACCGTGTTGCCATTCAACAGCGCCGGGACGACGTGCCCGTGGGGCAGATGGAGCGGGAAGTTGTACGGGCCGATGACGGCCAGCACCCCCAGAGGACGATACCGCCAACGGCCGTTCGACGGCTGATCGGGACGGCGTTCCCGGGTGAACTCCAGCCCCTCGTCGGTCATCACGTCGATCTTGGCACTGAGCGCATCGACTTCCCGACGTGCCTCCCACAGCGGCTTGCCGACCTCCCGGGCGACGGTTTCGGCCAGCTCCTCGCGTCTCGACTCAAAGATCTCGGGCAGCCGCTCGACGTACTCGCGTCGCTCCTCGACCCCGGCACGGTCCCAGGCCGGCAGCGCCTCCCTGGCCCGGGAGACGGCCCGGTCGGCGGCGACCGCGTCCCACGACGTGCGAAACACCACCTCCGAGAGATCGGCGGGATTGCGACGCTCGATCTCGCCATCCGGGGACTTGGTCTCCTCCCAGCTCCCGGCGATGAAATTTCCCTTCGCGTCGATCGACGACATCTCCCCTCTCCTCGTCGCGCGAATGAAGCAGCCTCGTGTTCGGAACATCGCGAGTATGCGTCGCCCGCCACGGCCCTGTCAATTTCGAATGTGCATGTGGGTTCGGGGCGGGGCGAGGCTCGCCGACCGTCTTCCACGGCCCTGAAGGACCGCCTGCACTCGGTCTGTGTCAATCGGCGACGCTAGAGCGACGCCGGCCGGATTGGCGAACCGTCGGTGGCTCGTCGAACGGCGATCGCGGTGGAGAGTTTTCAACCCCATCGGCCGGCAATGGTCGTGCGGTCGTGGCTCGACGACTCGACTTTTACTACCGGCCGACCGCAGGGAGCCCACCTCGAGGGATTAAAACACCGCCGCCGTCATGTTACCGAATCCCGGCGCGCGCGACCCTGGGCGGTGGCCCCCGTGTTCGACCGGCATCGAACGGGTCGTCACCACCCATCCGACCGCCAACGACCCGTCGATCGGCTCGACGAACCGCGCCTCGAACGAGGGCGGACACCAACCCCGACAGCGGTGTTTCATGGACGACTCTTCCCAGCCAGATTCGGACCCGAGCCCAGAGGGTGGTGGCGACCCGGGGGACGAGGCGGAGGCCGCACCTCACACCGAATCGGACGAGTCCCCCGATCAGACGGGGGCGACCCCCGCTTCGGAGGAAGACGCCCCCTCCGGAACAGCTCGGTCGGCGGGCGATGACGCGAACGGCGGAGACACCGACGCGTCCGAAGGCGACGGGCACGGGGATGGGAACGGTGGGGAGAGCGGGCAGAGCGACGGACGACACTCGAACGGTTCCAACGCCCGCCAACACCTCCGCGCATTGCGGACCATCCTCCGGAAAACCCGCCGTCGTTGGCGGCGGCAGCAGCTGGCCGAGGGGGTCTTCTGGTACGCGGCCGCCCTGGCAGCTGTCTTCGCCACGGCCGTGCTCGCCGCGGGCATCGTTCCGGACGCCGCCGCGACCGTCGCACGCTGGATCCTCTACGGGGGGGGATCGGCAGCGACGATCGGCGGTTCAGTCGCACTCTGGGGGTTCGTCCGCAAGGCGTCGGGACTGGAGGCCACGGCGCGGGCGCTCGAACGAGCCGAACGCGATTTTCGAAGCGACATCGTCGCCGCGCTCGAGTTCGGCGAACAGATGGTCGGCCGCCCCGACGCCGGCGACCGGGAACTCGGATTCAGCCGCGCGCTCGCCGAGACCCATCTCGGCCGCACCGTCGACCAGCTCCGGGAGAGGGCCGGAGATGCGAACCACCTGGCCGCTCTCCTGCCGGACCGCCCCCTCGAACCCCCGCTGTTTGCCGTCGTCGGATGCGTGTTGCTGATGCTCGTCAGCTACGGCCTCGCGCCCGGCTCGACCGTCGAGGCCCTCCGCGCGCCCCTCTCGTCCGCGTCGACAGCGACCGACGACTCCAAGCACGTCCGCCCGGTCGTCCGCGACCTGCGACTCCGCTACACCCCCCCCAGCTACACCGGCGCGGAGCAACGCACCGAGGTCAACAGCACCGGCCACATCGAAGCAGTCGTCGGCACCGAGGTGACGATCGACGCCGTTCCGCTGTTTCGCAACGCCGACATCGAAATGGTCGTCGAGACCGGCGGCGACCAGCGAGTCGTCTCGATGGAGAGCGGCCCGCGGAGTCGCCGTGTCCGCACCGATCTCGTGCTCTCCGAGAGTGGGACCTACCACTTTCGGGCCGTCCTGCCCGACGGAACTACCATCGAGGACGGCACCGAGCGGTCGATCGAGACGAAACCGGACCACAAACCGAAGGTCCAGATTACGTCGCACGAGGGGACCGTCGAGGTCAGTCCGAACGACGTCCTGAAAATCGCCTTTTCGACGCGCGACGACTTCGGCGTCTCCAGCGCCTACAAAGTCCACCACTTCGCCGGGAACAAGTCGGACAAACAGCGATCGCGGGTCGACCTCCCCAGTCTCGAAAACACGCCCTCCTCGGCCGAGGGAAAAGTCACCTTCGATCTCCGCCCGCTCTCGCTGAAGCCCAAGGATCGGATCGTCTTTCAGATCGAGGCGCGCGACAACAACACCCGCACGGGTCCGGGTGTCGGCACCAGCGATCCGCTCGTCCTGAAGGTCTCGAGTCCCGAGGACGAGCACATGGAAGTCCTCGAGGCCGAGCGTCGACTCGCCGACGAGCTGCTTCTCGTGCTCGCGGACTACCTCGAACATCCCGTCGGCGAGCGGGTCGCCGGGTCGGACAGTACGTACACACAGAAGATCCCCGAGGACGCCGATCCCAGCGAACTCGCCAAACGGCTGACTCGACTCCGCTCCGTCCATCGCCGTGAGGGCCGCGTGCTCTCGCAGATGAAGTCGCTGCTGGACCGGATGAAGAGCGACCCCCTGATGAGTGACCGAAATCTCAGCCTCTTCGAGGGGCTGTACAAGCAACTCCGCGACCTACACGAACGCGGCGGCCAGCTGTACGAGGAGCTCGCCGGGGAGAACTGGGACGTTCAGACGCTCGACCGCCGCGCCGCCAAACGGGTCGCCGACTTCGTCTCGTCGGTCGAACAGAAACTGGAACGCGGTCTACTGCGACTGCTCGAACTCGTGGCCTCCCAGAAGATGGAGGCGATCAAAGCCACCCGCGAGGATATCCAGAATCTGAAAAACGAACTGAAGAAACTGCTGAAAAAATACAAGAAGACGAAGGACCCGAAGCTGAAGAAGAAGATCCAGCGTCAGATCGCTCGACTGCGCCAGCGCATGTCGGAGTTGATGACCCGGATGCAGTCCCAGCTGGACAAACTCCCGGAGCGCCATCTCAACGAGGAGGCCCTGAAGAAGAAGCAGCTGAAATCCAACACGCGCAAGATGGCGAACAGCCTGAACTCGCTGCAGCAGAAACTGAAAAACGGGAACATCGACGGCGCCCTGAAGTCGCTGAAGCGACTCGACCAGCGGCTGAGCTCACTGGGGAAGAAGATGAACCGACAGTTCGCCGGCGCCCAGCCTCGGGGCCTGTCGAAACTCGACAAAAAAGTGTCGAAGCTGATGAACGAGGTCAACGATCTCCGAAACCAGGAGAACGCGCTGGAGAAAAAGACCCGTCGGCTCCAGAACAAGGCTCAAAAGGCCCGCCAGAAGCGGATCCGCAAGATGCTCGAGAAGAAGATGGACGAGCTGCGCCAGCGGGTCGAGCGTCAGCAGAAGGACCTGAAAGCGATCGGTGAGAAAAAGCTGCCCGAATATCACCGATACGGGCTGAAGAAGAACCGCAAGTCGCTTCGCAAGCTCCGCCAGGCGGTCGAGCAGCAGGACGTCCAGCAGGCACTGGAGGCAGCCAAGTCGTCGATGGAGAGCCTCGAGTCGATGCGGTTCAATCTCGGACTGGCCAAACGACAGACCGACCCGAAATCGACCCGCGGTCGCAACGCCTCGGCGGCCAAACGCCGAGTCGACGGCGACATGATGCCCCGGGCGAAGAAGATCGAAAAGTCCCTCAGACGGATGAAGAAGCGGGCGAAATCGATGAAGGGCAAGACGTCCGGCGAGCAGCTGAAGCGCCTGGCGAAACGACAGAAGAACATCTCCGAGCGAGCGAAGAAACTCCAGAAGAAGATCCGCAAGAGTTCGAAGCAGTTTCCGATGCTCGAGAAACAGCTGTCGCCGAAACTGAAGAGGGCCCGGAAGGAAATGGGGAAGGCGAAGAAACGGTTGAAGAAGGGTCGGGGCCGCGGAGCCCTCGACTCGGAGCGGGCGGCGCTGAAGAAGCTGAAGAGTCTCAAGCAGTCGATGAAACGGACGCTGAAGAAGAAGCGGTCCCGACGCGAAGGGGGGCGCGGGATGAAACGCGAGGAGGTCGAGATTCCCGGCGAGGACGACGGACCCTCGCGCGAGGCACTCCGCGAGGAGGTCATGAAGGCCATGGACGGCGGCAAGCTCGAGGGATACGAAGACGCCATCGAACAGTACTACAAAAACATCGTGAAGTGACGACCGTGCATCGACTCCGGAGACAATCTGCAGTCGGGATCGCCGCCCTCGCCGCGGCCATCTCGCTCCTCTGGTCGGCGGCGGCCGCCGCTCAGACGGTCCCCCAGGCGCGGCGTCTGCTCGACACCTGGCAGTTCGACCGAGCGTCGAAGGTCATCGACTCGCTGGCCAGCGACAAACCCGACTCGCCGCAGGTCCAGTATCTGCGCGCTCGCGAGGACTTCCTCCACGGGAGGTACGATCGCGCGCTCGAACGACTCGACCAACTGGAGACCAACGGATTCGGCGGCGACCGGCACGCCCGGTTTCGAAAGCTGGTCGAGTCGACACGAACGGTCACCGAGAACTACGAGAAGCACGTCAGTCCCCAGGGTCGGTTCGAAATCTACGTCGAGCCCGGCAAGGACCGGGTCCTCGTCCCCTATGCTGCTCGCGCGCTGGAGCGCGCATACGACGCCATCGGAAAAGCGCTGGACCACCGGCCCGACACGCCCATCCGGGTGGAGGTCTACCCGTCCACCGCCACACTGGCGAAAGTCTCTGGTCTGACCGAGGAGGAGATCCGAACCTCGGGTACGATCGCTCTGGCCAAATACAACCGCCTGATGATCACCAGCCCGAAAGCCCTGCTGAAGGGGTACGGTTGGGCCGACACGCTGATCCACGAGTACATCCACCTGGTCATCAATCGGAAGATGGAGACGCAGGTGCCGATCTGGATGCACGAGGGGCTGGCCAAATATCTCGAGCACCGATGGCGAGGGCCGGACGTCCACCACATGACGCCGTCGATGCGTCGACTGCTCGACAAACGGCTGAAGAAGGACGATCTGGTCAGCTTCGAACAGATGCATCCCTCGATGGCCAAACTCCCCAGCCAGGAGGACGCCGGCACGGCCTTCGCTCAGGTCTACACGCTGATGGAGTACCTCCACCGCCAGCAGGGCGACGGGGTCTTCGTCGACCTCCTCGACGCCGTCTCCCGGACGGGTGACGCCCGCCGCGCTGTCGAGGTGATCACGGGCAACGACTTCTCGACCGTCACCAGCCGCTGGAAGGCGTATCTGCGCGAGACGCTCGACTCGAACCTCCCCGAGGGGGCAAAATTCGAGCACGGTCTGGTCTTCAAGGACCAGAGCAAGGAGAAGATGAAGCCCGAGACGTTCGACAAACCCCGGGCGAAGGATCACATGAAACTCGGCGAGATGTTGCAGGCGCGCGAGCGTTTCGAGGCGGCGACCGTCGAATACGAGAAGGCGACCCGTCTGGCCGAGGCGCCGAACCCTCGCCTGAGCAGCCGTTTCGCCCACGTGTTGAACGAGACGGGCCAGCACGAGCGAGCCATCGAGGTCCTCTCCGAGGCGAGGAGCCTGTATCCGGACTACGTCGCGATCTGGCTGGAACTGGGGGAGGCGAATCTCGAGGCCGGCCGGCCGAAGCGAGCACGCAAACACCTGCTCGAAGCGGTCCGAATCAATCCGTTCAACCCCGAGGTCCACGAACTGCTGGCCCGGGTCTACGAAAAGCTCGGCGATACCGACCGAGCGAAGCGCGAGAAGAAGTTCGTCGATCTGGTCGAATAACCGCCGATCGCCGGGCCCCTGCGACGTGATATCGTGAAACTGCCCGCCCCCGCACACACCGCACGACCGCCGCCGACGGCGCGGCGCTGGTCACCGGTCGCCCCCGCGAACCGAACGGCGAGGTGCGACTCGTCGGGCAGGCGTTGTCGATCGCCGATTCCACACTGCGACTAGAGGAGAGCGATGTCGATGGATGCGAAGGATCTTGTCGCCGAGTCCGGCGAACGGGATCTCGACGACGAGGAGCTCGAGCGCGTCGAGCGCATCGCCGATGCCAAGGACTCGATCCTCGAACAGGTCCGCAAGAAAATCTACGGCCAGTCGGATCTGATCGAGCACATGCTCATCGCGCTCTTCTCGCGCGGGCATTCGCTGCTGATGGGGGTGCCGGGCCTGGCGAAGACGTCGATGGTCCAGACACTGGCATCGGTGCTGGACCTGGACTTCAACCGGATCCAGTTCACACCGGACCTGATGCCCGCCGACATTACGGGGACGGACATCCTCGAGGAGGACGCGGCGACGGGCGAGCGCCACTTCAAGTTCATGCGGGGGCCGGTCTTCACGAATCTCCTGCTGGCCGACGAGATCAACCGGACGCCGCCCAAGACGCAGGCCGCGCTGCTCCAGGCGATGCAGGAG
>JBDGRG010000173.1:8757-11024 GCA_042218355.1 Bradymonadaceae bacterium
TACGAGGTCTCGGCGGGCGGGACGACCTACGAACTGGATCTCCCCTTCCTGGTGTTCGCCACGCAGAACCCGATCGAACAGGAAGGAACGTACCCGCTGCCCGAGGCGCAGCTCGACCGATTCATGTTCCACCTTAAAGTCGACTATCCGACCTCGGACAACGAGGTGATGATCGTCGAAAAGACCACCGGCAGCCGTCGGCCCGACCCCGAGTCGGTGCTCGAGGCGTCGGACGTGCTCGGCCTGCAACGGCTGGTCCGAAAAGTCCCCGTCAGTGAGGAGGTCGTGCGGTACGCGGTCGATCTCGTCCGCGCCTCGCGCCCCGACAGCGACGCCGCCCCCGGCTTCGTCGAGGACTATGTCAGCTGGGGGGCCGGCCCCCGAGCGAGTCAGTATCTGATCCTCGCCGGGAAGGCGCGGGCGATTCTCGAGGGGCGATTGACCGTCTCTCGCGAAGACGTCCGGGCCCTCGCTCCGCCCGTCCTTCGCCATCGGGTGTTGACGAACTTTCAGGCCGAGGCCGAGGACATCACCAGCGAGGACATCATCGACCGGCTCCTCGAGCAATGACCGAACTCCGCGACGAATATCTCGATCCCGGGGTCGTCGAAGAACTCGAGGACATGGAGGTGCGTGCACGCGTCCTCGTCGACGGCATCCTCTCGGGGCTGCACGCCTCCCCCCACCGTGGGGGCTCGGTCGAGTTCGCCGAGTACACCGAGTACACGCCCGGCGACGAACTGCGCCACGTCGACTGGAAGGTCTACGCCAAGACCGACGAATTCTACATCAAGGAGTACGAGGACGAGACGAACCTCCGGGCGTACTTCGTGATCGACTCCTCGGGCTCGATGAATTTCGCCAGCGAGCGCGCCGAGGTCACCAAGTTGCGGTACGTCTCGTTTCTGGCCGCGACCTTCGCCTACCTGCTGGTCCGTCAGGGCGACGCCGTCGGCGCTCTGAATTTCGCCGACGAGTCGGACCAGTTCCTCCCCGCCTCCTCGAGCCGAAGCCACCTGGAGGACTTCTTCTGGTTTCTGGAGGAGATGGAGGGGGAGGGGGAGACCAGTTACCACTCCGCCCTCCAGACGCTGGGCGAACGCGCCCCCCAGCGCAGCATGATCTTCGTCTTCAGCGATTTCCTCGAGGCCGACGAAGAAACGCTCAAGCTGCTTCGGGTGTTGAAGGCCCAGCGCCGGGACGTCGCCGCCTTCCACGTCGTCGATCCGGCGGAAGTCTCGCTTCCCTACGAGGGCCTGCGCATCTTCGAGGGCCTCGAGGGCGAAGGCGAACTGCTGGCCGACCCGGACGATCTGCGCGACGACTACGTCAGCCGGATGCGCGAGCACATGGACTTCATCGAACGGGGCTGTCGCGACGGTGACATCGCCTACCAGCGGTTCGCGACGACCCAGCCCCTGGAGGAGGTCTGTCTGGGCTTCCTGAGGAGGCGGCTGTGAGCTTCGTCGAACCGCTCTATCTGCTGGGATTGCTTGCAGCCGGACTTCCGATCGCCATCCACCTGATCAACCGCCGTCAGGCGGTCCGACAGCGATTCCCGGCCCTCCGCCTGCTCCGAGAGTCGGACCGAAAGGAGGCCCGCAGCATCAAGGTCCGACGGTGGCTTCTGATGCTGCTCCGGGTGCTGGCGGTCGCACTGCTCGCACTCGCACTCGCCAAACCGTACGTCTACAGCGAGGCCGCAGTCGGCAGCGATACACGGCTGCCCGAGGCGGTCGTCCTGGTCGCCGACGACAGTCTGTCGATGCGGAACGACCGCTGGTGGAAGCGGGCGAAACGCCGCCTGAACCGCGAGCTCGATGCTCTGAAACCGTGGGACAAGGTCGCACTGTTGCGCACGACCGCCCCCGACGAGGGGCCCGTCGCGAGGCTCGTCGACGACAAGGACGAGGTCCGCACCGAACTCCAGTCGCTCGAACCGACGGGCGGAACCGGAGATCTTCCGGCCGCCCTGGTCCGTGCGGACGAATTGCTCTCGGGCAGTGAACTGCCCAACAAGCGGATCGTCGCGGTCAGTGACTTCGCTCGGGGCGGCTTTCCCGATGGACCCGGCTCGTCGGCGGCGGTCGAACATCCGGTCGACACCGTCCGAATCGGGGCGTCCGACGAACGCGCGAACCTCGCCGTCACCGGCATCGACTACCGGAAGCGCGGCGCTGCCGGAGAGAACACCTGGGAGTTCGCCGCCGACATTCGGAACTACGGGACCGAAGACGCCGAGGGGGTCGAACTGCAGCTGTCGGTCG
>JBDGRG010000174.1:0-2062 GCA_042218355.1 Bradymonadaceae bacterium
TGGGTCGAGCCGCTTCAACCGCGAACGGCCGGACGCCGAGGCCACCCCCTCCATGTCTATGATCGCCGTTTCGGCGCCGAGCGTTGCGTCGAATGTCGGAATGGTGTCGGATCCCGGAGAGGGACGCACCGCATCGAAGCGGACCCTCTTTGATGCCGCGTGCGAGCGGAGTCTGAAGGTCGGAAATCGGAAGTCAGACATCGGAGATTTCCTGGGGGGCGGTCTTGGCCCAGTTGCTCACTCGCTCAATCGCTCGATGGCCACTCTTGCGGTCGGGCGCCGAGGCCACCCCCTCCATGTCTGTGATCGCCGTTTCGGCGCCGAGCGTTGCGTCGAATGTGCGGGGCGGGCGCAGACTGTGGCGAGCTTCGGGCGGAGAGGGGGCGGGGGAACGCGCCGAGCGGACGTCCGGAGACTCGGGAGCAGCGACCGGAAAGTCGGAGATTCCGTTCGGGGCGGGCGAGGACCGACGATCAGGTTGCGGGGTCGCCGATCGAGACTTACCCTCGGGCCGAGTCGGAGTCGCCCCCAGACGAGGAGACGAGGATGGCCGACGACAGCGGAAAGACCGACGACTTGCGCGAGGCGAAGCGCCGAGCGGAGGTCATCGCCTCGGACATCGCCATCTATCCCGACCTCCAGGAGCGCATCGAGCGGGGGGTCAAAAACGACAACCTCTTCGAGGAACTCGACGACGTCCTGCGCGACGCGCGCAAGAATTTTCGCAGCCACGTCGACGAGGAGATCGTCGAGGATACCATCGTCTTCGAGATGCAGATCATCGATAAAATCTTCGCCCCCGCCGGTCAGTACGACAGCGAGATCTGGTAGCGATGCCGACGTACGCATTCAGGGTCGGGCCCTCCCAGGAGGACGTCCGGCTCGACGTGTTCCTCGCCGACCGCGACGAACCCTCCGAGTCGCGATCTCAGGTCAAAAAGCGCATCGACGAGGGGGAGATCGAGCTCAACGGCGAGACCGTATCCAAGGGGGGGCATTTCCTCCGTCCCGGCGACGAAATCGTCTGGCATTACGAACCGGTTCGCGAGCCCGACCTCGAACCGCAAGACATCCCGATCGACATTCTGCACGAGGCCGACGAGTGGGCGATCGTCGACAAACCCGCCGGGATGGTCGTCCATCCTGCGCCGGGCCATCCCGACGGCACACTGGTCAATGCGCTTCTGCACCATCTGGACGAACTGTCGAGCGTCGGCGGTGAACGGCGGCCGGGGATCGTCCACCGGATCGACAAGGAGACCAGCGGTGCGCTCGTCGTCAGCAAGACCGACCGCGCCCACCACCACCTCGCGGACCTTTTTCGCGAGCACGAGATCCGTCGAGAGTACCACGCGCTGATCTTCGGTGAATCGATTCCGGATGCCGGAACGTTCGATACCTCACACGGCCGGGACCCGGCGAATCGAATCCGCTACACCGGGAAGACCGACTCGGATCGCCGGGCGGTGACCCACTATCGAGTGCGCGAGCGGTTCGACTCGGGCGCCGCGCTGGTCGAATGCCGGCTCGAGACGGGTCGAACGCATCAGATCCGGATGCATTTTTACGAGGCCAACGCGCCGGTTCTGGGTGACTCGACGTACGCCGGTCGCGCGACGTCGTCGGCCAGCGTCATCGACCGTCAGGCCCTTCACGCACGCACTCTCGGGTTTCGAGCTCCCTCGGGCCGCGAGGTCGACGCGACGGCCCCCTACCCGGAGGATTTCGAACGGGCACTCTCGCACCTTCGAACGGGCGGAGACTGGCGGTAGGCACCGCCGACCGGGACGGCTGTCGGCTCCCTCCGTGCGTCGTCCCGCGGAAGCGGCCCCCTCCTTCCATCGACGGATGCTATCGATGGAACGGTGGAGTCTTCAGTCGGACACGACCGCGCGATCTGAACCATCGTTTTCGAGAATATCGAAGTATCGCTCGAGGAGTTCCGAGGGTGGTACATCGACTGCCCGTGCGATCTTGCGGAGGTAGCCGCGTAGGTAGACGCGGCGGGGCAGTTCGGAGACACGACCGTCCTCCAGGGCGGCCAGGTATTCGACGCCGATCT
>JBDGRG010000175.1:0-8327 GCA_042218355.1 Bradymonadaceae bacterium
AACGGCCTCCCCGGCAGCCGAGCCGGCAGCGCCCGACCGGCCGCCGCGCGGTCCCGAGGCGGTTGCAGACCCGCCGCGTCGGCCCCCGACACGAGACGGCGCCGGGCTTGCAGACAGCGTCCCGCAGCCGGAGTTCCAACCGACCCGTTCCGGCGTCCCCCGGCCGAGCCCGGGCGACGACCCTGACTGAACGCTCGCTGCCCCCTCGATTTCGAACCCACGCGAGCGTCCGCCGGCCGGGCTCGCCCGAGGCCAGACAACTCGCCCCGCGTCCACAGCTGTCGAGGACGTAGACGGCGCCGTCGGCCCGGGGGCCGGGGCGGAGGCGCGCCGTCAAGACGTCGCCGGGGGGGATCGTCGCGGCCCGGGCGTAGTCCGGTCCCCCGACGGCCGATCCGACCGCCGACTGGCACTGCCCCCCGGGCGCCCGGATCGCGTCGGTGAGCTCCTCCCACGAGACGTCGAACGTTCCCCGGCGTCCGGAGAGACGATTCGCCGCCGAGCACCAGTTGCCGTCGGGGGGACGACAGCCGCCGAACAGGGGTCGACACACGCGCCGGCAGGCGACGGTCCGCGCCCCCTCCCCGCCGGGCCGACACCGCCGCATGCGCCCACCCTCGATGCACGTTTCGTCCGAGGGGGTGCAGGCGGCCTCGACCCGGCGCGCCGAGAGGGTAAATCCACCGCCCTCGCCGGTGCCGGCAGACCGGACGATCGCAACGTACCGTCCGGCTTCGACGGTCCGCTCGACGACCTCGCGGCCCCCCTCGCCCGCCCCGGCGGCACAGCCGACGACCGACTCGGGAAAGCGACAGGCCCGGCGCACCTCCAGACTCAGGTCCGCCCCGGCCTCGGGCATCAGCTCGACCCGAAGCCGACCGGGCCGCTCGAGGGTGATCGCGTAGGTTCGCTCCGCGCGCCGCCCGGCGGACTGCCCGCAGAAACGGCGCCGCGAGACCCGAGGCGCGCCGTCGGTCGTCTCCGAGCCGGCGTCGCCGATCGATTCGGCGGACGAACAGCTCGACGCGGCGTCCGCGGAGACCGACGACATGTAGAGGTCGTAGCGTACACCTCGCCCGCCGATCGGCCCCGCCTGACGGATGCGGACCCGGAACGGGCCGGCGGCCGCGGCACCGACGACATGCGAGACCCCGAACGAGCGGCCGGCCCCGGGGGCGACCCGATCGACCACGTTCCCCTCGCCGTCGATCAACTCGACCTCCAGTGCGACCTCGCGAGCCTCGACAGGGGCGACGCGGACAGTGGCGGCCACGCGCCCCCCGGTCCGTGTCCCCTCCATCGACAGGTCGTACACGTCGACGTCTGCGGGGCAGAGCCGTCCCCGGATCGGCCGGCGAGGTCCGAGCTCGGCGGCCGACGACGCCGACCCGAGCGTCTCGTTCGGCTCGGCCGGGTCGCGTTCGCACCGGGTCGGATCGACACACTCCCCGGCCGGGCAGATCCGCCGGGCCCGACAGTCGTCGGCCTCGTCGCAGTCGCCGGACGCGGGTTTGCAGGCGGCAGTGAGGGCCTCCGGGTCGTACTCACACCGTTCTCGACCCGGACACCCGCCCGGTCCGCACGCCTCGGCTCGCGGCACGCATCGCCCGCGACCCTCGGTACCCTCGCCGGCCAGACAGACGAACCCGCCCAGACACTCGTCGACCGACGAGCAGACTCGCGCGTTCTCACAGCGGCCCGATTCCCCGTCGCAGACGCCTCGTCGACAGCCCGCCCCGCCTGCGTCGTCTGCCGCTCCGGCGTCCGCTCGACAGGTCGACGCGACGCATCGGCCCCCGGCGCCACACCCCGCATCCCCCGGACACTCCCGATCCACGTCGCAGCCACCGTTCGATGCGCAGCCGTCGCCCCGACAGACGTCGGACGTACACGGGGCCCCACCATCCGAACAGCCGTCGGCGTCGCCGGGAGGCGACGTTCGGCCCCGGCGATCGGTACACCCCACCGCCAGGAGGACGATCCCCCCGACGACCAGGGACTTCGAATGCATCGACAGCGAGTACGACACGGTTCGCACACCTCCGCGGTCAGACGCCGAGGACGGATCGACAGTCAACCAACTCCGACCACGTGACGCAACGTGTCCGCCGGCGTCGTGTCGGCACGTCGTCGGGGACCGGAGGGGCGCATCGAACGTCTTCCACGGGTAGTCGGTCCCGGTCACCGGGGGGCGTGTCGTCCGTCGTCCACGGGGTTGAAACCACCGCCTGCACCTCGGTCTGTGTCAACCGGCGACGCTAAAGCGACGCCGGCCGGAATAGCGACCGGCGGTGGTCCGTCGACCGGCGATCGCGGTGGAGTGCTTCCAACCCCGTCGGCCGGCAATGGTCGTGCGGTTGTAGCTCACTTACTCAATCACTGGGCCGACTGGAGGGAGGCCCATTCATAATTCATCGGTTGCTTGGTAAGGAGGCGCTACAATCGCGACCACCGAGGGAGACACCGATGTCGCAGTTCGTCTGCGCGATCGATCAGGGCACGACCGGGACGACCGTCGCGATCCTCGACCGCCAGCTCGAGGTTCGTGCGGACGTCAAGTGGGAGTTCGACCAGATCTATCCCGAGCCCTCCTGGGTCGAACACGACCCGGAGTCGATCTGGGAGTCGACCCGACGCACCCTCGCCGAGGCCAAGCGGCGGGCCGGCGTCGACGCCGACGATATCGCGGCGGTCGGGCTGACCAACCAGCGGGAGACCACCGTCGTCTGGGACCGGGAGACCGGCCGACCGATCCACAACGCGATCGTCTGGCAGGACCGCCGCACGCAGCAGACTGTCGAACGCCTGAAGGCCGACGGCGTCGAACCGACGGTCCAGCGGACCACCGGTCTGCTGCTGGACCCGTACTTCTCGGCGACGAAGATCGCCTGGCTGCTCGACCACGTCGACGGGGCTCGGGAACGCGCCCGACGCGGCGAACTCGCCTTCGGTACCATCGACAGCTACCTGCTCTGGCGGTTGACCGGCGGCGAGGTCCACAAGACCGACGTCTCGAACGCGTCGCGCACCCTGTTGATGGATCTCGAGTCGGCGACCTGGGACGAACAGATGCTCGACCTGTTCGACGTCCCGCCCGAACTGCTCCCGGAGATCACCGGCAACGCGGAGTTCCTCGGGGAGACGCGCGGGCTCGACGAGCTGGCCGACGGCACACCCGTCTGCGGGATGGCCGGTGACCAGCAGGCCGCCCTCTTCGGACAGGCCTGCTTCGAGGAACGAGCGGCGAAGTGCACCTTCGGGACGGGCGCATTCCTGCTGATGAACACCGGGAACGACCCCGTACTGAGCGAGCACCGCATGCTGACGACCGCCGGTTGGCGGATCGGCGGGGAGACGACCTACGCGCTCGAAGGGAGCGTCTTCGTCGCCGGCGCGATGGTCCACTGGCTGAGGGACGGCCTGGAACTGATCGATTCGATCCCGGAGATCGAGGAACTCGCCCGCACGGTCGAGTCGAGCGAGGGCGTCGTCGCCGTGCCCAGCCTGTCGGGGCTGGGTGCCCCGCACTGGGACTCGGAGGCACGGGGCGTGCTGTGGGGGCTGACCCGCGGCACCGAGGCCGGTCACATCGCCCGCGCCGCACTGGAGGGTATCGCGCTGCAGAACGTCGACGTCCTCTCGGCGATGGAGAGCGATTTCGGTGGGCCCGTCGCCGAGCTGAAGGTCGACGGCGGAGCTGCCCGAAACGATCTGTTGATGCAGATGCAGGCCGATTTTCTCGACTGCCGGATCGTCCGACCCGAGAACACCGAGACGACGGTCCTCGGCGCCGCGCTCCTCGCTGGGCTCGGCGCGGGACTGTTCGAGGATCTGGACGAGATCCGAGCGATCTGGCGAGCGGATCGAGTCTTCGCGCCGGAGATGGACGAGGCGGCCCGACGCGAGCACCTCGAGCGCTGGGAGGAAGGGTTGAAGCGCGTCTGAGCCCCACGGACTGCCGTCTGACGACGGCCGGGTTGCGACGCGAGACGGAAGACTGTCGGCTGAAGAGTTACGCGACCAGCCAGAGCCACTGCCCCCCCAGCATCGCCGCGAACGCCGCCCGTTCGACGCCCCGGTGTTCGAGGGTTCGGGCGAGGGCGACGAACAGCGGCACGGCCACCAGCCAGATACCGGCCGCGACGACCGCCGGTCGATGGAGAAACGGCCACACGATCAAGGGGAGTGCCAGCGCGGTCCAGTACGCCGGCATCTCGGCGATCTCCCGGATCAGGGCGGCCGCAACGGCACTCGCTCCCAGGACCAGTACCATCAGCGACGTCGTTGCCAGCAGTTGGTCGGTCTGGAACGAACGCCGCCATCCCTCGCCGGGGTAGAGTCCGTGCATCGGCAGTTCGGTGCCCACTACCAGCCCCAGCGCGGCGACGACGCAGGCGGTAAACGCCGCAGCGGGCAGCGTCGCCATCAGCCAGGTCCCGAAGGCGCGTCCATCGGGCGAACACTCCCGCCAGCACCCCCACGCCAACCCGGGGGCGAGCAGAACCAGCTCGGGGCGAAATCCGACGGCGACCGCCAGCAGGGCACTCGCGGCGACGGGGCGAGCCGTCGAGACGGCCCAGATCGCTCCGAGCGCCGCCGGCGCCGCGAAGTTCCAGGGGCCGACCGGGAGCGTCAGCGCGGCGACCGGCGACGCCAGCCAGAGCCACGTCGCCCGGTCGGCCGTCTGGGGTAGCTCCCGGCGACGGGCGGCGGCGTACAGGGCGACGGCTCCCACCAGCAGTGCGAACTCGCCGGCGGCAGCGAGTAGGGCGACGGAGCCGTCGACGCCCGCGACCGTCGGGAGCATCCCCGAAACCTCCCGCAATCCGCGTACCGAGACGACCCACAGCGCACCTCCGACCTCGTAACCCTCCCGCTCGAGTTGCGGCCAGACGGCACCGGCTCGTCCGGCGAGCAGCCAGGCGAGCGCACGCAGCACGGTCCAACTGACGGCGGCCGTGCGGAGACTCGGTCGTATGCGGGAGACGAGCGGGTGCATCGACGTCTCGCCCTCGTCGAAGGAATCGAGGCGGACACCACGAGTCTAGCCTCCCCGTCCCCCCGGGCAAGTTTTCCGCTGAACGTCTCCGTTCAGAGTGGCGAAATAGGGGCCACGAAGACGCGAAGGCACGAATAAGGACGCGAAGAGAAGTCGATACTCTCGATCGACGGACGGGAACACCGCGTCCCCTCGAACGTCGACGAAATCGACGCCCGCAGCGACGGTCAGTCCGCGTCGGCCTCGGCTCCGGCCAGACGGACACTGTCTCCGCCGTCGTCCTTTGCGCGATAGAGCGCTGTGTCGGCGAAGGTCAGGAAATCACGGGGGTTCGAGGGCTCCAGATAATCCGTCGACGCCACCCCGAGACTCAGCGTGATCTCGAAGGTGTCCCCCTCGTAGGAGAACGTCTTTTCCGCGATCATCTCGCGCAACCGGTCGGCGAAGGTCTCCGCGTCGTCCCCTCCGATCTTCCGGGAGATAACCGCGAACTCGTCCCCCCCGAACCGGGCGAAGACGTCCTCCTCGCGGATCGACGTACGCACCATGTCGGCGACCTCGACCAGCACGGTATCGCCGGCCAGGTGCCCGTAGCGGTTGTTGATGCGCTCGAAGTCGTCGAAGTCGTACAGAATCAGGCTGAGTACGGTCGAGTGTCGTTCCGAAAACGACAGCTCGGAGCGCAGGTAGCTCTGCAGATACTTTCGGTTGTAGGCGTCGGTCAGACTGTCGCGCAGCGACGCCTCGTACATCTTCCGCTGGAAGGTCTCCTCGAATGGGTCCTGATAGGTGAATTTCAGGATGGTCGAGGCGCCGACCGACAGCTTGTCGCCGTCGGACAACTCGCGGCGACGTTCGATCTCGCGACCGTTCAGAAAGGTGCCATTCGAGCTGTCCAGATCCTGGATGTACACCGAGTCGTCGTCGCGCTCGACCCGCGCGTGTTCGCGGGAAACCCCGAGATCGTCCAACTCGAGATCGCACGTCGGATGGCGGCCGAGCGTAACCCCGCCCCCTCCGAGTTTGACCATGCGACCGACCTGCGACCCCGAAATCACGATGATGCAGGCGTCCTCTTGGCCCTCGTAGCCCGTCTGAAGGTGTTCGACCCGATTCTTCTCCAGCTGGAGGGTATCCTCGTCCTCTCCCTCCCCGGGCTGGACGTCGTCCTCCTTCTTCTCGGCGGGTTCTTGGCTCGGCATGGTGTCACGCATGGTGCGGAGTCGGTGGTACTCGGCCCCCCTCATTCGCCCTTCGCCTCTCCGTCGACGTCGACGTACGTCTTCAACTGCTCTCGGACCACCTCGGAGTCGACCTCGTCGGCGCGCCGGCGCAGACGCTCGAGCCCCGGCGCTCCGGCGTGGCGTCCGAGCGCGGTGATCGTGGTCAGTTCCAACTGGACGTCGTCCGAACGGAGGAATCGCCCGAGACGCTCGACCGCTCGCGCGTCTTCCAGCATCTCGGCGAGACTGGAGATCGCGTGATGGCGGAGCAATTCGGCAGTCTGCCGGTCGCCCGAGGCCTCGTCGCCGCTGGGGAGCGACAGCAGATCGGCGAGGAACGCCTCGTTGCGCTCGGAGGGAAACAGAGCCAGGGCATCGACCGCCCGCAATCGGAGCGACGGCCGGGCGGACTGGTCGGCGGCGATTTTCCGAAGGATCTCGGCGATCGTCTCCGAGGCGGCGACCTCGGTCAGATCCTCTCGCGTGGGCGTGTAGTGATAGCCACTCAGCAGCAACTCGACGGACTCGCGAATCGACCGATCGCCGTCGTCGGAGGGGGGCTGTTGGCCGTCGGAGGGCAGTTTCGCTCCGCCAGACGGATCGGGGCGGCTCTGGGCACCGGCGACCGCGGGGACTCCCCCGACCAGCGCCAGCAACGCTCCCCAGACGATCGCGACCGGCACCGGCGACCAGGCGTGTCGTGAGGCGTTGGGCATGGCGAAGACGTCGACCCTCGTCAGCGAGAAGGAAGGCGAGCAATCCCAGAATCATCTCACGCTACTGTCTCATGGACAGCCCACCGAATCAACGTTTCGGCGTCCTCGGCATTCCTCGCCGAGGGAACCGTTGGGACTCAATCCTCGAAGAACTCGACCAGATCGTCGTGATTCGCCGCCGCATCCTCGTAGCCCAGCTCGAGCAACTCACCGGTGTATCCGCCGTCGAAGAGCAGATAACTGAGCAGATCGCTCTCGCGATATCCCTCGTTTTCGAGCGCTCGCTCACAGACCGCGCCGACCATTCGCGACCCCCAGAAGTCGTCGTCGACCGACTGGGCGAAGTCGTAGGCCATTTTTCCGAGATCGCGGCTCGGACGGAGCAACTCGGTCTCGACGACCCGATACCCCAGCCCCCGGTGAGCCCGCATCATTTCGTTCAGCTGCTCCTTTCCCGATCGTCCGTCCCGCGCAAACATCTCTTCGGTCTGACGGAGGATCGCGTTGATCCGTTCGAGGACCATCAGGTCGTACTCGAGCGGGTCCAGCAGGAGCGCGTCGAGCAACTTGCCGATCTGAAACAGAAAGCTCGGCGGGCGATCGCGGAACGCATCGATCGTGTCGTCCTCGAACGGGCTGGTCGTCGGTTCGGGCATCATCGACTCGCTGTGCAGATTCACGACCAGCACGCGGTCGGCCCCCAACCGCAATGCCGGCGTCAGCGGGGTATTCTGCCGGAGTCCGCCGTCACAGAACCAGCGCTGGCCGATCTGCACAGCCGGAAACAACATCGGAATCGCCGCGCTGGCGAGCACCTCGGCCGGGGTCAGTTTCCCGCCGACCGCCACGCGCCGCGGGTCGCGCGTCCACGGAGGTAACTCGCCGGTCGCCGTCTGAGCAAACACCGTCGCACGGCCCGACGCGATGTCGGTCGCGGTGACCGTCACTGCATCGAGCAGCCCGTCCGACAAATTCCGACCGATCTGTCCGAAATCGATCTCGCGGCGGATCAGCTCCCGGAAGAAGGTCGATGTGAACACCCCACCGCGATTACCTCCCTCCGCCGCGCCCTCGGGTTCGGTGCCGGGCACGGGGTCTCCGCCCAGCGCGGTCTTGAGTTTCGACCACAGCGTCGCGAACGACGGCTCGATCACCTCCGTGAATTTCAGCGTCCGCCACAGATACCACATCCGTCGGGCACACCGGTCGGGCCGGTGCAGCGTCGAGGCCAGCCAGGCGGTATTGACCGCTCCGACACTGGTCCCGCAGAGGATGTCGAACCCGACCGGTTCTCCGGTCGACTCGGGGATTGCGTCGAGGATGTACCGCAACACGCCCGCCTCGTACGCACCGCGCGCTCCTCCTCCCGAGAGCACGAGTGCACGCCGC
>JBDGRG010000176.1:0-2099 GCA_042218355.1 Bradymonadaceae bacterium
GGTCGAGTCGGGCGGGTGCGTGCGAGGTATCCGCGTCCCCGGCGGCGCCGAGACCTACAGCCGGTCCGACGTCGACGACCTGGAGGAGGTCGTGGGCGTCCACGGCGCCAAGGGGCTGGCCTGGGCGAAGGTCGACGGCGACGGCTGGTCCGGTCCGATCGCGAGTTTCTTCGAGGCCGACGAGATCGACGCCGTCGACGGGGCGATGGCCGCCGAGCCCGGCGACCTGCTGCTGTTCGTCGCCGACGACCTGGAGGTGGCCGCCCCGAGCCTCGGGCATCTGCGCGAGCATCTGGCCGACGACCTCGGCCTGGCGGACGACGACGAGTTCGAGCCGGTCTGGATCACCGACATGCCGCTGGTCGAATGGGACGACGGCGAGGAGCGCTGGGTGTCGATGCACCACCCGTTCACCCATCCGCTCCCCGAGGACATCTCGGACCTGGAGGACGATCCGGGTTCGGTGCGAGCCCGCGCCTACGACCTGGTCATCAACGGCCACGAGATCGCCGGCGGGTCGATCCGTATCCACCGCCGCGACCTGCAGTGGCGGATCTTCGACCTGCTCGAGATCTCCGAGGAGGAGGCGCGCGAGAAGTTCGGCTTCCTGCTCGACGCCTTCCAGTACGGCCCTCCGCCCCACGGGGGCATCGCCTACGGCATGGACCGGATGGTCATGCTGATGACCGGGATGGACTCGCTGCGGGACGTCATCGCGTTTCCCAAGACGCACCGAGCGGCGGACCCGCTCTGCAAGGCGCCCAGCGCGGTCCGCGACGAACAGCTCGCGGAGTTGGGCCTGAAGCTCGACCGGGACGACGACTGAACGGCAGCTCCTCGACCGACCAGCACGTCGGGCTCACGTGACACTCGGGACGGCCGACAATCCGTACGACCTGATCGTCGTCGGCGGCGGCATCAACGGCTGCGGCATCGCCCGAGATGCGGCGATGCGCGGGCTCGACGTCGCCCTGTTCGAGAAGAACGACTTCGGGACGGGCGCGAGCTGGGCGTCGAGCGGGTTCATCCACGGGGGGCTGCGCTATCTCTCCGACGACCCGTCGGTCACGCGCAAGTCCTGCTACGATTCGGGCCACATCCAGCAGATCGCCCCTCACCTGCTCTTCCGCGTCCCCTTTCTGTTTCCGGTCCGCGGCGACAGCGCCTTCAATCGCGCGATGCTCGAGGGCGCGGAGATCTACTTCGACACGTACGACCGCTACGCCCCGTTGAAGGGGGGCCAGCCCCACACCCGCCTCGACCCCGAGGAGGCGCTCGAGCTCGAACCGGGACTGCCCGACGACGTCATCGGCGCGGTCACGACCGACGAATGGGGCATCGATTCGGGGCGGCTGACCTTCCTCAACGCCCTCGACGCCCACGAGCGCGGCGCCGACGTCCACAACTACACCGAGGTCGAGGAGTTCTTGCTCGACGACGGAAGCGACGAACGGCGCGGGGCCGTCCGGGGTGTGCGGGTCCGCGACCGAACCGGCGGGCGAACGCGAGAGGTCCACGGCGATCTCGTCTTCAACGCGACCGGCGCCTGGGCCGAAGACGTCGCGCGGTCGGCGGGTGCGACGAACTGCCGCGTCCGCCCCGGCAAGGGGGTCCATCTCGTCCTCGCCGGCCGGGTGACGAACTACGCCATCATCTCCGAGGCGATCGACGGCCGACAGGTCTTCATCGCTCCGCATCAGAACGTCACCTACCTGGGGACCACCGACGACGACTACTGGGGCGACCTCGACGACATCCCGGTCACGCGGGACGAGGTCGAGTACATACTCGACGGTGTGCGCCGCGTCTTTCCGGACGTCGACGACTACCGGATCATCGACACGGTCGTCGGTTGCCGGCCGACCCTGTACGACGACGGCCAGTACGAGAGCGACCTCTCGCGCGACCACCGGATCTTCGATCACGGCGACGAAGGGATCGACAACTTCATGTCGATCGCCGGCGGCAAACTCGCCGCCTACCGCCTGATGGCCGAGGAGGCCGTCGACGCGGTCTGCGACCGGCTGGACGTCGACGCCGAGTGCCGCACGCACGAGGTCCCGCTCCCCGGCGGCGAGGAGCACGACCTTCGGCCGGGC
>JBDGRG010000176.1:2109-5039 GCA_042218355.1 Bradymonadaceae bacterium
CCTTCGAGGCGGTCGGGGTCGAGCCCTACGCCGCCCGCCGGATCCTCTACCGGCACGGTTCCCGCGCCGACCGCATTCTCGATCTGCTCCGCTCGCATCCCGAGTGGGCCCGCTTCGTCGACCCCTCCGAGCCGATCACCGAGGCCGAGCTGCGGTACGCGATCCGACACGAGCTGGTCGAGACCCTCGACGACTGTCGGTATCGCATCCGGCTCGGATGCGGCCTCGACGGCGGGTGGCACGCCGCCCGGCGCGCCGCCGAGATCTTCTGCGACGAGCGCGGGCTCGGCTCGTCCGCCCGGCGGGAGGTCGCACTCGGTCTTCAGCGCGAGCGTTGGGCGAGCCGCGCGCCGGCGATGGCCGACGATCAGTGGGTCGCCGAGGAGGTCGGACAGCACTGGTTCTTCGAGTCGACCGGCGTCTTCGGAGCGGATCCGGACGAACTCGTGGCCGACGAGGAGGCGCCGTGACCGACGCCCCCGACACTCGCCCGTCCGTCGCAGTCCTCGGTTCGGATCTGGCGGCGACGGTCGCCCTCGCCCGACTGCGGGAGGCGGACGTCGAGACCGTCGCCCTGCGGTCGACGAGCCGCGACCTCTCCGCGCTCTGGGGCGGGCTGGGCTGGGTCTGGGGCCCGGTCTCCGAACGCCCGACCTCGTCGGCGGGCTGTATAGGGCCGACGGATGCTGCGGAACCGAACGTGCGGCGGGAACGCTCGGACCGCTGGGAGCGGCTGCTCGAACGGCGGCCATACCATCCCTACCGCCGGCTCGGACTCGATCTGGACGCGGTCGACGAACTGACGGAATCTGGGGCCGACGACCTGGGCGAAGCCTCTCTGGTCCGCGACGTCGAGCACACACTGCCGGGGCCGTACGGCGAGCCCGCGTTCCCCGATCTGGTTGCCGAGTCCGCCCGAGCACTCGTACTGCAAGCCGACGACGAACTGGGGGTCGTCGCCTGCCCCGCCCTCGACGACTGGCGCGCCTCCCGGGTGGCGGAGCGCGTCGGGCGGGCCGAATCAATCACTGCTCGGGTCGTCGAACTCGCGCCGTTCGACGAGGTCGCGGGGGGCCACGCCGTACGCGTCGCCACGCGTCTGACGGAACAGTTGCCCGACGGCGGTGAATCGCTCGCGAATCGGGCCGCGGACCTGGTCGAGGAGCACGGACTCGACATCGTCGGATTGCCCCCGTGTCTGGGAGCCTCACCCGACGAGCACGCTCGCCTCTCCGATGGGCTCGACGCTGCACTCGACATCCGATGGGGTGAGTGGCCGGCCGCCCGCCATCCCGTACACGGGTGGCGGCTCGACCGATCGCGCCGCGACCGGGACCACGACGCGGCCGATCACTGGATCGAGACCGACGACTGGTCGCTGATTGCCGACGGCGACTCGATCACCGCCGTCGAGACCGGCACCGACAAACCATGTGAAGTCGACGCCGTCATCCTGGCGACCGGCGGCTGGCTCGAGGGGGGACTCCCGGCGTCGGCGCCGCTGTGCGAACCGGCGACCGGCGCCCCACTGTGGCTCGACGGCCAGCCGATTTCGAATCCCGACGAGCAGTTCGTCCCGAACCTCCTCGACGACCGCCCCTGGGACGACCACGCGCTGTTCCGGGCGGGCATCGGCATCGACGACCAATGCCGCCCGCTGGGCCCCGACGGCGAGGCGGTCCACGACAACGCCTTCGCTGCGGGACGGGGGCTAGCCGGTTTCAACCGCATCCACGACGACTGTACGATGGGCGTGCAGTTGGTCAGCGGCCGAGTGGCCGCTGATTGCGCGTTCGATCAGATGCGAGTCAAAGAATGAACCGATCCGCGGCTTCACTCCGTCCCAGAGACTAGCGGCTCCCGCGGCCTCGTGCCGCGGGGAACAGAGATCAACAAGCTAGAAGAAAAAAATAATTTAGATTTCATTGTGGCTGCGTTGTTAGCTTCTGATCTAATTCACCGGCGGCACGAGCCCGCCGGCGTCTGACCGTGCTACCGGTACGATGGTTACAGTCTCGATCACTATGGAGCCCACCACGCCGAGTGATGATGTTTGCCCTGTACGCTCCGAATCCACAGGTCGGCCGTGGCTCCCCCGCCACCTGCACGACCGCCCCTACCTACAAATCACGTAATTACCCAGTTACCTAATTACCCAATTACCTAGTCACCAGCGCCGATGCGCCGCCTCCACGCCATACTGCTCCTCGGGTGGCACACCCTTCTCCACCTCGTCGCGAAACTGACGCTGTTCTACGATCCGGGCGGACTCGAGCAGTTCCGCGAGAACTTCGCCGCCGAGGGACTGGCGTCGCTTCGCGAACGCGAGCGCCAGGCTCTGGCGGAGTGGCAGTCGTGCGTCGGATGCGGGCTGTGCGAGGCGGCCTCGCCCGAGCTGTCGGGCATTCCGGAGAACCGCCACCTGGGACCCAGCTACATGGCGCAGTCCACGATGCGCGACCTGTCGGAGTCCGAGCTGGCGGTGCCCTCGGTCGAGGCTCTCGACGATTGCGACTTCGAGGAGCTCGAGGCCGTCTGCCCGGCCGACGTCCCGCTCGAGGACCTCGCCGACTTCCTGCGGCGGATTGCTCGGCGTCGGGAGTAGCGAGTCCCCATTGCACGCCATTCGCTGCCCGTGGACTCCACGGACCATCACGTGTCACGAGAGGACTTCCCGGGGGCGCCGCGGGCGGAGCGAGGTTCGACGCATCGATGATCGCGACCCGTTCGACGCAGTCCCCTCGCCGAACCCGGCGAATGGCTGGCGCGTCGACGCCCCCGGACACTGTGACCTCTCGACAGAGAGCCCCCGCCTCGCTTCAACCACTCCCCGGTTCGTCTCGCGCCCCGCTCCAAAACTGCTGATACAGGTGCTCACATGTCCCCTCCTGGAGGCCAGAACCTCCCAGCCCGACCAGCGGCCATCCGGA
>JBDGRG010000177.1:0-2057 GCA_042218355.1 Bradymonadaceae bacterium
CGCTGCTGACCCGAAAGAAACTCGCCCGGGTCAGCAAGACACCCGGGCGGACCCGTTCGTTGAATTTCTACGACGTCTCGGGGGAGGTCTACTTCGTCGATCTGCCCGGATACGGATACGCCGACGTTCCGACGGAGGAGAAGAAGGCCTGGGCGCCGATGATCGAGACCTACCTCCGGCGGCGGCGGAGTCTCGCCGCGCTGGTCTGCGTGATGGATCTGCGCCGGGGGATGGAGGGGGACGACCAACAGTTGATCGAATCCGCGCCCCACTTCGGGGTCCAGCCGATTCTGGTGTTTACCAAAGCCGACAAGTTCGGCGAGCAGAAGCGAGCCCGGCGCCGTCGGGAGATCGCCGAGGAGTTCGGCGTCGAGGTCGACGAACTCTTGTTGTTTTCCAGCGAGGAGCGGATCGGACAGCGCGACCTCTGGCGGCGCATCGACGAGCGCACCGGGGCGGGGCGGTGAGGCCCGCCGAGTCTCATCCCGAGGCGATCCTCTCGAAGATGTCGGCCAGCGGGGCGCTCGGATCGTAGATCTCGAGAAACTCCGCGAATGCACGCCGGGTGCGCGGCCGATCGCGGGCCTCCGCCCACTTGAAGAACGGGACGAGAAACGGTCGGGCGGCGCGTACCTCGCGGTTGAGGATCTCCGCGGTGATTCCCCCTTCGTCGAGAAAGCCCGTCTCGCGGTACGCGTCCAGCAGCGGGCCTCGATCGTAGTCGACCTGCCGGAAATCGACGGTCCAGCCCGACGCAGTCCGCTCGAAGATCGCGTACTGCGCTCGTTCGTCCCCGTTGAATGGGAGTCCGATCGACCCGACGTTCACCACGCGTCCCGCCGGCAACTGGCGATCGACGGGACGATGGGTGTGGGCGCAGACCAGCAGCTCCTCGTCGATCGCCGAGAGGTGCGAGGCGAGTTCCTCCTCGGGGGTCCATTCGCCGATGCCGTCGGTGTACGAGTCGGGCGAACCGTGGACGAGACGGAGATCGGGGGCGGTCGACGCCGTGGTCGACATCGGGAGGCTGTCGATGAAGTCCGCGTGAGATTCGTCCAGTTCGGCGGCCATCCACCTGGAGGCGGCCCATTCCTCGGCGTCGAGCCACCCGTCGGGGACGTCCTCCCGGCGGAACGACAGCAGATAGTCCTCGTGGTTGCCTCGGATCGTCTGCCATCCGAGGTCGCGGATCCGGTCGACGATCCGACTCCCCAGTGGGCCGCGACCCACCAGATCGCCGCCCACCAGGACCTCGTCGACCTCACAGCGGCGGATGTCCTCGACGGCGGCCCGCAGCGCGAACGGGTTGCCGTGGATGTCGGATATGACGGCGATGCGACTCATCGCGGCGTCGCTTCAGCGGACGTAGAGGGCCATTCCATGGGACGCAGCTGCCTCGTCACGCCGGAACGGTCGTGGGCGTGGTCCGGTCGTTCGACCGCCCGGAGGCTGGAAGCGACGACCGCGATCCCCTGTTCGGCGTGTTCGGTCCCGAGCCGACGGTCCGAGCGGGAGCGAGCTGACGGCCGCGAGGTCGGAGCCGTCGAGTATCGACGGCAGGGAGAGCGCGACGACTCGGCCGTCGACCGCGACGGGAGAGAGTGAATCATCCTTTCACGTCCAGAGGTACGGCCGCCACGTCTCGGGGTGCTTTTCGAAGTTGTCGCTCCCCTCCGTGAACGGCCACCACTGCGGCCGCTCGGGATCCGAGTCGAGGGTCATGTCCGCCTCGTCGGGAGTTCGGTCCGCCTTTCGACGATTACACGGGGCACAGGACGTGACGATGTTTGTCCAGTTCGTCGGGCCGCCCCGGCTCTGCGGGACGACGTGGTCGAAGGTCAGCTGTTCGACCGGCAGTTGGCGCCCGCAGTATTGACAGCAAAATCCGTCCCGACGGTAGACGTTGCGCCGCGAGAACTGGACCCTGCGCCGCGGTACCTCGACCCGCCGCTTCAGTCGAAGGACCGACGGGAGCTGATAGGTTTCGTCGGCGGAGTGGACCTCGATGTCGTGATGCTCGAGGACGCGAGCCTTGTCGAGCAACATCAGCGTGATCG
>JBDGRG010000178.1:0-285 GCA_042218355.1 Bradymonadaceae bacterium
TGAAGGACGATTTCGACATGAGCGTCGTTCTGATCACCCACAATCTCGGGGTCGTCGCCGGGACGGCCGACCGGATCGCCGTCATGTACGGTGGACGCATCATGGAACGGGCTCCGGTGCGGAAGCTCTTTCACCAGCCGGGGCATCCGTACACGGTCGGGCTCCTCAAGAGCGTGCCGCGCGTCGACCGGGGCAAGGAGGAGCCGCTGATCCCGATCCGCGGACAGCCGCCCGACGCCACCGAGGACATCCCCGGTTGCCCCTTTGCCGAGCGTTGTCGCTGGG
>JBDGRG010000178.1:295-1908 GCA_042218355.1 Bradymonadaceae bacterium
TCGAGGACTGTGAACGCGAGTTCCCCCCCGCCGAGGCCTTCGGCCCCGACCACGAATCGCACTGCTGGCGAGCGGACGAGGTCCGAGCGACGGGCATGGGAACCGGGGCCGACCCCGATCATCTCGAGCGAGTCGAGGACCACGTCGAGGCCGGGGGACGAGTCGATCCCGAGACCGGCGACCTGCTCGACTCGGAAGCCGACGACACCGCCGAGGCCGCCGATGAGTGACGATCCACTCCTGCGCGTCGACGATCTGGAAAAACACTTTCCGGTCTACGAAGGGGTCCTGTTCCGCGAGGAGGTCGAACGCGTCCGCGCCGTCGACGGCGTCTCCTTCGAGATCGAGGAGCAGGAGACCCTGGGACTGGTCGGCGAATCGGGGTGCGGCAAGTCGACCACGGGACGAGCGATCATCCAGCTCCACCGGCCCACCGACGGGTCGGTCTACTACGACGGGACGGACCTGGCGACGCTGTCCGATTCGGAGCTGGAGGGGTACCGGCAGAATCTGCAGATGATCTTCCAGGATCCGTACGCCTCGCTGAACCCCCGCATGACGGTCGGGTCGATCATCGGCGAGCCGCTGGACGTCCACGACATCGCCAGCGGCGAGGAGCGCAAGCGTCGAGTCCAGGAGTTGATGGACGTCGTCGGACTCGATCCCCGGTACATCCGGCGGTATCCGCACGCCTTTTCGGGCGGACAGCGCCAGCGGATCGGCGTGGCTCGGGCGCTGGCCTGCGACCCGGACTTCATCGTCTGCGACGAACCCGTCAGCGCGCTGGACGTCTCGATCCAGGCCCAGATTCTCAACCTCCTCGAACGCCTGCAGGACGAATTCGGGCTGACCTACCTCTTCATCGCCCACGACCTGTCGGTCGTCCGCCACATCTCGGACCGCATCGCCGTGATGTATCTGGGCAATCTCGTCGAGGTCGCCGACAGCACGGACATCTACGACAACCCCAAACATCCCTACACCGAGGCCCTCACCTCCGCCGTCCCCGTCCCCGATCCCGACGTCGAGTCCGACCGCGAGCGCATCGTCCTCGAGGGCGACGTCCCCAGTCCCACCGACCCTCCCTCCGGGTGCGTCTTCCACACCCGCTGTCCGTACGCCTGGGAACGCTGCGAGAAGGAGACGCCCGAACTACGGGAGATCGACGACGGACACGAGGTGGCGTGTCATCTGCTCGACGAGCCGGAGCGGCGGGAGAAGGTGGATCCGACGGAGCGGGGCGGGTCGGCGGGGGAGCCGCAGAAGGGAGAAGGGAGGAGGGAGGAGGGAGAAGGGGGTCGCTCAGCCCAATCGACAGACTGACGTCATTCGACCTTTTCCTCCAGGCTGTTTATCTGTCCCTGAAGGAGGTTCGCAAAATCTTCGAGTTCGGAGATGAGGTCCTCGGCGGCTCCGTCTTCGATGTAACCCAAGTCCGAAGCGAGCACGATTTGTGTGTCGATTTCGTTGAGAGACGCTCGGGCCTGGTAGAGAAATCGAAGGTAGTCCGCCGTCGAAGACCGGCCCGAGCCCTCCGCAATATTGCTGGGCACGGAGACAGCCGCACGTCTCAGTTGCGCGACGAGTCCAAACTTTTCCTCGTCCGGAAAGGA
>JBDGRG010000179.1:0-642 GCA_042218355.1 Bradymonadaceae bacterium
CTTCTCCTTCTACGACCAGGTCCTGGACACGGTGGCCCTCCTGGGGGCGGTCCCCGACCGCTACCGTCCCTCCGGGGAGACGGTGGATCTGGACACCTACTTCGCCATGGCCCGGGGCGCCCAGACCGACGAGCTGGACGTGCAGGCCATGGAGATGACGAAGTGGTTCGACACCAACTACCACTACATCGTCCCCGAGCTCGACCCGAACCAGTCCTTCGAGCTCGCCTGGGAGAAGCCGGTCGACGAGTACGAGGAGGCGGAGGAGCTGGGCATCGAAACCCGACCCGTCCTGCTCGGGCCGGTCTCGTTCCTGCAGCTCTCGAAGACGACCGCCGAGGGCGCCTCGACGCTCGATCTCCTCGACGACCTGCTCGAGCCGTACGGCGAGCTGCTCGCCAAACTCGAGGAGGCCGGCGCCGACGCAGTGCAGATCGAGGAGCCGTGCCTCGTCACCGACCAGACCGCCGACCAGCAAGCGGCCTACGAGACCGCCTACGAGGCGCTCGACTCGGCGATCGACGACTTATCGATCACCCTGACGACCTACTTCGGCGAGCTGCGCGAGAACCTCGATCTGGCGTTCGATCTGCCGGTCGACGGCGTGCACCTGGATCTCTGCCGGGGCGACGAGCTCGACGA
>JBDGRG010000179.1:652-10983 GCA_042218355.1 Bradymonadaceae bacterium
CACCTCTCGCTCGGCCTGATCGACGGCCGCAACGTCTGGCGGGCGGACCTCGACGCCGCACTCGAGACAGTCGAGACGGCCGTCGACGCGCTCGGCGCAAACCGGGTGCAGGTCGCGCCCTCGACGACGCTGATGTACGTGCCGATCGACGTCGAGCGCGAGAACGGGCTCGACGACACGGTCCAGTCGTGGCTGGCGTTCGCCGAGCAGAAACTCGAGGAGCTCGACGCGCTGGCGACCGCCGCGAACAACGGGGTCGACGCCGCCGCCGAGGTGTTCGAGACGAACCGAAGCGCGCTCGAATCCCGTGCGAACTCCCCGCGCACGTCGAACACCGCGGTCCAGACCCGCGTCGACGACATCGACGAGGAGATGGGCAGCCGCGACAACCCGTTTCGCGACCGGAAGAAGGCCCAGAACCACAAACTCGACCTGCCGAAGTTTCCGACGACGACCATCGGGTCCTTCCCCCAGCGCTCGGAGATCCGCAAGAAGCGCGCCGCGAACAAGCGCGGCGACATCTCCGACGAGGAGTACGAGGACTTCATCGCCGAGGAGATCGAGCGGACGGTCCGGGCCCAGGAGGAGATCGGGCTCGACCTGCTCGTTCACGGCGAGAGTGAGCGGTCGGACATGGTCGAGTACTTCGGCCAGCAGCTCAGTGGCTTCGCGTTCACCGACGCCGGCTGGGTCCAGAGCTACGGCTCGCGGTGCGTCCGGCCGCCGATCATCTACGGCGACGTCGAGCGCGACGAGCCGATGACCGTCGACTGGCTGACCTACGGCGACGACCTGACCGACAAGCCCTTCAAGGGCATTCTGACCGGCCCGATCACGATGCTGCAGTGGTCGTTCGTCCGCGACGATCAGCCCCGCTCGACGACCGCCCGGCAGATCGCGCTGGCGATGCGCGACGAGGTCGCCGACCTCGAGGAGGCGGGGATCGCGGCGATCCAGGTCGACGAGCCCGCCTTCCGCGAGGGGCTGCCGCTGCGCGAGGAGGATTGGTCCGACTATCTGGACTGGGCCGTCGAGTCGTTCCGGCTGACGACCAGCGTCGTCGACGACTCGACCCAGATCCAGACGCACATGTGCTACTCGGACTTCGAGGACATCATCGAGTCGGTCGCCGAGCTGGACGCCGACGCGCTGTTCATCGAAGCGTCACGGTCGGACATGGAGCTGCTCGAGGTCTTCGAGCGCTTCGAGTACCCCAACGACATCGGGCCCGGCGTCTACGACATCCACTCGCCGCGGATCCCCTCGACCGACGAGATGTACGAGCTGCTCGAGGCCGCGCTCGACGTCCTCGACGAGGAGCAGCTGTGGGTCGTCCCCGACTGCGGGCTGAAGACCCGCAACTGGGACGAGGTCCGCCCGAGCCTCGAGAACATGGTCGAGGCCGCCGAGAAGTTGCGCGAGCAGCACTGACGAACGTACAACGAGGGGCACGGAGTCGCATTCACCGAAGGATCGCCCTCCGCCGCTCGCCTCGACGGTGACGACCATGGACACCCTCGTGCTTCTCATCGCCGTGCCCCTCCTCCTCTACCCGGTCTGGATGGGCGTCCGCTTCGTCATGCTCCGCCAGATGGGCGGCGAAATCGACCGGGCCTGGGCCGCGTTCGCCGACCGATCCGGGCTCGAGCTCGACGCCTACGACTCCGAGCCGGACCACGAGTTCGGTTACGTGGTCGGACTCGACGCCGGCCCGGATCTCGACCGGCAGCTCTACGAACGGCTCGAGCGCGAATTCCTCCACGTCAAAAAACGCCACCTCTCCGGGTCGTTTCGAGCGACCCAGCTCGATGTCGTCACCCGCGAACCCCTCCAGCGGCAGGCAACCCTCTTCGGCGTTCAGATCTGCACCGCCCTCTCGACCGAACTGGAAGACGACGCGTTCGACGCCCTCCAGATCGTCTCGGACTTCCGAACCGAAGTGCTGCTGAACTCCGATCCATCCGCCGAGCGCATCCCGACCGACGGCGAGCAGCTGGACGACCAGTTCGAGATCGTCCTGGGCTCCGACGCCGCCGCCGAGGAGCGGGCCCGAGCATTCGTTGCGAACTCGACGGTACAGAGGTGTTTCAACCAGCTCGAATCCTACGCCGAGGAGCACGCCGAGCCGACCGTACTGGGCGACCTGATGACGCCGTTCGGAGCGGCGCTGAAGGAGGGCGAACTGACGGTCGTCACCGGTCCGCTGACCGACCCTGACGATCTCGAGGAGGGTTGTCGGTTACTCTCCGAGTGCCGCGAGAAACTCGTATCGGCGGCGCAGTCGGAGGAGCCAAGTCGAGATGCGGCGTCCGGCGACGCCTCGAACGTCACGGCGAGCTCCGAACCATCGGACGAAGAGTTCGACGGCGTCGAGTGGTGAAGTTCAAAACCAGAGCCCGCGTGCGTGCCACCGGGGGCCGCGATCGACGCGCTCGACCCCTCGGTGGACCTCGACGTCTTCGGTTCCCTCGGGCGGCTCCATCGCGTCAGTGTCGAGCTGGCGCAGCCGCTCGATCCGTCGTTCGGTGTGCGGGTGCGTGCGGAGCAACGAGGGCTCGGGACGGCCGTATCCGGGCGCCAGCAGGTGCTTCATCATGCTCTCGTTGTAGGTCTCGAGCTTCTTCAATCCGCGGACGAGCGCCTCGGGGTCGCCGGTCAACCGCACGGCGTTGGCGTCGGCGTCGAATTCGCGGGTACGCGACAGCGCCAACTGGAGCAGACCGCTCGCTACGGGCGCGAGGATCAGCACGGCAACGACGGTCCACGGAACCGTCACGGCCCCGACCAGGATCAGAGGCAGGTTGATGAACAGCAGCAGCTTGCCGACCGTGGACATCGTGTTCGTCAGCTGAGCGATCGCATCTGCGATCGCCATTACGCGGGTGTCGCCGCTGGCGAGGTGTGCTATCTCGTGGGCGAGGATTGCCCGGGTCTCCTCGCGGTCCATGTTTCGCAGCAAGCCGTCGGTCACTCCGATGACGGCGTCTCTCGGCCGACCCACGGTCATAGCGTTCAGCATCGAACTGGGGATCATGAACAGCTCGGGTGCGTGCTCGAGGTCCGCTCGATCCGCCAGCCGCCGGACCATCGCGTACAGCCCCGGGGCCTCACGGCGAGACACGGGCCGCGCCCGGTAGAGCCGCAGCATCAGTTTCGGCGACATCCGAGGGCTGACCAGCGCCGACAGCAACCCGAAGCCCGCCGCGACCAGCAGACCGGACATCCCCGCCAGGAACCAGCCCACCAGCGCCAGGATCGCGCCCATCGCGAGGATCAGGACCGCGCTGTGGAGCCAGTTCTTCAGGCGATGTGACTCGAGTTTGGCGTCGGACATGGCTCGAGGAAGTCGTGCGGCGAATTGCCTCGATGGAGAAACCTGAACACGGGAGTGCTCGCGGCAACCGATGTCGGCCGTGGAGGTACTGAGGTATCGGGGGATCGAGGTACTGAGGGGTCGTGTTGGCTCGAGACGTAGCCAGAGCTTCCCAGTTCTGACGGTTTGCGTCGCGGCGGGCGAGAGGCGAGATGTCGGATCAGCGGGTATGCGACGGAGCCAGAGCTTCCCAGCTCTGGGGGCCTGCGTGGCGAGACGCGAGAAGCTAGATGCGAGAAGCGAGATGTCGGGCTCGGCCCTAAGAGATCGCCAGAGCGACCCATCCTCTTTTAACCCCGTTGGGTGTAAGCTCGTGCTGTGATCGAACTCTCGTCGAGAGGTTTTCTACCGTGCTAACGCCCCTTCGGGGCTCAAATGTCGCTGTCCCTCCAGACCAGGGGCTTACGCCCCTGGCTATTCACTGTCGCCCGATTCGCGGGCTCGACTCCATCGAACGCTCTCATCCGGACGAGCCCCGAAGATACCGTGTCTATGAGTCAAGCTTCGTATTCGGGATCGAACGGTTCGTCGTTGTTCCAGACGCCGTAGACCAGTCTGATCAGCTTGTGCATGGCAGCACCCATGATGGTTCGAGAGTGTTTGCCCTTTTCCTCGAGCCGATCACAGAACTCGCGAACGATGGGATTCCACCGCCGGGCACTCATTGCAGGCATCCAAAGAAGCCCTCTCAGCCGGGCTGGACCCTTCTTTGACATCGATGCCGGATCGTCTCGGCTACTCCCGGACTCGACGTTCTGCGGTGGAATCCCCGTATGACCGGCCAGCTTTTTGGCGCTGTCGAACCGGTCGATGTCTCGGATCTCTGCAACGAGTTGGATGGCTGTGCGTCGGCCAATGCCGGGAATCGACTCGACCAGCTCAACTGCTCGACTGGCCTCCGAGCAGTTGTCGACCAGACGGTCGATCTCAGCCCACAGTTTTTCGATTGCACTGTCCAGGTAGTCGATGTGGGCGTTCAGACTATCGGTCACCTCGTCGCCGATCTTCGGCTTCTGCACGCGGTTTTTCTCCTGGGTGCGCGTCTGTTTCAGGGACTGGATCCGACGAACGAGCTCCTGGAGACGAGCCCATTTCTCGTCGGTCGGTTGCCACATCTGCGGATCGTGGGCGTCGCAGAATCGCGCCAGCAGTCGGGCGTCCGACCGGTCGGTCTTGTTCCGGCACAGCTCACTCTCGGCGTAGGCCTGAACCCGTGCCGGGTTGACGACGCTCAGCTCGTGGCCGCCGTCGATCAGTCGGGCAGCTAACTTCAGCCCGTAGGTCCCCGTGGCCTCCATGCACATCCGACCCTCGTCGATCGACCGGTCCTCCAGCCACTGCTCGAGAGCCTCGAACCCCTCTTCATCGTTCCGGAACGACTCCTGTTCGGTCTTCGACTCGCTGACGACAGCCAGGTCGAACGTCGCCTTGCTGACATCGATGCCGATGGTCTGCTCCATGACAACTCCTCGAACGCGTGGTAGTTTCCACTCGGTGGACGAACCGGGTGCTGTCGTGTCCCGTCCGGCCTTGCAAACGCGGGGTCACCATGCCCCAAGATACCGTTCGGACTCGTGGACATGACAGAGGGGAGACGGCCCCAATCTTCGGGTCAGGCTCTGCTGGCCTCGGGGCGAAAAACGGGGTCACGTCTCCCCTACCCGGGCGTCCCCGGGTCATCTCAAGATACCTCGCCTCCTTCAATTCGACGGGGAGAAGGAGAACTGAACTCCCTTCGCTTGGCGTGTTCGCAACGTACAAGGGGCGACAGTACGTTCGATGGCACCGATTCCGTGGTCGAAACGTGAACATCTCTCTTGGAGCAACGCGCCACTCGCCGTGCGGCTCGATAAGAGCGAGATCTCAACCCCGCGTTTACTAGCAATTCGGCAGCAAGTACCATCAGTGTGACACACCTCGACACGAGAAGCACCGATGGGACCCGCCGCTGATATCGACGGTCCGATCGGCAGAATGTAGAAACCTTATCAGCCGTGAACCGCGACAAGGGGCGGGACGATGCTCCGACGAGCTGCCAAACTCACGATCTGGCTAGCCGCGACCGTGATCGCGGTCGTGTCGCTGGCGGGGTGCAGCGATGCGGCCGAGCGCCCCGACCCATTCGGCCTGGGGACCGACAGCGGCGGGGCGGACGCGACGGTCGACGGCGGGTCGTCGGGCGGGCCGGCGCCCGAACTGCAGGCACCCGACCGGATCGTCTTCTCCAAGACGACCGTCGGGGGACGGTCGGTGACGAGCTTCGAGCTGCACAACAAAGGAGAGGAGCCACTGGAGGTCGTCCCGTCGATCGACGAGCGCGGCCCGGACGGGGAGGCGGAGGTCAAGCCCCGGACGGCATTCCCGGATTCGATCGGGATTCCTCCGGGAGGATCGAGCGAGCACCCGATCGCCTACGAACCCGTGAACGCCAAACCGGACCCCGCGACACTGGTGCTCGAGACGAACGACCCGTCGCTGGAGGACGGCGTCGCGCGGATCCCGATCGAGGCGAAGACCGACGGACGCCCCGAATTCCGGGCGCCGGATCGAGTGACGTTCGTCGCGTCGAAGGTCGGCGACACCGTTCGCAAGTCCGTGGAGGTCCGAAACGAGGGCAAGGGCCCGCTGAAGATCCTCGAACACACCTTCTCGAACTCAGCCGACCGCGCCTTCCAGCTCGACACCGCCGCGCTCCCCGACGACATCGACCAAATCCCGCCCGGCGAGTCGCTGTCGTTTCCGATCGAATTTACCCCGTCGTCCGAAGCGAAGCAGACCGCCGAACTCACCCTCGACACCGGCGACCCCGACGCGAAACGTCACACCGTCGAGCTGATCGGGAGGATCAACGGGTGTCCGACTGCCTCTGCCTCCGCGTCCCACCTCGGACGAACCGATCACAAGGGTGAACTGCTGGTCAAATCGGGGGGAACGGTTCGACTCCACGGCCGCGACAGCTCCGACTCGGACGGGAAGATCGCCGAATACCGATGGTCGGTCATCGAACAACCGCAGAACGCAAATGTAAGTTTCCAGCCATCGGACCGGCATCCCAATCCGACGTTGAGTCCGACGGAGACCGGGGATTATCGGGTGGAGTTGGTCGTCGTGGACGACGACGGCTCCGAGTCATGTCAGAGGGATATCGTGCTGCTAAACGTGAGGCACTTCGCCGATATCCAGGTGCGTCTGACTTGGGACACGCCCAAGGATTCGGACCAGACCGACGGGCCGGGATCCGACATGGATCTTCACTACCTGAACCCGAAGAAGGGAAGCTGGCAGGACAAACCCGCGGACATCTTCTGGTTCAACAGGACCGCCGACTGGGGGCGCGTGGGGTCGGAGAAGGACGACCCGGAGATGGTCATCGACGACACGGATGGACGTGGACCGGAAGTGATCCAACACGACAATCCAGTCGCCGGGCAGTCGTACGCGATCGGAGTAAACTACTATCAACCCAACGGCTTCGGCGCGAGCTACGCGACCGTCGAGATCTACGCCGAAGGGCGACTGGTTCGGGCCATTCGGCGGAAACGACTCCGTGACTCGGAGTTCTGGTACATCGGGCGGCTGCGCTGGCCGTCGAAGCATCTGATCACACGCGACAAAGTCACCCAGGGTTTTCCGAACCGGCCGTAGGTGGGGAGCGTCACAAAATGGGGATTGGGGATAGGGGGAAGGGGATGGGAAGCTCTGGCTACGCCGCGATTTGAATTCGACGGGCGGATCGTTACGATGCAGAGCCGCTTCGGGACACGTTCATCGCCGACAGCTCGAAGGAGTCGTCCGTGGGGTCCTCACCGAACCGATTCGTCTGGATGCTCGCCGCCGCAGCGGGGCTTGCACTCGGAGTGTACGCCTGCACCGATTCGATGTCCCGCAAGAAGGGGGCACCGGGGGAGTTCTGCAACGGCAGCGACACCCAGTGCCGGGAGGGTCTGATCTGCGACGAGGGTGTCTGCAGCTACCAGAACAACGCCCGGAAGGTCTGCCAGTCGGTCTGTGACAAGTTCAACCGCACCTGCAATGCGGGTGTCGACAAGTGTCTGGCCAGCTGCGTGGAGACCCTCACGCAGTGCTGGGCGTCGGAGGTCACCCAGAAGTACGCCTCGTGCTACAACAGCGAGCAGATGACCTGCGAGCGCATCGAGTCGACCGACAAACCGTACAACCTCTGCTACCAGCAGCTCGAACTCCCCCAGAGGCGCCTGCAGACGTGCCGGCGGCTGCTTCCGTCAGTCGGGCATCGAGGACACCACGCCCGTCACCGACACGCTGTGGAACGCCTGCCGACGGACGGCGCGAACGGTGCGGGACACCTGCTGGAGCCGCGCGTCGAACTGCGTCAGCGCCGGCGAGAACGGGTCGTGCGGCGGGATGTTCCAGTGCGCAAACGACGTCTTCTACCTGCGCGGCGACGACAAGCTGCCGACGACCCCGCCGAACAACTCCGGTGGGGGTGGTGGTGGCGGAGGCGACGGTGGAGGAGGCGACGGTGGAGGAGGGGCCGACAACCCTGCCCCTCGCCCCCCGAGCGCTGATTGATCGGTCGGTCGAACGCTGGTTCCAGCGGACCTACGTAGGTCGGGCACGCTCGAGCTCTCCCCACGCCGCAATTTCCGAAAATCACGGCAGAGCCCCGCTCTCCAGGCGCGCGGACTCAGCTCCCCAATACCTCACAATTCGACGCAACGCTCGGCGCCGGAACGGCGATCATAGACATGGAGGGGGTTGCTTCGGCGTCCGGCCGACTGAAGGCAATTGAGCGATTAGGCGATTGAGCAATTGGGCCACAACCGCACGACCATTGCCGCGAGACGGTTTCGAGTTATCTAAGTTACGCGAGGAGCGAGCGTCGAACCGTGTTATCGATGTTTTCTTGTCGTTTGTTCTTCTCTCTGACTCAATCACTTAGTCACCCAGTCACTTAATCACGACCCCATCAGGGGCGGGGGACGCCGCCACCCACGGCCCGTGAAACACCGGGTCGTGCGGACCCTCTTGGCCGGCATCGGTCGGGCGGCGCGCACGCGGGCGCGCCGGGGGGCAACATGTGGAAACGTGTGTCCGCAGTACAGCGGAGTTACTGTCCGTCGAGGGCCTCTTCGACCTCGTCGACCAGCGCGAGCAGCTCCGAATCGGTCGTGACGTTGCGGACGGTCGTCAGCCGATTTCGGATCGGCGCCGGCCGCTCCAGGACGCGCCGCTCACTCAACTCCAGTATATGCTCGAGCACCTGTCGGACGATGTCGTTGTCCGGATGATCGAGCATCCGCGCCAACAGGTTTTCGTCGTCCGGCAGCCGGTGGCCCTCGATGATGTAGGCGTTGACCTGCTTGGCGAAGTCGCGGAAGCCCTCGATCTCGCGAAGCTTCTGGATCGCCTCCTGTCGCTGAGCCTCCTCGGTCCCCTCCTCGGGGCCGAGATCCTCCATCGCATCTTCGAAGCGATCCGGGACCTGCCCGCCCGACCGGAACAGCTCCTCCAGATCCTGCTTGTACTTTGCGTCCGACCGGTAGTCGTCGCGGGAGATCCCGTCGTCCTCGTCGCGAGTGACGTGCGAACTCTTGTCGCGCTCCCGATCGATCTCCTTCCAGCTCTTGTCGTCGTCTCCCATCGTTCCGCTCCGTGATAGGGGGAATTGCGGCAGCACGCATGTTAGTTCGGCCGCCAGGGCCAGGCAACCCGGCGTCGCACGTTCACGCCCCGATCATGCGAGCCATGCGGGTTGCACACGTTCGGACCGTCGAACTATTGTCGATGGCGTCCCATGCTTCAGCACCTCCCGACCTTCTCCGTGATGCTCGGCCGTTCGCGCGCAGATCACTCCGTCACAGGGGAGGGCTCAATCGGGCGGTCCGCACTCCTGTCGAACGCCGGCCTGACGACGACCGAGTATCTGGTTCTGATGGCGCTGGTCGGTGTCACTGCCCTGGTTACGATACAGATGCTGGGCCGCACCACGCGGGCGAAGTTCCAATCGAGTGTCCGAAAACTCAAGGGGATCGACCAGACGGGGGGCAACCGCCCGTCGGCCAGCTCCAGCTCGTCGGGCGGTGAATCGATTGGCGAGGGCTCCTCGGGAGCCGACCCGAGCGGCTCGACCGGCAGCGAGTCCGCGACGGGGGAATCCGCCCGAGGGAGCTCCGCGGCCGGGCCCGGGAGCGGCCCCGCGGGCGGTGCCGTCGGAGCTCGCTCGGAAGCGGCCGGCGGCGGTACGAGCGGTGGGACCGCGGGTTCGAGGGGCTCGGCGTCCGAGTCGGCCGGATCCGGCGGTGGATTCCGACGCTCGACAGCCGACCGACGCGGAAGCGGCCAATCCTTCCCCTGGCTGCTGCTGCTGATCGTCGCCGGCGTCCTCTCGGGTGCGCTCGTCTACGTCGTCTTCGCCAACAAATCGGGATAGTCGGACGCAGTCGCTCCGGGTTCCACGACGAGCCGGTGAGAGTCGGGCCGCAACGGCGAGTCGAGACGCGAGGGATCCCCGGGAGTCCTCCACCATCCTCGAGGACCTCGCGCGGGCGGGGACGGAGACGAATGCGACCGACCCTGGCATGATGCTCCCCTCGATCCTCACGGGCGACGTCGAACCAGGGATGGACGTCGACCGCGGAGACGACATCGTTCCGGAAACGCTCCCCCGCGCGTTCGGTGACTTCGCACCGTCGCGAGAGGTTCGGCTTCGATCAGACTCGCCAGCGACTGTCGAATCACGACGAGGTACGTCACCACGTTCCGGTCCGCGCATCCGACTCCCAGTCGTCGATCACGACCAGGGCCGCGCCCAGCAGGAGCCAGGCGCCGAACATTCCGACCGCCTGGATCGGCATCGACAGCACCGACAACAGCCCGGCGGCGAGGCCGAGCGACCCCGCTCCGGCCCCCGACCCCACCGCGAGAGGAATAGCCAGTGCCCCGACGACCTGGGTGAACCCGCTGACGACGCTGAGCA
>JBDGRG010000179.1:10993-11944 GCA_042218355.1 Bradymonadaceae bacterium
CGAACCCCAGCGCGAAGACGACCAGCAGTATCCCCCAGTGTCGTTTCACCCAGTCGATGGAGGTCCACAGCGGGTCGGTCAGATTCGTGTCGCGCGTGGCGACGATGTACATGTAGGGCGACAACGCGAAGCCCGCCGCCAGGCCGGGCAGCACGCAGAACAGCGTCCCGAGACCGACGATCAGGGACCAGACGACCGACGCGGCCAAAAGATGGCCGAAGTCGTCCAGGGGTCTGGCCAGCGCCTCCGCTGCTCCGTCGAATGCATCCGGTCCCCGGTCGGCCAGTTCGCGAAGATTCCGGAAGAGTCCGGACTTGTAGATCAACTCGAGGTGCAGCAGGAGCGGAATGACGAGGAGGGCCGCGACCGTAATCTCGAGCGGAAACGGTAATATCTGCCGGTAGTCCTCGAGGGTCACCGGCGGCTGCAGGTGCGACTGCAGGTCGGCGTCGAGGTTCATGTTGGCGACCAGACCGACGGTCAGCGGGCCCAGAATCGCCAGCTTGACGACTAGGAACCCCACCCACGGGAGCACGAGCGGGACGATCCCTTCGTCGAGCGCGCGCCTGGCCAGGTCGAGGACGTCTCTGACACCGGGCTCGCGCGGCGCGTCGGTTTCGGCGGGAAGGTCCTCGGACGAGCGGTCGCCACCGGCCGTCGCGCGGTCTCCCTCGGCTGGCTCGGACGGATCGGTCATGACGTCGAAGGGAATGAAGCGAGGTGTCTGTCGACGGCGATCAAACTGGAGCAACAGACGCCGAGGCGCAACGTCCGATCTGCCGCGCAGCCGACCGTGGCCGGCGTCGTCGCCAGCGACAGGCGCAGCCAGCACGTCGGATCGCGGGCGAACGTAGCGAGAACATCGCTGTTCCGGTGCCTCTGCGGACCGACACGAGCTGGAAGCTCGGTCTACGCTGCACGCGAGCTGGAAGCTCGGTCTACGCTGCACGC
>JBDGRG010000018.1:0-224 GCA_042218355.1 Bradymonadaceae bacterium
CCCTTGCACTGGGCCGCGACGCCCCGCTGACAGGCGGCACTCTTGAACTGGATGTCGAGCTGCCACCGACCCCCTCGCGGAGCCTTGCCCTTGGGAACTCGTGTCTTGCGGTCGACCACGAGGTAGTAGGTGTCGGTACCGCTGGCGGGACCACTGAACTCGACCCGCTCGGTGCATCTGCCGCCGCCGAACGACGCAGCGACGCAGTTCGACAGCCCCCCTTT
>JBDGRG010000018.1:234-7517 GCA_042218355.1 Bradymonadaceae bacterium
CCGGACCACGTACAGACCGACGGGCGAGATCACCTTCCCCGGCGTCGCCTTTGCGACGACTCGCTGGCCGGACGAGACCGACAGCTCGAAGACCGCGTCGGCCCCGCGAAACGAGTGGCTGGTACAGGAGAGCGACCGTCCCGTGTACGAGCGCGGGTAGTCGTTCATCTGGAGCGTCCAGGTTCCGCCCCCGCCCGCCGGCCTCGCCGTCCGGCAGGTCTGCCCGTCGACACAACGGCCGTTCTTGCAGTTGCCGGTCACGCACTGGCGTTCGAGCGTCCGCGAGACCCCCTTCGGTCCGCATTTGTACTGGTTGCCCTGGTGGCAAAACCGCTTCCCGGGCTGGCACGAGACGGACTTCAACTTCAGGTCGACAACCGCCTTCCCCGAGGTGCCGGACGCGTCGGCGACGACGTAGATCTCGGTGCTCGACGACGAGTCGTTCACCCAGGTCAGCGACTCGCCGGTCCCGTTGACGTCGACGGCCCGCTTGCATGTCGAACTTCCGGGCTGGCAGCCGTCGAGGACGTACAGCGACGTATTCGACGGGGGTTGGGCCCCCCGCGCGGCCTGGAGTTTGGCGACGACCCCCTGATCGGGACCCAGCGGGACCCGGTACGCGACGTCCCCGCCGTTGGAACTCGGGGTCGACGCACCGGAACACCCCGAGGGCCCGTAGTCGTCGTCCAGCGTCGACCAGTCGACGGTCTCGTGGACCCCGCCCTTGCCGCTTCGCGCATCCAGCGGACACCGGCAGCTCGATTCCGAGGGCACACATCCCTCGGGGCAGTGGACGGTCCGGAAGCCGGTCCGGTCGTCGCGACAGACGCGGGCGGTCTCCGAGTCGACGCACGAGTCGTCCTGGCTCGAACAGCGGATCGGACGCTTCTGCAATCGGATGACGTAGGCTCCCCCGTTCCCGGAATCGGACGGCTGGACCAGCGCGTAGTGCCGACCGGCCGACAGCGTCGCGTCGACCGTCTGCGAGGTCCCGGCTCTCGAAGCCTCCGAACAGGCACGTTCGCTCTCGCCGCTCCGGCAGACACTGCGCAGCGAGACGTTTAGCTCGGCATCGCCGACCGGACTGACTCGCACGGTGACTCGGGAACGCTCCCGAACCTCGAACGCGAAGACGTTCTCCGAGGTGCCGGCCGTGTTGGAGCCACACGAGGCGGCGAGCGTCGAACTGGCCCCCTCGCCGGTGTCGGCCCCCGTCGTCCCCGTCGACAACTGCCGCGGGCTCGAACACGTCGATCCGACCCCCTTGGGCAACTCGTCGGCGAACAGCGAGTACTCGACGGTGCCGTCGACCTGCCGCCCCTCGATCCGGACGCGATACGCGCCCGCCGGGTTCGACCCCAGCCCGTGCTCGATCCGTGCGCGCCCTTCGGAGTCGGTCGTCGCCGAGCCGAGTTTCGACCCGTCGGGCGCGTACAGAGCGACCGAGAGTGGTCCGGCGCCGACAGCTCGCGGGCGCATGTTCAACTGCACCAACAGCGTTCCGAGCGGTTCGTCCGAGACCTCGAACTCGACGTGGTCGATGTCGCTGCCGCAGACCGCCCCCTCGTAATCCCAGTCGCCGACCGCCGACCCGTAGTCCGTCGCGTCCGACGGCGAGTCGTTTGGCTCGTGGGCGTCGTCTCGACAAGCCCCCGGCGCCTTGCACGAGCCCTCCCTACAGACCTTCGAGTCGGGGCAATCGAGCGCACGGCGGCACGGCTCGTCCGGGTTGGCGATGCAGTCGGCCGATTTCGACTCGGGATCGTACTTGCAGACCTGATTGCCGGGACACCCCTCGGGCCCGCAGGCGCGGTCCTCGGGGCGGCAGTCCCCCTGCACACAGACGTGAGTGGGCAGGCAGTCGTCGGTCGACGAACACGATTCGGCGTTTTTGCACTCACCGGTGGCGGGGGCACAGACGCCGCGGTCACAATCTCCCGAGCAGTCGTTCTCCCGACATTCGCCCTCCTCGCCGCAGTAATACCCGTCGACGCAGTCGGAGTCGTCACTGCACGTCTCGGCATTGACACACTTGGCCTTCGACGGCCGACAGACGCCCCGCTGGCAGTCCAGCGCCTCGCAGACCTCCTGTTCGGGCTTGCACTCCCCATGATAGCAGGCGTACCCCTGCAGACAGGCGGGTTTGTCGGCCGGGCCCGCCGGACACTCCTCCCGATTCACGCAGCGACGCGTCTCGGCATTGCAGGTGCCCCGCGGGCAGTCCCCCTCCGAACAGTTTTGTCGACAGGTGCCATTCTCGGCACAGTGCCATCCCGACAGGCAGTCTCTTTTTTTCTGGCATTCCGGGGCGTTGACGCAGTGGCCGGAGGCGCGGTGGCAGACGCCGCGATCGCAGGATCCGGGCGAGCAGTCGGCCCGCTCGGAATCGGGCCCACAGCCGGTCAGGGCGAGAATCGACCAGACGAGCAGACAACCGACGGGACGTCGTATCGAATCGGGCATCGTTCGAGCGGGCGGGTCGAGGCGTGGAGGGCGCGACAGCTTCTCCCCATTCGGAGTGCAACCCGCATGCCATCGCGAAGACGTCGCCGCCCCCCTCGTTTCGCACCGGACGGGACCGGCTCGTCCCTGCACGATCCCGACACTCGTATCGGGCGAACGTCGGATCTCTGATACCGGCCGGCGCCCCGATACGGGCGCAGTTCAGTACAGCCCGACCGTGCGCAGGTAGTCGACCGCGTCGTCGATGGTCTCGTCCAGCGGCCGATCGGTCCCGAGGGCGTGGAACGTCCGACGATGCGACTCGTCGGGCGGATCCCGCCGCTCGCGCATCTGCCGGTACACCTCGAGGTCGGCGTCGGAGGGGCCGGAGTCGCGAGCCTCCATCCGGTCGGCGACCGTCTCCTCCGGCGCGCGGCAGTCCAGCCAGGCCCACCGCACGCCTGCCGTCCGGGCCAGATCGACGAACGGACCGCGTCGCTCCCGGCGATTGAAGGTCGCATCGACCGCCACGCGTCCCCCCTGCCGCAGGACGCGTTCGGCGCGGCGCCGGCACTCTTCGTACGTCCGCTCCGACCATTCGCTCGAGTAGATCCCCTCGCCGAAGTCGTCCGACGCCGATTCGTCGGGGGACAGCCCCGCCAGCTCCTTCCGGACGACGTCGGTATCGATCACCTCGAGATTCGCCCGGTCGGCGAGCTGGTCGGCGACGGTCGATTTCCCCGTGGCGGGCAAGCCGGCGACCAGCACCAGTCCGGGCCGTTCGTCCGGGTCGGCCAATGCATCCAGTGCCAGTGACCAGTAGGCACGCGCCCGGCGCGCCGCCCGGTCGCGGTCCTCCGGATCGACCTCCCCCTCGACAGCCTTCATGCCCATCACCTTCCCACGGACCGCCGCCCGATACGACACGTACAGCGATACCAGCGGTCGTCCCTCCGCGTCGTCTGCTGCGGCGAGATATTCGTCGATGAACGTCTCCGCGATCCTCCACCGACCGGCCCGCCGTAGATCCATCGCCACGAACGAGGCGTCGGACACCGGATCGGCACACCGCAGCGCCTCGTCGAATTCCACGCAATCGACGATCTGGAAGTCGCGGGGCCGGGGTTGCTCCGGAAAATGATAGATGTGCTCCAGCCGGAGGTCGCCGTGGCCATCGACCGCGACATCGCCCTCGGCGCGCCGCTCGATCAGCGAGTGGTGCGTCTCGAGCGCCCGTTCGGAGGCCTCGCGGACTCGTGCGAAGACCTCGCGCTCGACCGTCCGCCCGACCTGGTCGCGCGACTGCTCGAAGTTGTCTCGGACGTTGGCGGCGACCGCCCGAAACGTCGCGTGGCGGCCGACCTCGGGGCCGGTGCGCGCCGACGCGTGAAACTCGGCGATCCGTCGGGCAGCTTCCGACAGCGTCGCCGCTCCGATCTCCCCGTGTTCGAGCCGCCGCTCGATGGTCGCGTCGGCGGGGAGCCGCCGCATCTCGACGGCCCAGTCGACGACCTCGCCGCTCTCGCCCCCGATGCTCAAGCCACCGTCGGTCTCCCGAACCGGAACGACGCCCAGATAGATGCCCTCCGTCGTCCGGCGGTTCAGCTCGACCTCTCGTTCGCAGAAATGGCGCCGACGCTCGACGTCACTGTAGTCGACGAAACCCAGATCGACGGGCTTCTTGAGCTTGTACGCCCGGTCGTCGGTCAGGAAGACGACGGAAATGTGGGTCTGGCAGATCTCCGGCGGATCGTCCGCATCCGGGATCGCGGACGCCCTCGATAGCTCGTTCAGTATTCGCTCGACCTTCACTCGACACCTCGCTCAGAGACTACTTCAACCAACGGCACGAGCAGCGACGGCTGCAATCTACGGGCCCGGCCGGCATTGCAACCGGTGGAGACGGACGTTCTCGACTCGCCCGCTCCGACCGCCGCCGACATTCGCGGCGCGGATCGAGTCCTCGCCGTCGACCCGCGTGACGAATGGACGCCGGAGACCTCCCGCGGGACCGCGGGCCGACCGCCGAACGACTCACTGAGACGCCGATCGAGCGAGTCGAAACCCGATCGTATCGCGGCGGACGTCCGGCGCAAATCCCACCCGATGGACCGCGGCGCACTCGGCGGCACCGGCCGCCCAGTTCCCACCGCGGACGACCCGGCGCTCGTCGTCAGTGTCGATCTCGTCGGGGGGCGCCACCCCGTCGCCGATATCGACCTCGAGAGGGTTCCGGCACCAGTCGCTGACGTTGCCCGCCAGGCCCCGAACATCGAAGGGGCTCTCGTCCCCGTCGACGGAGCCGGCGGGCACCGGCGAAGGCTTGGCGGCATCGCTGAACCGCATCTGACACCAGTTGGGGTCGAAGTAGTCGCCCCACGGATACCGCCGTCCGTCGGTCCCCCGAGCCGCTTTCTCCCATTCGAACTCGGTCGGCAACCGCCACGTCCGACCGGTCCGCTGCGAATACCAGCTCGCGTACGCCCGGGCATCCTCCCAGCTGACCGCGAATACCGGGTGGTCTTCGCCCCACCGATACTCGCGGTCCTCCGGAATCACGAACCGCCCATCCTCGTCTCGTTCGTACGCCCGCCGTTCTCGGCTGCCGGTGACGGCGCGCTCGAATCTGGGGCAGTGTTCCTCGGCCCGATCGTCGAGTCCGCGCTCGACGAGCGCGTTGAGAAAGGTCAAGTATTCCCCGTGGGTAACGGGACGGCGCATGATCGCAAACGACTCGACCCACGACTCGACCGTCCGCAGAGACGAGGGGGCTCGCCCGCCGAGTTCGACCCATCCCGCCGGCACGACGGCCACCTCGTCGCCGTGAGACGAGTCGGGCAGCTCGAGCCGATCGCCGGCATCGCTACCCTCGGGGGGTTCCAGTGTCCATTCCTCGCCGCGCTCGAGCTGGATCGGATAGCGCACCCGGCCCGACCCGTCCGGCCGTTCGATTTCCAGCAGATAGCTCCCCTCCTCCAGCTCGACGGAGTCGAGTGGTGTCCGCCCGAGGTGGCGCTCGAACGTCGGGCGGCGACGGCGGTGGACGGTCTCCCAGCTCGACAGCTCGACCCGGGCCCCCGACGGCTCGGTCCGCAGCGACAACTCCGCGCGGCCCTCCAGGTACCGACGGTGATCGCCCTGCACGTCGTGACGGCGAATCTTCTCCTCCCACCGCGCCGCCTTCCGTCGATCTCCGCGTTCGAGCGCCCGTTCGTGCTTGACGCGAAAGTGATCGGCGAGCATTCGCCGGGCGTCGTCGACCTCCGGAGCCACCTCGAGGGCCGAATGCAGCTCGTCGACGAATTCGGTCTCGGCCCTGGCGATGTCGGCGTCCAGTTCCCTCGCCTGCTCCTCGGCGCCCCATCCGGCGAGTTTCTCCGCGACGGGATCGTGGTAGGCGACCTCCTCGAGCTGGCGACGGGCGCTGGTCCACAGTCGGTCGCGGCGATCCCGGAGGTCCTCCAGACGTCGCCGAAGCTGTCGACCCCGTCGGACATGCCGCTCGGCCTTCTCCCGCTGCGTACGTCCCTGCAGCCAGGCCTCGAGCTCCTCCTGCATCCGCCCGGCGTGCGAGTACCGTTCGTCCGGATGGGTCGCCAAGGCGCGCTCACAGACGCGAACCAGCCCCTGGGGCACGTGTTCGACGCTGCACTCGTCGAGCGGCTCCGTCTCGACGACCTTCATCATCGAATCCGGAGCCGATTCGCCCTCGAAGGCCCGTTCACCGGTCAGGATCTCGAAGAGACCGGCCCCGAGCGCAAAGACGTCGGTATGCAATCCGATGATCTCGTGCTCGCCGCGGACCTGTTCGGGCCCCATTTAGGGGGCAGTCCCGATGACCGAACCCTCTTGCGCGTCCTCGCGCTCGACGCTCGGTCGCACCCGCTCGCGGTCGTCCCCGCCCGGACGCCGTATGCTCGACGTTGTCGACCAGTCTCGCCAACCCCCAGTCGATCACCATCGCTTCCCCGAACCGCCCGACCATCATGTTGTCCGGTTTCAGGTCGCGATGGACGACCCCGCACCGGTGCGCGTTCTCCAGCGCCTCGCATATCCGCATGAACGACTCGACGACCGTCCGGATGCTCCATCCACGCCACTGGGGTTCGACGATGTCGCCGTCGAAATCGCGGTGCACGCGGTCGACGACCTCGCGGAGTGACCACTCCCCGACGATCTTCATCGTGAAATACAGCCGCCCGTCCGACAGCCGACCGAAATCGTAGACGGCCGGCACGGCATGGTGGCTAATCTGAGCCGTGATCTGCGCCTCGCGGGCAAAGCGTAGAATGTCTCCGGTCTCTTCCGCCCGGTCCCGCCGGATGACCTTCATCGCACAGACCCGATTGAGGGCCCGTTCTCGGACCAGGTGAATCTCCCCCATGCCGCCGGTCGCGGCGAAGTCGACGTACTCGTACTCGTCGGGCAGACCGAGTTCGTCGGACGGTTCGACCGGGTCGGTGAACTCGTCGTCGACCGTCGCTCGGGACGTCGCGAGCGTCTCGACCACGCCCGCCGACTCGTCGCCGGAGTCGGACTCGTAATCCGTCGAGGACGACTCCGCCTCCAGGTCCAGATCCGAGACGTCGGCGACGCCGCTGGGTGCTTCGACCAGCCGGCCCATCGACTGCGAGCGTTCGAGATACGCGGCGCTGTCGCGCAGCTCGTCGAGGCGCTTCGAGACGTCTTCGGGCAGGTCGTCGCGTTTGGCGATCCGCTCCAGAACCGCCGCGATGCTCTCGGCGTTCATCCTCCCTCCCGTCGGCTCTCGAAACAATGAACGGTCACACGCAGACGAAGGGTAACAGCGACTCTCGTGTGCCACCAAGCAGACGCACTCC
>JBDGRG010000180.1:0-6326 GCA_042218355.1 Bradymonadaceae bacterium
GGAAGCAACTGGCTGAAGAGATCGGGGTCGAGTTGGCCGAAGGCGTCCACCGTCTGAAGGCGGGTCATCCGCTGGGCTACCAGATCACCGAGGCGCTGGCGTATTGCTACTTCGGCCAGAAGAAGTTCGCGAAGGCCTGGAGCGAGGCGATGGCACTGGAGGACGCCAATCGCAACGTCAGTCTGGCCGAAAACATCTATTTCGCGCGGCGGTCGGCGCTTCACGAGGTCGAGCAGAAGCTGAACACCGAGGAGAAGATCGTCGAGGCCCTGCCGAACTACAAATGGCGGCATCAGTACTCGATTCCACTGCCGGGCTCGACCAAGCGCTCGCCGAATTTCGACGGGATGATCCGCAATCGGGCCAATATCGACACCGTGGGCGGGCCCAAACCCGAGGAATCGGACCGCGAGAACGTCCAGAAGACGGAGTTTGCTCCGCCCGTGGTCGCGTCGATGGAGGAGGTCGACGGAGGCGTGAAGATCGTCTTCGAGAAGAACACGGAGACGTATCGAGTTCAGCCGATGGACTGCGAGCCGACCGATCGCATCGCGTACTGGCAGATGGAGGGGAATCGGATGGTCCCGCACTACGAACAGGATTGTGAACCGGTCGGCGAGGAGGAGACGAGGAAGACGACTCACCAGCACGATCCGGTCGTCCTGCCGTCGGACGAGGCCAAACGGGTGGACGCCGGCGCACGCCTGGAGGTGGTCGACAACGCCGACGCGGCCGGTGACGCGGCGTTGAAACGGGTCTGGCCCGAGGGGGCGGACCGGGACGACCCGTCGATCGTCGCGGGATGGTCGCTTTGACTGCGCCGCGCGATGTCTCGCGACCGATTACCAGCGAGTCTCCCGCCGTCGTCGGGTCGGATGGACGAGCCCACCATCACCATCGTCGGGCATACCACCCACGACTGGTATCCGGACCGGGTCCGGGCCGGAGGTTGCGCCCTGTACGGAGCGCTGACCTACCGGCAGCTCGACGCCTCGGCACACCTGGTGACCGGGATCGGGGAACACTTCGAGTGCGAGGAGGTATTCGAGGGGGTCGATGCGACGGTATTCCGGCGCGGACGGACGACCTCGTTCGTCAACCTGTATCCCGACGACGGACCGAGAGTGCAGTACGTCGGACGGCGTGCTCCCTCGCTGTCCGCGAACGACGTCCCGACCACCCATCTCGACACTGACGTTCTGCATCTGGCTCCGGTGCTCCGCGAGGTCGAACTGGCCGAATGGGTCGAGTCGACGGAGGCCGAACTGATTGTCGCCGGCGCGCAGGGATGGATGAAACGGGCCGGTCCGACCGCGGGTGCGGAGTCCCCGGCGTTGCGCGGTCTGGAAACGCCCCGGCGGGTCGAACACGACGTCTGGGACGTCGAGCCGGCGCTGCTCGGTGCGCTCGATCTCCTCTTCGTCAGCGACGAGGACGTCGCCGGTCGGGAGGAGCTGTTCGAGCGATGGTGTGACGAGGTAGGGCTGATCGTGCGGACGCACGGGCGGTCGGGCGCGAGCGTGTACGTCGAAGGCGAACCAAGGACGATCCCGGCGGTCGAGGTCGATCCGGTGGATCCGACAGGGGCCGGGGACACGTTTGCGGCGGCGTTCACGGCGGGGATTGCCGCCGGGAGTCCTCCGGTCGACGCGGGGCATCTGGGGGCGGCCGCGGCGTCGGTCGTGATCGAGGGGGTCGGGCCCTCGGCACTCGAGGAGGAAAGGGGGCGAATCGAGCGGCGCTACCGGCGATTGCAGCGAGACTGACGGAGCGACCAGCGCGGCTTTGCGGCGGACGGCCTCATTCTCCGCTCCCGCCGCCGTCCCCGCCGCCCCCGGTCGGTGCACTGGTCGGTGCCTCCGATTGAGCACTGGCAGCCGTCTTGGCGGCCTTCTTCGCTTCCTCGGTGCTCTCGATCCACTTGTCGATCTCACCGTCCCCGTCGACGTCCTTCCCGATCCGGTTGAGGTTCCCCTTCTCGTAGTACTCCCAGAAGTCGACCTTCCCGTCCCCGTCGGTGTCGCGCTCGACCTCCGCGATCTTTCCCTTCTCGTAAAATCGGGTTGCGACCACCGACTCGGTGTCGTCGAGGATTTCCTTGCGGACCAGCTTCCCCTTCTCGAAGTACAGAATCAGGTCGAACGTCCCGTCGAGGTCGACATCGGCCTTCTCCTTCTGGGGCGTCCCCTCGTCGTCGTAGGTTCGGATGGTGTCGAAGTCCCCATCGGCGTTGACGTCCACCTTCTTGCGGTGGAGTTGTTTGACGACGACGTTCGGATCGTCGGGGTCCTGAACTTTTTTGAGAAATTCGAGGACGTCCGGCTCGCCGTCGCCGTTGATGTCGTACTTCTTGACGACGACGTCCTCTCGGGTCTCCACCGAGATGCCACCCTCGGTGGAGTCCTCGGGCAGAGCCGTCGAGTCGTTCTGAGCGCCGTCCGACGCGCAGGCCGATGCGAAGAGGCACGTGGCGAGCAGCCCTCCGAGGAGTCGCAACAGATCGGTCGGGCGGGTCGGCGCGGATTGGGATCGTTGTTGCGTCACTCCAGTCACCATCGCGAATCAGTGCGAACGCCCCGTTCGGTTCGCCGGACGAGCGTGCGTGTAACGATGTCCATACATACGTCCAGTCTCGGGCGGCGTCCAGCGCGCGGTCCGGCAGCGATTGACATGGCCCGGTCGCGCGGAGCGGAGACCTCGCCGAGCGGAGACGATCGGGGCCGGGGAGGGGGCCTGTTCGACCGTCCGGGGAAATGTTCGTCGGTCGGCAACTGTTCGGACCATCGTACGCAGCGTCCGCGAGTTCGCGACGTTGACCTCGCTTCGACGCCTGGACTATGGACCGGGCAGTCGGAACCGAGTCGCTCGACGGTCCGTCGCTCGGATTGTCGGTTCGGCGTTCCGCCTTCCGCCGGGGATGCGGCCCCCTCCCCGTCGGATTCATACCGGCACAATTGCTCCGAGACCCCACCGTGCTCGATGGGTGACGACACCGCCGACAAAGTCGACATCGACCAGAGTCGGATTCGAAACTTCTGCATCATCGCGCACGTCGACCACGGCAAGTCGACGCTCGCCGATCGGATCCTCGAGGTCACGAATACGGTCGCCGACCGCGACCGGGAGGAGCAACTGCTCGATCAGATGGACCTCGAGCGCGAGCGCGGCATCACCATCAAGGCGCAGACCGTTCGGCTCCAGTACACCAGCCGGGACGGCGACGAGTTTTTGCTCAACCTGATCGACACCCCCGGTCACGTCGACTTTACCTACGAGGTCTCCCGTAGTCTCAAGGCGTGCGAGGGGGCACTGTTGGTCGTCGACGCCTCGCAAGGAGTCGAGGCTCAGACCGTCGCCAACGTGTACATGGCACTGGACAACGACCTCGAGCTGATTCCGGTCCTCAACAAGATCGACCTCGACTCGGCCGATCCCGATCGGGTCTCGCGAGAGCTCGAGGAGACGCTCGGCATCGACGCCTCCGATGCCTTCGAGTGCAGTGCGAAGGAGGGGGTCGGGATCCGCGACATCCTCGAGGCGATCGTCTACCTCGTCCCGCCGCCCGAGGGTCAGCGAGACGAACGGCTGAAGGCGCTGGTCGTCGACAGCTGGTTCGATTCGTACCGGGGCGTGGTCAACCTCGTCCGCATCGAGGAGGGGACGCTGCGGACAGGCGACGAGATCGAGTGGATGGCCACGGGAGCGCGCAGCGAGGTCGAGGAGGTCGGGGTCTTCACCCCGGATCAGACGCCCGTCGACGAACTGGGTCCGGGCGAGGTCGGGTACGTCATCTCGATGATGAAGGACATCGATCGGGCGAAGGTCGGCGACACGATCACGCACGCCGACCGTCCGACCCCGGAGCCCCTTCCGGGCTTCAAGGACGTCAAACCGATGGTCTTTTCGGGACTGTATCCCACCGACAACGACGATTACGAGAAGCTGCACGATGCGCTCGAGAAACTGTCACTGAACGATTCGAGCATCAGCTTCGAACGGGAGACCAGCGAAGCGCTCGGGTTCGGGTTTCGGTGCGGTTTCCTCGGGCTTTTGCACATGGAAGTCATCCAGGAGCGGCTCGAGCGCGAGTACGACCTCGAGCTGATCACGACCGCGCCGTCGGTCGTCTACCGGGTCGAGACGCACGAGGGGGGGCTGGTGGAGATCGACAATCCGACGAACCTCCCGGAGCCCCACGAGGTGGAGGCGATCCGGGAGCCGTACATCCGGGCGACGATCCACGTCCCGCCCGATCACGTCGGTCCGGTCATCGAGCTGTGCGAGGATCAGCGCGGCGAGCAAGAGGAGCTGCGATACTCGGGGTCGAACCGCGTGATCCTGACGTACGACATGCCGATGAACGAGGTGATGTTCGACTTCTACGACCGGTTGAAATCGGCCTCGCGCGGCTACGCGAGCTTCGACTACGAGCAGCTCGGATACCGCGAGGGCGACCTGGTCCGACTCGACATACTGGTCAACGAGGAGGCGGTGGACGCACTCAGCACGATCGTCCACCGGGACGTCGCCTACGAGCGGGGCCGGGCGATCGCGAAGAAGCTCAAGGACGTGATTCCCCGCCAGCTGTTCGAGATTCCGATCCAGGCGGCCATCGGGTCGCGCATCGTCGCCCGGGAGACGATTCCGGCGATGCGCAAGGACGTGACGGCGAAGTGCTACGGCGGGGACGTCACGCGGAAGAAGAAACTGCTCGAGGAACAGAAAGAGGGCAAAAAACGGATGAAAGAGGTCGGGACGGTCGACGTCCCCCAGGAGGCCTTCCTCGCCGTCTTGAGTGTCGACGAGGACGAATGACGATCGTTTTGGACGGCGGGTGACGCCGAGTGGGTAAAGTTACCGACAGCGAGGGAGTGCGCGAGGAGGCCGAGCGATTCGTGCGGCGCACGCAGCGAGCGCTCGGGCATACCCGCGATCTGTCCGACAGCGTCCGATCGAACATCCAGTCGCGGCTGAACGACCTCCGACACTGTCTGGAGGATGGCGAGCCCGAGGAGATCGAGGAGGAACTCGAGTCGGTCCGCGAGTATATCGACGAGCACGCCGACCTGCACTACAAGAGCGCCTTTCGCGAATACGCCGAGAGCATCGGGTTCGCGGTGATCGTCGCGCTGTTTCTCCGGGCGTTCGTCATCGAGGCGTTCAAGATTCCGACCGGCAGCATGATTCCGACGCTGAAGGTCGGCGACCACCTGTTCGTCAACAAGTTCATCTACGGCGTGCGGGTGCCGTTCACGACGACGTATCTAACCCGGTTCGAACGGCCGTCGAAAGGGGAGGTCGTCGTGTTTTCGTTTCCCGCGGCGGAAGCGCGGAAGTACATCGAGCACAAGCCCTCGTCGAAGCGAAAGTGCATCGATTCGTCGAGCATCAGTTCGAGCAAGGACTTCATCAAGCGGATCGTCGGGACCGAGGGAGATCGCATCGCCATCCGGAACAACCACCTCTACGTCAACGGCGACCGGGTGATGGTGAAGTCGCTGCCCGCGGAGGAGACGCGCAGTTTTCTATACCCGCAGGAATACCACGCGCTCGAGAAGCTCGGTGGACACCGCTACGAGATCCAGTACAAGAATCCCGACGAGACCTTCGGGCCGATCACCGTCCGGGACGATCACGTCTTCGTTCTCGGCGACAACCGGGACGAGTCCTCGGACAGCCGCTGCTGGGGACAGGTGCCGATCGAGAACATCAAGGGGCGCGCGATGTTCATCTGGTGGTCCGTCGGACCCGAATCGTATCGCTGGCACCGGATCGGTCAGTGGATCCACTGATCGCCGACCCGGTCCGACCGCCCGACCGAGCGAGGTCGGCGGGGCCGATCCCCGCCGACATTCGAACCGAGTCGAGTAGCTGACGCGACCTGGAGTGACCGATGGATTTTATCGAGCTGGCAGAGTTCGACCGCGAGGATCTACTGGAGATGCTCGACCGCGCCCGGGTGTTCATCGACGACGAAGGGGAGATCGTCACGCTGGGCGAGTACCGCCATGCCCTGGACGGGACGTCGGTCGGGTTGCTCTTCTTCGAGCCGAGCACGCGAACGCGCGTCAGTTTCGAGTACGCGACCGAACGGCTGGGGGGCTACTCGCTGTTTCTCAGTGAGAAGGACAGCAGTGTCAAGAAGGGGGAGACCGTGATGGACACGTGCCGGGATCTGGTGGCGATGGGGTTCGACGGATTGGTCGTCCGGCACGGCGATCGCCATCTTCCGTTCTCGCTGTCGGACGAGCTCGAGGTGCCGATCATCAATGCGGGCAACGGGACCGGGGCCCACCCGACGCAGGCGTTGCTGGATGCGTTGACGC
>JBDGRG010000180.1:6341-7781 GCA_042218355.1 Bradymonadaceae bacterium
GGTCGGACGGGGCAGGCGCTGTCGGGCCAGCGCATCGCGATCATCGGCGACGTCGTTCACAACCGGGTCGCACGGAGTGACGCTCGGGTCCTCCACGCGCTGGGCGCGGAGGTGGTGCTGGCCGGCCCGCCGATGCTGTTGCCGAACGAGAATGACGAGGACTGGCCGCCGGTCGAGCGCGTCAGCTCCCGCCGAGAGGCGCTCCACGGAGCCGATGCGGTCGTCATGCTGCGGATCCAGACCGAGCGCAGCCACGGCGAGGTGGTCGACACGAACTCGTTCATCCGGGAATGGGGGATCAGCCAGTCGGTCGTCGACGAGGAGATGGAACCCCACGCTCCGATCCTCCACCCGGGTCCGGTGGTCCGGGGGGTGGAGCTGACGGGACCGGTCGCCGACGGCCCCCGCAGCCTGGTTCTCGATCAGGTCACCATTGGGGTCGCGGTTCGGCAGGCCGTCCTCCTGATGGCGCTGGGAGGCGAGGGACACAAATTCTGAAAGCCGGGGCGTCGGTCGATGCCCCGGTCGGCAGATTCTTCGGAGGGCGATGGGCGAGCAGACACCATCAGAGACGGGGGGCCCTCCCGCGCAGCCGTCGGGCGAGGCGAGCGAGGACGGGGTCTGGTACTGGTCGCCCGGGTGGTTCAAGACCTACGTCTTCCCCGGGCTGACCCTCGTTCTAGTCCTCGCCCTCCTGTTCTACTTCCACGAGGCGGTCCTCCCCTTCGTCTTCGCCTGCCTGATCGTCTACCTGATGGAGCCCGTGGTCCAGCGGATGGCCCGGGCCTCTCCCACCGACGACGGCCTCCCCCGCTGGCTGGCCGTGATCTTCGTCTACCTGGCGTTCTTCGGGATCGTCACGGTCGCCGGAATCGTCGTGATCCCGCGGTTCGTCAGCGAACTGGTGCGGTTCGGAAAGACCGCGCCGCGGCAGATCCAACAGTTCCACGCCGAAAAGTTGCCGGGGTTCAACCGGAAATTGCAGAGCTATCTCGACTCGTTCTTTCCCGGCGAGTCCACCGAGAACGCCGTCGAGCGGGCGACGAAGCGGGTCGCCGAGAGCCGCCGACGGGCGGTCGACCGGTCGCAGGTCTTCGGCGCGGCGATGGTCGGGGTTCGGCGCGCAGCCAGCCTGGAGCGGACCTGGTCGCGTCGATCCGACGGGGTGCGTCGGCGTGTCTGGCGCGTGGCGAGTTCGCATCGGGTGCCGGACCCGTCGGCCGACGGCGAGGCCGTCCACGGCCGATGGCGACGGGTGCGGCGGGAGCGATCCCCGGCCTTCCGGATCGTCGAGCGGGAGTCGTCGGGCGCGTACGACATCTACCTCGCTCAGAGGAATGTCGAGCTCCGGCGAATCGACTCCGGCCGGTGGCGACTCTCGCCCGTCGAGCCCGAGCGGCGCGACGAACGGCGCACTCCCAACACAACACCCTGCAATCA
>JBDGRG010000180.1:7791-12543 GCA_042218355.1 Bradymonadaceae bacterium
CCGACGGGGCCTCCGGTCCGCGACTGGACCTCAACGAGCGGCTCTCGCACCTGATCGAGGAGGCTGTTACCTTCTCGAGCGAGAAGCTCAGCGCGGTCATCGAGTTCACCCACTCGCTTGTCATCGGGGTCCTCGAGGCGTTCATCCTGATCATCCTGACGCTGATGGTCGCGGCGTTCATGTCCGCCGACCTGCCGCGCTTCATGGGATTTATCCGGGAGTTGGTTCCGGACCACATGCGTGGGGGCTACGACCAGCTGTTGGCCCGCTTCGACCGCGGCTTGGCCGGTGTGATCCGGGGGCAGCTGATCATCTGTGTGGTCAACGGCATCCTGACCTTCGTCGGACTGGGGATCCTCGGGGTGAAGTACGGGGTCCTGCTGGCCGTCGTCGCCGGGGTGTTCTCGATCATTCCGGTCTTCGGAACCGTCATCTCGACGATCCCGATCTGCATCATTGCGACCACCCAGGGATTGCTGATCGGACTCCTTACGCTCGGCTGGATCCTGCTGATCCACTTCGTCGAGGCGAATTTCCTGAATCCGCAGATCATCGGGACCTCCGCGGAGATTCATCCGGTGATCGTGATCTTCTCGCTGCTGGCGGGCGAGACGACGTTCGGGCTCGTCGGAGCGATCCTCGCCGTGCCGGCCGCGTCGCTGTTGTTGACGGTGTTTCGGTTCGTCCGAGACAAACTGGAGGAACGCGAGGAGCAGACCGAGGACGCAGTGGGGTAGGGGAAGGGCCGCCGAGCACCGGCCGCGATCGCGCGAGCCAGTTGCGGAACCGGACTGCAATTAGTACGAAGACACTCCCGTCGGAACGACGTCGAGTCCAGCCGGAGAGATCATGGAGGTTCAGTTCTGGGGCACATCCGACGTCGGCCGATCGCGAGACCACAACGAGGACAACTTCCTCGTGGACGGCTCGCTCGGCCTGTTCGTCGTCTGCGATGGCATGGGGGGGCACGCCGCCGGTGAGTTTGCCTCGGCGATCGCCGCGAAGACGATCCGGAACGTTCTGAAGTCGCACGAGGTCGAACTCGAATCGGAGTTGAAGGCGCCGAACGAGGCGGGGGTGCGAGAGCGCATCCTGGGTCTGTTCGCCAGCGCCGTCGAGAAGGCCAATCGCCGGGTCATCGATGCGGCCGACGACGCGGACATCGACGGCGGCATGGGGACGACGTGCTGCGCGCTGATGCTGCGCGCCGGGCGCGGATACGTCGCCCACGTCGGCGACTCGCGGATGTATCGCATCCGCAACCGGACCGCCGAGCAGATCACCGACGACCACTCGCTGCGCAACCGGATGATCGAGGAGGGGCGGCTGGGGGAGAACGAGGAATTCGACCGGGAGAACGCGGTCATCCGGGCCGTCGGCATGGACGAGGATCTCGAGGTCGAGACGTTCACGATCGAGGTGATGCCCGGCGACCAGGTTCTCCTCTGCAGTGACGGATTCAGCGACTACCTCGAGGGGCCGGAGCAGCTTCCGAAACTGCTGGCGCCCGACGCCTTCGACGAGGCCGTCCAGAACTGCATCGACTATGCGAACGAGGCGGGCGGGAAGGACAACGTGACCGTCGTCCTCGCCGAGGCCGACCAGGGAGAGGGGGTCTGGGAGACGACCGAGCCGCGCGACGACATCCGCCTTCTTCGCCGACTTCCGCCGTTCGACGGGCTCTCTGCCCGCGCATTGACGACGATCGCCGATGCCTTCGAGCCCCAGTCGGTTCCGTCGGGCACGTTGCTCGCGCGGCCGGGTGAGCCGGTCGAGGCGTTCACCGTGATCGCCGAGGGCTCGGCCGAGGTGGTCCGGGACGGTGCGGCCGTCGAGCGGCTGGCGCCCGGCGACACGTGGGGCGAGCGCGCGCTGTTCGGAGCTCCGCTCAGCGATCTGGTCGTCCGCTCGGATGGACCGCTCGACGTCCTCAGATTGGAGCGTGCCGACTTCCACGAGTTGCTCGACAGCGACGACGAACTCGCGGCGCGTCTGTCGTGGCGGTTTGGCCGGCGTTTCGCCGAGAAACTCGGGAAACTGCCGTTCCGCGCGTATCGGCGCCCGGACGAGCTCGGCGAGCAGCCGACGCCCCGGCCCGAGCCGACGGAGTCGACCGGCCGCGAGGACGATACGGACGACGTCCAGGAGGAGGTCCCGACGGGGCGGCTCGGCGACGAGCCGACGGCGACGAACATCGAGTCCGACGCGCCTTCGAGCTCGCCCGGAGAGACGCAACCGCCGGGAGCCGCGGAGGACTCGAACCCCCCGCCGATTCCCGGCGGGGGCGAGCCGCCATCGGCAGCGGCTTCGGAGTCGCCGGCGGTCGGAAGCTCCGACGGGGACGGCCTTTCGGCCAGCCGTGACGATCAGCCGACCGACCGCGGATCGGCGGGCGGAGCGACGAGTCCGTCCGACGGTGGGGCCGGCGACGACGAGATGTCGCGAGAGGAGGATCATCGGTCGACGATTTCGATCTCCGAGGACGAGTTGGACGAGTTCATGCAGGAGCGCAGCGAGGACTCCGGTTCCGGCGAGGCCGGCGAGGGGGAGACCGGCGGGGAAGGGGGCTCGCCCCGGTCCGTCCAGAGTGGGGCGACCGTGGTTGGAGACGACGAGTCGGATGGCTCGTCGAGTTGACGCCTCATCAGCCCCGGAGGACGGAGACGATGTGTGCGCACGCGAGGGACGAACGGACGACGTCCCCGGAGCTCGGCGGGAGGGGGTGGCTGGTGGCGCTGGCCGTCTGTCTCGGATTTGCCGCGGCCACGGGCTGCGAGACTCGACGGATCGGCGACGGGTCGGCGGGGGGCGAACAGACGCTGGTCTTCTCGGACGACTTCGAACGGAAACGGCTCGGTGACGACTGGCACCGGGGCCAGGGCGAAAACGGCAGCGGTGAATGGTCGATCGATGACGGATGGATCGCCGCCCGGTCGATTCGCAACGATCCACTCTGGTTGGATCGCGAATTGCCGAAGAAGGTTCGCGTCGAGTGGAAAGCGAAGGCGCTGACGGATCGGGGCGACCTGAAGGTCGAGATCTTCGGAGACGGTGAGAACCACGAATCGGGCTATATCCTTATCTTCGGGGGCTGGGACAATTCGCTCGACGTCATCGCGCGGCTCGACGAACACGGTGACGACCGGAAGGAACAGAAGACCGAAGGAGTCGAGAAGGGAAAGGTCTACCGGATGGCCGTCGAGCGGACCGACGGACAGCTGCGCTGGTACATCGACGGGGAACTTCACATGACGTACGACGATCCGTCTCCGCTGCGCGGGGAGGGTCACCGTCACTTCGCGTTCAACAACTGGGAAGTCCCGGTTCGATACGACGACCTCCGGGTCTATCGGCTGTCGGGCGATTGAGCGGGCATCGACGACCTCCCACCGGCTTCGCGGCGGTGGCCGTCGACGTACGTAGACTCCGGCCGAGTGCGTTCGGTCAACAGCGACGAATGGTCTCTTGCGGACACGACGCATTCTCAAATATTTCCTCGGCGTCTTGATCGCCGGCATCGTGGTCCTCGGCGGGCTGCTGGCCTGGGAGTTGTTCGGCCAGTCCCAGCGGGTGGTCGACCGCACGTTTTCGACGGCGTCGAGCGAGAAGAAGACGGAGGAGAAGCATCGCTGGGAGGGCCGGGGCGATCAGGCGATCGAAGCGGTCGAGGCCCTGGCGGTCGAGGGGCTGACCGACGAGCTTCGCGAGCGATACGGTGGCGAGACGCCGACCGTCGACGAGTTGCTTTCGGACGACACGTTCGTCCGTCAGACCCTCCGGCTGCGGGGGCTCGAGCGGCGAGGCTGGGTCGCCCAGTGGTGGGGGGAGACCGACTACGGGGCCCACTTCTACGAGGTGCGGTACGATTTCGGAACGGCCGACGTGGCTCTCGGGCCCTCGTGGCTGGTCAGCCTCGAGGGGGAGGGCCGCGTCGTTCCCAAGAACCTCCTCGCCGAGGTCGTCGTCCATCCGCGCGAGGGGACCCGTTCGACGTACTACGGGCGGGAGAAGGAGGTTCTGGAGGCGCTCGTCCAGCACAAACTCGAGTCGAACGTCGGTCTGGCCGGGGGGCTGCTGATCTACTTCGAGCGCCGAGCGAGCGCCGAGCGCGACGACACGATCCACGGATGGACGATCCAGCCCGAACGCGAGGGGCGCTTTCGGGCGTATTTCCAGTGGAGCGAGGGGAAACGCCGCCGTCACGCCGCCTTCGAATTCGACTACGATCGGCAGGCGCTGAAAGCGGACAATCTCCAGGCCTCGAACATTCTGGAATTCGGCGAGTCGTACGGGTCGGTCGAACCGGTCGACATCCTTCCGAAGCAGTATCACCCGGACCGTCGCCCCGGGGCCGCGCGCTGGTCGGGAACCGCCGCCCGTGCGTACCGGGACCCGGATTCGCGAGACCGCATGCGGGCACTGCAGACGGTGCTCGAGGAGCGCGCGATGATCGACGCGCTCGAGTGGTTGCTGACCGTCCGAGCGGAGTCCCCGCAAGCCTTCGACGACTGCCAGAACTCGCGGAAGTGCAAGTGGAAGCCCGAGCGCCGGGACGGGCATTTCCGCGTGACGTACGCCTACGATCTGGGCGACGGTGAAAAATCGATCGCCTGGCGAGTCGATCTGGAGGCCGGGTCGATCGAGCCGGTCGATCGTCTGGGCCGACTCGCCTACCGTGCGACCCATTTGCGCCGCACGGAGTCCGACAGTTGAAATCGGTCGCGAGCGAATGCCCGAGGGAATCGCCATGGA
>JBDGRG010000180.1:12553-21623 GCA_042218355.1 Bradymonadaceae bacterium
ATACCGAAATCGTGGACGTCCGCGCTCGCGAAATTCTCGACAGCCGGGGCAATCCGACGGTCGAGTGCGACGTCCGGTTGAGCGGTGGGGGGCAGGGGCGGGCGGCCGTCCCGAGCGGTGCCTCGACAGGAAAGCACGAGGCACTCGAGCTTCGAGACGGCGACGACCGATACGGCGGGCTCGGTGTTCGGGGGGCGTTGAGTAACATTCGAAACGAGATCGGACCGCGAGTGACCGGCTTGGATGCCCTCCGGCAGGGGACGATCGATCGGTCGATGATCGCCCTGGACGGAACGGACGACAAATCCAAGTTGGGCGCCAATGCGATCCTCGCGGTCAGCCTGGCGGTCGCCCGCGCGGCGGCCGACGAGATCGACATGCCGCTGCACCGGTATCTGGGGGGCGTGGGGGCCCATCGCCTCCCGGTCCCGCTGGTCAATATCCTCAACGGAGGGGCGCACGGGGACGGGAACGCAGACATCCAGGAGTTCATGGTCGTCCCCGTCGGCGCCGGCGAGTTCTCGGAGGCGCTTCGCTGGTGTGCGGAGATCTTCCACGCGCTGGGCGACTTGCTGGGGACGGGCGGCTTCTCGACGGCGGTCGGGGACGAAGGGGGCTACGCGCCGGACCTCCCGACCAACGAACAGGGCCTCGAGCTGGTTGTCGAGGCCGTCGAACGGGCCGGTTACGAGCCCGGCCGTCAGATCGGGCTGGCGCTGGACTGTGCGGCCAGCGAGTTTTTCGACGAGTCCACCGGGGAGTACGTCCTCGCCAGTGAGGAACGGCAGCTGAGCACCGGCGAGCTGGTCGATTATTACGCCGATCTGGTCGACGAGTATCCCATCGTCAGCATCGAAGATGGGCTGGACGAGGACGACTGGTCGGGTTGGTGCGAGTTGACCGAGCGGCTCGGTGGACGGGTGCAGCTGGTGGGCGACGATCTCTTCGCGACCGACACCGACCGGCTCGAGCGGGGGATCGACGACGGGGCGGGGAATGCGATCCTGGTCAAGGTCAACCAGATCGGCACGTTGACCGAGGCCCTCGATGCGGTCCGGACGGCTCACCGCGCGGGCTTCCGAGCGGTCGTCAGCCATCGCTCGGGCGAGACCGAAGACACGACGATCGCGAGCCTGGCGGTCGCAACCGGATGCGGGCAGATCAAGACCGGCAGCGTCTCGCGGTCCGAACGGGTCGCGAAGTACAACGAGTTGCTGCGCATCGAGGAGACGCTGGGGAGCGAGGCCCGGTTCGAGGGCCGTTTTCGCAGAGGCCGACCCATCCGTCACCGAGTGCGAGGCGTCGGGAGGCGTCGATGCGTGATCGGTCCGATCGGTGTCGGGGCGCAGGGTGGGGCCCTGTCGGATTCCCTTCCCGTCGCCGTCCATCATCCGAAACAGCCCCCCGCCTCACCCCGCGTCGAGCAGTCGTGACCGACGGGTCGTGATCGCACGCCGGGCGTGGCGTCGATTTGACACTGCGATCGGCGCAGACTTACACACGGGGCTCGGCGCTCGTCGGCGCCGCGTCTGTTCAGTTGTCGATACGCGAGAGGAGGTTCAGTCATGGCTAACGAGCTCACCGAGTCGGTGGAGGATCTCCAGACCCGGCTCGCCGAGCTGAGGGGGCATCTTTGACCTGGATGAAAAGCGCGCACGTTTGAACGAGATCGACGCCCTCAGTCAGGCACCCGACTTCTGGGACGAGCCGGACGAGGCACAGGCACTGATGGAGGAGCGGGGGGAGCTGGAGTCGCTGCTCGAGACCGTCGAGGAGACGGACGAGAAGCTCGAGGAGGCCGGTGTGTTCGCCGAACTGGCCGAGGAGGCCGGGGGCGACGAACAGGCCGTCGAGGATGCCCGCCAGCTGGTCGAAGAGGCCCGCGAGACGGTCGAGGAGCTCGAGCTGCGTCGGATGTTCGGCGGCGAGCACGACGATCACGACGCGGTCTTCTCGATCCAGGCCGGGGCGGGGGGCACGGAGAGCCAGGACTGGGCGGACATGCTACTCCGGATGTACACCCGGTTCTTCGACAAGATGGGCTGGGACGTCGAGGTGACCGACCGCCAGGAGGGGGAGGAGGCGGGGCTGAAGAGCGTCGACCTGCTGGTCAAGGGGGATTACGCCTACGGATACCTCAAGGCCGAGCACGGGGTTCATCGGCTCGTCCGGATCAGCCCGTTCGACAGTGACAACCGCCGTCACACCAGCTTTGCCGGGGTCGACGTCGCCCCTCAGATCGAGGACGACATCGAGATCGAGCTGAACGACTCGGATCTCGAGATCGACACGTTCCGCGCCTCGGGGGCGGGCGGGCAGCACGTCAACCGGACGGAGTCGGCGGTCCGCATCACGCACCAGCCGACCGGCATCGTCGTCCAGTGCCAGAACGAGCGGTCCCAGCACGCAAACCGGGAGACCGCCCGCAAGATTCTGCGGTCGAAACTCTACGAACGGGAGCGTGAACGCCGCGAAGAACAGGCACAACAGGAACACGCCGAGAAGTCGGAGGTCGACTTCGGCAGTCAGATCCGCTCGTACGTGCTCCATCCCTACCAGCAGGTCAAGGACCTCCGGACCGGTCTGGAGGTCGGCGACGTCGACAGCGTGCTGGATGGGGAGATCGGGCAGTTCATCGAGGCCTATCTCCTCCGGGAGCACACGGAGACGGGCGACGAGGAGTAACCCGCCTCGGTGCCCGGCGTCCGTCGGCCGCGTCGGCGATGGAGCCGACGGCAGCTCCCTCCGTTCGAACGGCGCTCTCGTGTCTCGGCTCGGCCCCGTTCGTCGCGGTGCGGCGCCGAGTCCCGCCCGGCCCCCGAGTGGGGAGCTGATCTCTCCACTCGTCCGTTCATTCACCGTTTCACTCGTGACGAGTGCACGATGTCCTACGAGAGTTTCATCGGACTCCGCTATTTGATGGCGAAGCAGCGGAGTCGCGTGGTCTCCGTGATCACGCTCATCTCGATCGCCGGGGTGGCGCTGGGCGTGACGGCGATGATCGTCGTCCTCAGTGTGATGGGCGGGTTCAAAAAAGACCTGAAGGAGAAGATCCTCGGGACCAAGGCGCACATCGTCGTCACCGACGGCGAGGGGGGGACCGTCGAGACACCGGACCGGGTCGTCGAGTCCGCCGAATCGTTCGAGGCGGTCACCGGGGCTGCTCCCTTCATCGACGGCGAGGTCATGGTCTCGAGTCCGACCAACCTCAACGGGATGAAACTGCGGGGCATCGATCCCGAGGCGGTCCGGGAGGTCAGCGACCTGGAGTCGGAGGTCTTCAAGGGGAGTCTCTCGTATCTGACCGATCCGGCCCCGCTGCTCGAGAAACTCGAATCCCGGCCGTCCGGATCCGGGGGGAGCCTCCTGGACGAGATCGAACGGCAGAAGGATCTGCGCGCGCCCCCGGCCGGCGGGGCCCCCTCGGGGGATGCGGGGGGGACGGAGCGGTCCGGGACGACCGGCCCCGACGCCGGCGTGGCGCCGGATGGCGCCGCGGGGGGGGAGATGTCCCCTCCCGTGCCGGAGACGCCGGCCGGTGGGGAGGACGGAACGGCCTCGTCGGACGGCGCGGGGACGATGCCGCCGATCGCCGGTGGGGAGACGGGGACATCCGAGGGGGCGAGTTCCGACTCGAACGGGGGCGACATGCCCTCGATCACCGGCGGCGATGCCGACGGTGCGGAGACGTCGACCGATGGAGCGGGGGGCATGCCGCCCGTTCTCGATTCGCCCGAGAAAGGGGCGGCGACGGAGGGAGAGGGGCGACAGCTCCCCGGGATCATACTCGGAAAGGAGCTGGCGAAGTCGCTGCGGGTCGATCTCGGCGACGAGGTGACCGTGGTCACGCCCGAGGGCGAGATGGGGCCGACCGGACCGCTCCCCAACAGCCGCCCCTTCCGGGTGGTCGGGCTGTTCTACACGGGCATGTACAAGTACGACGCGAACTACGGATACACCACGCTGAAAGACGCGCGGGATTTCCTCGGGATGTCCGGGGTGACCGGCGTCGAGCTGAAGACGCGGAAGGTCGAACGGGCCCTGACGCTCTCCGACAAACTGGCGAGTCGGCTGCCCGACCGGCTGAAAGTCCAGGACTGGAAGGAGATGAACCGCAGCCTGTTCTATGCGCTGCGGCTCGAGAAGATCGCGATGTTCGTGGTCCTCGCCTTCATCATCCTCGTCGCCAGTTTCAGCATCATCGCGATGCTCATCATGATCGTGATCGAGAAGAAACGGGACATCTCGGTGTTGAAGTCGATGGGGGTGACCGACGGGGGGATCATGCGGATCTTCATGATTCAGGGCGTCGTCATCGGGGGGGTCGGCGCAGCGATCGGACTGGTTCTGGGCCTGTCGATCTGCTGGGCGCTGATCGAGTTCGGGTTTCCCCTCAACTCCGAAGTCTACTATATCTCGACGCTTCCGGTGCAGGTCGACCCGATCGAGGTCGGTCTGGTGGTCCTCTGCACCATCGCGATCAGTTTTCTGGCGACGATCTATCCATCCCGGAAAGCAGCCGATCTGCCCCCGGTCGAAGGACTCCGGTATGAGTGAGGACGATCCACTCGTCGACATTCGAGATTTGACCAAGCGGTTTACTCATCGGGGGGAGGAGCTGACCGTCCTCGAGGAGTTGAATCTCAAGATCCGCCGAGGGGACCGCATCGCCATCATGGGGCCCAGCGGGGCGGGCAAGAGCACGCTGCTGCAGGTGATGGGGACGCTCGACGAACCGACGTCGGGGCGGGTGGAGTTCGACGGTGAGAACATCTTCGAGCGGGACTCGGACGGGCTGGCGCAATTTCGAAACCGGGAGATCGGTTTCGTCTTCCAGTTTCACCACCTGTTACCGGAGTTCACGGCGCTCGAGAACGCGATGATGCCCGGGCTGATCGCTCGGATGAGCCGTCGGAAGGCGCGGGACCGAGCGGAGGAACTGCTCGACATGATGGGGCTGTCGGGTCGGCTCCACCACCAGCCCGGGGAGTTGTCCGGCGGGGAGAAGCAGCGAGTCGCGATCGCACGGGCGCTCTTCACCGAACCGCGGCTGCTTCTCTCCGACGAGCTGACCGGGAATCTTGACCTGCGCACAGGCGCTGGGATACACGCCAAGCTCCGTGAGCTCAACGAGGAGTTGGGCATCACGGTCGTTGTTGTCACGCACGATCCGAGGCTCGCCGACCAGATGCCGGTGAAGTTGGTGCTGGACGACGGCGAGCTCATTCCGTTCAAACCGGGTGACGAGCGAGTCGGCGACCGCATTCCGGAGCGTCTGCACCACCGCGATCCCATCGACCCGAAGCAGCTCCGGGCCGGCGGTGAAGAGGATGTCTGGGAACGGGCCGAGCGCGAGCAGCAGGCCGACGAGTGAGTCGGCCTGGAGCGACGCCGCCGGGTCCCCCGCCCGGGCCATCCGACCGGTGCAGCCGGTGCCGACGTCCGCTCGGCCTCTCCGGCTGCCTCTCCGGAACGACCGGCGGGACGCCCCGCGTCGCCCGGACCACGGTGCGTGGTTCGTGGTGGAGCACCGGTGCCGTGCGGATGCGACGGACGTGAATGTATCGAATATCAGTGATTCGACGAGTCCAAGTCGCGCCTATGGACCGCACAGGCGAGGTGCCCACAGCACGCCGGGAGAAGGGCCGTCGCTCGGCCATCTCCCTGCTCGCCCGGGTCGGCGCGATGGTGGTGCTCGTGTTGCTGGCATGCCATCCCTCCACGGCCGCAGCCGCCGACGGGTCGATCGCCTCTCGCTCGGATCTCCCGCCGTCGGTTCGCAATCGCCTCCCGGAGGGCGAGGCTCCTCCCCCCGGTACCGAAGTCGACGAGATCCGGGTGCTCGGAAATCGCCGGGTCGCGGCCGAATCGATCCGCAATCGAATCGACGTCCGGGCCGGTGATGGGTTCGACCCGGCACAGATCTCCGAGGACATCCACGACGTCTACGATCTGGGGTACTTCGAGGACGTCGCCGTCGATGCGGTCCGCACGCCGGCCGGCGAGGTCGTGGTCACCTTCATCGTCCGCGAGAAACCGGCGGTCTCCGAGATCGTCTTCGAGGGGAACAAGGAGTTGAAGGACGAGAAGCTGAAGAAGGCGCTGACCTTCGAGGCTCACGAGATCCTCGACCGGTCCGCGGTCGAGACGTCCGCCGACAAGGTTCGCCAGAAATACGTCGACAAGGGCTACTACCTGGCCGACGTCCAGTCGTCGATCGAGACGGTCGACGAGGGACGGGGGTTGGTCCGCGTGACGTTCTCCGTGCAGGAGTACGAGCGGGTCCAGGTCAAGCGGATCGACATCCTCGGCAACGAGGCGATCTCGGACAAACGCATTCAACGCGTGCTCAAGACGAAAGAAGGGAACGTCGTCTCGCTGATTTCGCCCAAGGTGGCGAGCTTCAAGAAAGAGACGTTCAAGACGGACATCCAGAAGATCACGCTCTTCTACTACAAGAAGGGCTACGTCGAGGTGAACGTCGACGTCCCGTCGATTCGAATCTCCGACGACAAGCGGTTCCTCTACATCACCGTCCGGGTCGACGAGGGCCTGCAGTACTCGGTCGGCAACATCGACGTCGAGGGTCAGCTGCTGCTGGAGCGTCAGAAGCTCCTCGAGATGGTCTCGCTGGAGAAGGGCGAGATCTTCGACTGGGGGAAGATGCGCCAGGACATGGAGCGGATGCGCCGTGCCTACCGCGACCGCGGCTACGCCAAGGCGCAGGTCCGACCGCTGACGAAGATGAATCGCGAGGAGCAGACCGTCGACCTGACGTTCGAGTTCAAAAAGGGGAAGAAGTACCGGATCGGGCGCATCGAGATCGCCGGGAACGACAAGACCCGCGACCGGGTGATCCGCCGCGAGCTGGAGATCGCCGAGGGCGAGGTCTATTCGCAATCCGACATCGACGCCTCCAAGCGGGCGATCAAACGCCTCGGCTTCTTCAAGAAGGTCAAGGTCAGTACGACCGATTCCTCCAGAGAGGGCTACATCGACGTCGAGTTCTCCGTCACGGAGCGGCGGACCGGGAACTTCCAGGTCGGGGCCGGGTTCTCGAGCACCGAGAGCTTCATCTTCAACGCTCGGGTCTCTCAGAACAATCTCTTCGGGCGAGGACAGTCACTGAGTCTCCAGACTCAGATCTCGGCGATCCGAACGATGATCGATCTTCGGTTCACCGAACCCTGGCTGTTCGGCACGCGGTGGGAGTTCTCCGCCAGTGCCTACAACTTCGAGTACGTCCTCCAGGACTTCACCCAGCGGCGTCGGGGAGGGAGCGTCACCCTCGGGTATCCGATCTCGGATCTCTTCGACTGGGATCTGCGCGGCTACCTGACCGTCCGCGGCACCTACAAGCTGGAGGACGTGAACATCGAGTCGGGCGGCCGGCGCCGCCGGGGCGGCCGGCGGCCGGGCAGCGTCTTCGAGGACGGCCTGACCAGCAGCGTCGCCGGGGAAGTCGAACTCGATACGCGCGACAATCGGCTCTTCCCCACCAAGGGGCATTTCCACAAGGCGACCGCCGAGATCGCCGACGATCAGTACACGTTCAGCGATACCCAGTTCGCGAAATTCGACTGGGAATCCCGGGTCTACGTGCCGCTGGTCTGGGAGTTCGTCCTGCGGCTGAACGGCCAGATCGGGTACGTCGCCAACATCGAGTCCGACCAGCCGGTCCCGCTGTCCGAACGCTACTTCGTGGGCGGGCCGCAGTCCGTGCGGGGGTTCGAGCGCGTCACGCTGGGGCCGGCACGCCAGGTCGCCGCCCGGCGGGCCGACCCCGCCACCTCGCTGACCGATTTCAACATCGGCGGCAACAAACAGGCGCTCTTTACGGCGGAAGTGGAGTTCCCCATCCTCCGCTCGGTGGGACTGAAGGGAGTCGTCTTCGCCGACGCCGGCAACGCGTTCGGCGACCGACAACCCCTCTCGCTGAAGTTGGATCTGTTCGACGACCGGTCGGACGGGTACTCCGACGTCCTCCGAACATCGACCGGATTCGGCGTCCGGTGGCGGAGCCCGATGGGCCCGTTGCGGTTCGAATGGGGGTTCCCCCTTCAGCCGCTCCCCGAGGACAAACCCGTCGTCTTCCACTTCAGTATGGGCAGTGGATTCTGACGCCCTCGAGTCCCCGAGCACTCGCGACTTCAACGCTGGAGGCAACACGATGCGATTCTCCGCTCCGACACAGACGATTCGACGCGCCCTCGTCGTCGCTGCCATCCTGGGCCTGGGTCTGGGGACGGCCTCGACGGCCGTCGCCCAAGACCTGAAGGTCGGCTACGTGAATCTCAATCGGGCATTGGCCCAAACCGAGAAGGGACAGGCCGCGAAGAAGCGACTGAAGGAGGATTTTCGGGCGAAACAGAAGAAGCTCAACAAGAAGCAGAAAGAGATCAAGAAGCTGAAGAAGAAGCTCGCGTCGCAGTCGAAGGCGCTGTCGAAGAAGGCGCGCCGACAGCGCAAACGTCAGCTGCGGCGCAAGCTGATGAAACTCCAGCGCATGTATCTGCGCGAGCAGCGGGCGCTCTCCAAGCGCAAGGCGAAGGAGACGAAGGATATCTTCGCGAAGATGCGGAAGGTCGTGCAGACGATTGCCGAGGAGAAGGGGTACGACCTCGTCCTCGAGAAGTCGAAGTCGTCGGTGCTCTTCGCCAAGGAGAGCATGGATCTGACCGAAGAGCTGATCACGCGGTTCGACAAGAAGTACAGCGCGGACAAAGAGGAAGAGTGACCATTCGGTCGGGGCGGGGGCGGCGATGCGGCGCCCCGGCTCGGTCGGCGAGGTGCAGATGTCCGAGCGAGTTCAGCGCTGGGCGGTTCTGACGGTCCTGTGCGCCGGTCTCGCGGGGAGTTCGTGCCGTTGCGCGGACCGGATCCGCCGGATGGTCAGCAATTCCGGCGAAGGTGTCACGCGCACGCCGTTCCAGGCGGACGCCGGTGGGCAGGCCGGCCCTGCAGAGAGCGAACCGAACGACTCCGCGGCGAATGCGCAGCGCGTGCGCCTCGGGGGAGCGCTCGATTCGCTCGGCGGTGAGATCGCCGATCCGGGCGATGTCGACTGGTA
>JBDGRG010000181.1:0-665 GCA_042218355.1 Bradymonadaceae bacterium
CGTTCGTTTCAGCCATACTCACGATGCAGCCTCGTCAGTCGTCGCTCCGGCCGCCGCCGTCGCTCCCGATGCAGCAGCCGGCCGTTCGTCAGCAACCGTTGACGTGGGAACCCCCGCTCGGGGGCAAAGACGCAGAGGCGCGGAGGACGAGACGCGACGTAACACCGTAAAACGCCGATACGTCTCTGGACAGCCGTTCATGGAGAGCAGTCGCTCCATTTCGTCGCCGGAGACCAGTCTGTCGAGGATCGAGAGGGGCCGAGTTCTCCATCGTGCCTCGAGAAGATCGACCACCCTTCGCGCCTGTCTCCGTGTCTTCGCGCCGTCGTGGCCCGTCGAACGCCCGCCTGAACGATTTCGTCGTCACTCGACCTCGATGTGGTTGGTGACCCGGTCGACGGACTCGACCGAGCGGACCACCAGCTCGATCCGGTCTCGGCGGGCCGGCGACGCGACAGTGCCGTCGAGGTGGACGCGGCCATGATCGACCTGGAGACCGACGCCCTTCAAGTCGATCTGTTCGCGCTGCAGCGCCAGCCGCACGTCGAGCCGAATCTTGCTGTCGGGAACGGGGGAACGAACCGTCGATCGCGCCGACGAAGCGTGGTCCTCGCTGATCGGGGCGGTATGGGAGACCAGCTCCAGGTGCCCGAAGGCCCGGTGCA
>JBDGRG010000181.1:675-5106 GCA_042218355.1 Bradymonadaceae bacterium
CGCGCCCGCCGTCCACGCTTCGGGACTCCCTGTCGCCGGCGCGTTCGAGGGCTGTCTTCTCGGATCCACAGCCGGCCGTCGCGAGCAACAGAAAGAACCCGACCGACGTCACAACCGATCCGTCGCGCATCACGAATGCCGCTCGTCGCTGCGTGTCCGAGACTCGGGACGTGAGGATCCCCGTTTTCGCGAGAGATCGCCGACACGACTTCCTCCAGACGGGATGAAACGACAGCGACGCCGAAAACGCAACCTGTTCCCGTCGACCGGCGCAAGGGCTGCCCCCCCGGACACCGCTCCGACCGGTCACCGGTGAACGCACCTCTTGCCTCGTGAATGCGCGTCGACCGGCGGGGGCACTTTGCGTGGCCAACCAACTGTCGTACAGTGGGTGGGACGTTTTGACACTCTCTTCGACCGGTCGGGTGCGCCGAGCGGCCGGCGCCATGCGCCGATGCGCGAGGGGTCGGCCCCAGATACTTCGACGAGTCAGCATCGGTATGCGATGGTCAGCACCCTCGCCCGGAGACCGCCGAGGAGCCGCGCGGAGTCGACGGGTGTCGACCGACCCCGACCAGCCGGACGCCGCGAGACCCCGGACTCTCCCCCGTTTCCTGTTCCTCATTCCCAACCCCCCGTCGACGGATGTTTGAACGAATCCCATTCGACCTCCAGCCCGGCAGCGAACGCTGTGCCGTCGTCTCGAGCATCGAGGAGGCGACCGTCTGCGATCTGGCCGACGACCTGTCGACTCGCGCGATCGAGTCCCCCTACGGACCGATCCGTGCGACGGGGTTCGTCGGCCCCGATCGTCTGCTGACCGTCCACGAACTGGGCGAACTGGCGGTCAGTGCGCTGGACGACGACAACTGGGGGACCGTGCAGTGGTCGGCCTCCGCGGAGCTCGAACCGTCGGAGATGGCGGTCCATCGCTCGCGCGGCTCGACCGCCGTCGCCGTCGGCGGGAAGGAGGGACGGCTGTTGCTGCTGCGCTTCACCGAGGGAGCCGAACCGACCGTCGCCGGCGTCGACGCCCATGGAGACGCCGTCACGTCCCTCGCGTTCACACCGGACGGCGCCCGGCTGGCCAGCGCCGGCCGCGACCGAGACATCGCACTTTGGGACGTCTCCGCCGTTGCCGTCCCGACCGAGACCGTCGACCGGGCGAGCCCCCCGGAGGGAGCCACGGCCGAGGAGGGGGGCGGGGGATCCGGGGGCGGATCATCCGAAGGCGAAGTCTCCGACGGCACGGACGCGACCACCGGCGTCGAGCCGCTCGAGGTCGACTCGGACTTACCCGCGAACCGGCGGCTGACCGGATCCGAAGGCTGGCCGCTGTGTCTGTCGTTCGACTCGACCGGCGACCGCCTGATCTCCGGCGCGATGGACAACTGCGTGTACCTCTGGGACCTGGACGCGTCCGACCCTCTCGTCTCCGTGGTCGCTCACCATCGCAACTGGGTCGGCGCCGCGGCGTGGGCTCCCGACGGCGACCACGTCGCCTCCGGAAGCTGGGACGCGACGATCGCGCTGTTCGACGCCCAGGGGCTGGAGCCGACCCACGAACTGGCCGGACACGCCGACGTCGTCTCGACCCTTGTCTTCGCCGAAGATCCGCCGCTCCTCGCCTCGGGGGGACACGACGGCACGATCTGTCTGTGGAACTGGCGAGACCGCCAGCTGCACCGAACCATCGACGCGCACGCCGACTGGATCGACCACCTCCGGATCCTCCCCGACGGCGGACTCCTGTCGGTCGCCGACGGCGGGGTCGTCAAACGATGGGATCTCGACTCGGGTGAATGCCGGGCGAGCGCAGGTGTCGGTGACGTCGAGACCTTCGACCTGGGACGCGACGTCGATTTCTCGAACTACCTCGATCTGCCGGACCTCGCGACCGAGCAGCGCGACGAACAGGCTCAGCCACTTCCCGACGCCGAGGCCGTTCAGGAACTCGAGGGTCGGGCGCCCGGCGCGCACGAAGGCGGCAGCACGGCCGCCGTCGGATTACTCGAACAGGCCGTCGAGGATCTCGACGTCGATCTCCCCCCGCCCCCGGACGAGGCCTCGGAGACGGAACCGGTCGCCGAGAGCAATTCGCCCACCGAGGGCGACGCCGAGAGCGTGGAGGGCGAACCGCCGCGCGAACAGCTCGACCGCGAGAGCGAGCCCGAGGGGGCGGCCGCGCTGGACACGGAGATCGAATCCGCCCTGGACGACCGCGACACCCAGACGTCGGCCGAGGGCGGCGCCGGGGACCTCGACGTCGAGATCTCCGACGAACCGACGGAGTCGGAGTCGCCAGCGACGACCGCCTCGCCGTCTCCATCCACCCCGCAGACGCCGGTCGACGCCGACCAGCCCGAGGAGGACCTGGAACTCGCCGGTGCCGACGACGGCCAGTCGCCCACGCCCGGTTCCGGCCCCTCGCCCGACGACCTCGAGGTCGCCATCGGGGAGTCCGACGAGCCGGGCGGCGACGTCGCGGATGCAGACGTCGATCTCTCGACCGCCGGGGTAACGACGGACTCGGGGGCCGACTCGACCGACCCGTCGGCCTCCACTGGCCCCGACGAGCAGTCCCCGGCGACAACGACCGCGGGCTCGTCGTCTGCGAACGCCGAATCGGAGACCGAGACTCCGGTCGCGTCCTCCGACGCGGCGGCCTCGAAGACGGGGGAGGGCTCGTCCGAAACACAGGTCTCGTCCGACGGGGACGACTCCGGTGAATCGGCCGGCTCGCCGTCGATCCCCGCTCCCGACTCGCGCGCCGACGACGGAGACGAGTCGGACTCCAGCAGCGGAGCGTCCCCCCCGAGCTTCAAGGAGAAGCTGTCCGACATCCGCGAGGGGGACGGAGGGGGGGAGTCGGAAGGGGCGAACTGAGGGCGCCGGCTCCGCCACGAGCCCTCGCTCAGGTGAAGGCGATCACCAGCATCGTCGCCCCCCAGAGGACGATGTTCACCACGAAGGCGGGATCGCCGAGGATCAGCTCCGTGGGACTCTCCAGCGAATCGGACTTCACGAGCTGATAGAACCGGACGATCCCGAAGACCGCAAAGAGCACGGTCAACGGGAGATAACGGGTTGCAAACGGGGTCGGGTACTTGCGGAGGGGCTGGGTTGTCAGCCCGGGCGTCAGCTGCGGCAGCGCCGCGGTAACCGTATACAACGTGTAGAGCGCGATCGTCAGTCCCGCGACGAAGAGCAGCGCAAATTCGAGGTGATCAGCCCGGTACTGCTCGAGCACCTCGCGCGACCGCTCGGCGGAGATCTGCGCCAACTCGTGCGCGCGCTTGCCGAGCGCCAGGTACAGCGCCAGAAAGAACGTGCAGGCCAGCAGCCAACCGGAGACGTAGACGTCGACGGCGAACTTCCCGGTCAGCACGCGGAGCACGAACCCGGCGGCGATGACCGCGACGTCGATGAACGGCACGCCCTTGAGCACCGTCGAATAGGCGAGATTGACGACCATGTAGGTCCCGATACAGGCCGCCACCAGCGGGTGGAGCAGATAGGCCCCGACCATCACCCCGGTAGCGATGGCGGCCGTCGACCACCAGGCCACCCCGACCGGCAACTCGCCGCTGGGGATCGGCCGGTGTTTCTTGACGGGATGTTGGCGATCCTCTTCGACGTCGAGGATGTCGTTGAGGATGTAGACGCTGCCGGCGCCGAGGCAGAACAGGCCGGCGGCGGCCATCCCCCACCAGAGTCTGTTCGGATCGAGGAACGCCTTGGAGAAGAACAGCGGCGCGAGCACGAAGAGGTTCTTGACCCACTGGTGCGGCCGAAGCGTGCGGACCAGCCCCCGGGCCGCGGTGCCCACCGAAACAGGGCCCGTCGGGCCGATTCCTCCCCCCTCCTCCTGCTGCACGGCGGTCTCCGAATCGCTCATACGAAACGAGTTCGCGAGAAAACACGGATGTTGCGGCCCTCGGACAGTACCGGGCCCGGATAACAGCCGCCCGCCGGCGGGACAACTCGGAAGTCACGGTCAGTTGCGTTCACGAGTGATTGGTCGCAGCGGTGTCCGAGGGACAGGGTGGGGCCCCTCTCGGCTCCTCCTCCCGCTGCCGTCCATCGTCTGAGAGAGGCTGCCCCCCATGCCCCGTCGGGGATGTGTGACCGACGGGCTGTGATCGCACCCGTCACCGTCCGCCACCGCGAGTTGAAACCTCGGGCCGGTCCATGCCATCTCTCCGATGGTGCGGCCTTCCGACTCGCCCGTTCACCCGTCCCGGCCTCCGCGCAACACCGCCGCGGCAGAGAGACGTCCGACACCCCGGCTTCCGACATGTCCGACATCTTCCCCTTCGAACACTGGGAGATGCTCCTCCTCGGGGCCTACTTCTCCGTGCTCGGACTGCTGTCGGTCTACGGCGCCCACCGCTACCTGCTGGTCTACCTGTATCGCCGGTACGGCTCCTC
>JBDGRG010000181.1:5116-7243 GCA_042218355.1 Bradymonadaceae bacterium
TCCAGCTGCCCCTGTACAACGAGCGGTACGTCGTCGAGCGACTCATTCGAGCCGTCTGCAATCTGAACTACCCGACCGACCGGCTGCACATCCAGGTTCTCGACGACTCGACCGACGATACGACCGAGATCGCGCGAGAACTCGTCGCCGAGATGCGCGCCGAGGGGTTCGACATCGATCTCATTCATCGCGAGGACCGGACCGGCTACAAGGCCGGCGCACTCGCAAACGGTCTCGAGCGGACGGAATCGGACTTCATCGCCGTCTTCGACGCCGATTTCGTCCCCGATCCCGACTTCCTGCGCGACACCATCCACTATTTCAACGACGGCGATGTCGGCATGGTCCAGGCCCGTTGGGAGCACATCAATCGCGACTACAGCCTTCTGACCCGGGCCCAAGCCATCCTGCTGGACGGCCACTTCGTCCTCGAGCACACCGCGCGAAACCGGTCGGGACGGTTCTTCAATTTCAACGGAACCGCCGGCATCTGGCGGCGGGCGACCATCGAGGACGCCGGCGGATGGAGCCACGACACGCTGACCGAGGACCTCGATCTGTCGTACCGCGCCCAACTCCAGGGCTGGGACTTTGTCTTCCTGCGGGACGTCACTGCTCCCAGCGAACTCCCGGTCGACATGAACGCCTTCAAAAACCAGCAACACCGCTGGGCGAAGGGCTCGATCCAGACCGCCCTGAAGATCCTCCCCGACGTCCTGCGAAGCGACCTCTCTCCCTCGGTCAAATACGAAGCCTTCTACCACCTGACGGCGAACATCGCCTACCCGCTGATGGTCCTGCTCGCCGCGTTGATGCCACCCGCAACCTTCGTCCGTGTCCAGGAGGGCTGGTACGGGGCACTGCTCGTCGACCTGCCGATCTTCATGGCGGCGACATTCTCGATCTGCTATTTCTACTGGGTGTCTCAGCGCGAGATCGACCGAGAGCCCGGGACAGTGCTCCGCCTGATCCCGGCGGTGCTGGGCCTGGGGATCGGGATTTCCGTCAACAACACCAAAGCCGTGCTCGAAGCACTGGGCGGCGTCGATTCGCCCTTCGTCCGGACCCCGAAATACGCCATCCAGCAGGTCGGCGAGTCCTGGGCCTCGAAACTGTACATCCAGAAGTCGACCCTGATGACCGCCGTCGAACTGTGCCTCGGGATCTGGGTCTCTCTGGCGACTGTCGCGGTGCTCGTCAGCCGGCAACACGGCGTCGTCAGTCTCCCGTTTCTGGTACTCTTTCAGTTCGGATTCTTCTACGTCGGAGCCCTCAGTATCGGCCAATCGCTGAGGACGCGCTCCCGACCGAAGGCCGACAACACCTCCTGACCGTCGCCGTGCGATCGGTCCTCGGCCCGCCGTAGCCGAGCGGGTCCGGTCGCCCCCCCGCTGCAGCAGCGGCGAGCGGGCCTGACGATTCGCGGCGCGTCTGCGTCGCACCGGCGGAATATTCGTTCCCCCCGCCGGGAGCGCAGCCGACACACTCGTTCCGGCTGCGGAGGCCGTCCTCGGCCCGCCGAGACCGATCCGGCCCGACGACGGCCCGCTAGGCCGGCCCTCCCCTCGCCCCCGTCACGAGATGACCGACTCCGACTCGCCGAACCGCGCGGCCCTGATCTCGGCCGTCGCAACGGTCGTCGCCATCGGGGCCCTCCCGTCGCTCCACCGGCTCGGCGGCGGCGACGCGCTGCTGGCCGGCTACGCACTCGCCTTCATCCCCTACGCCGTCTGCCTCCGTCGGCTCTCCCGCCGTCGCCTCCCCTGGTGGTCGCTGGCCCTCGCCGCCGCGGCCGCCAGGCTCCTGCTGCTCCCCCGCGACCCGCTCCTCTCCGACGACATCTACCGATACGTCTGGGACGGACGCGTCGGCTGGGCGGGCATCAACCCATTCGAGTACGCTCCGGACGCCGAGGCGCTGTCGCGTCTGCGCGATGCCGAGATCTGGCCTCGAATCAACCATCGGTCCGTCCCGACCATCTACCCGCCGGGTGCGCAGTTCGTCTTCCAGCTCAACGCGGCCCTCGGTGGTGGCACGATCGGAATGAAGGGGCTCCTGCAGGCGGGCGAGACGCTCGTCCACCGGGAGCGCGTCGATCCGGGCCGGCCCGGGCTCGAACCCCCCGCC
>JBDGRG010000181.1:7253-20143 GCA_042218355.1 Bradymonadaceae bacterium
CCTGCTGGCGGGCGAGACGCTCGTCCTCGGGGGCGCCGGGAGCCTCCTCGCGGCCGAGGCCCTCGGCGGGGAGTCGGAGGGGGAGCCGAACCACACTCGGCCGGACCGCAGACAGTGGCTATTCGCGGCCTACGCCCTGAACCCGCTGGTGATCGTCGAAACGGCCTGGAGCGGTCATATCGACGTGCTCGCCTGGTCGCTCGTCGCCGCGGGGCTGCTCGTCTGGGAACGGCGACGTCGACTCGGGGGCAGCCTGGTCGCCGGTGCACTCGTCGGCGCGAGCATCGCGGTCAAGGTGCTCGCGGTCTTCGCCCTCCCGCTGATGTTGCTCGACGCCCGCCGGCGGGCGTCCGTCCGACTGGCCGGTCCGCTGGCCGCCGTCGTCCTGGTCGTACTCACCTATCTCCCGCTGGCAGACGCCGGCGCCCAGCTGTTCGGAGGCTTCGGGACCTACGCCGATTCCTGGCGCGGAAACGACGGTCTCTACCGAGCCTCTCGGGCGCTCGGCTCCGAGGCCCTGCATCGGTGGACCCCCTCGCAGCCGTCCGACGGCGACCAGCTGCTGTTCCGATTCGACCGACTCGACGGACTCTTCCGCCGACTCGGCTGGACCGAGCGATGGCAGGGGGAGACGATTCCGGCGACGACCTTCGCCGCCGACGAACTCGCCGATCTCCTCGCCAAGGCCGCCGGCGCGGTGGCCGTCGGCCTCGCACTGCTCTGGTGTGTGATCCTCGGCCTCGCTCCCCTCCGGGGCTTCGCCATCCTCGTCGGGACGCTCTACCTCGTCGCCCCCGTGCTACACCCCTGGTACGTCGCCTGGTTGATCCCCTTTGCCGCGGCCACCCGTTCGCGCGCACTCCTCGTCTTCGGCGCCTCGGTCCTGCTGGGCTATCTCGCCTGGCTCTCCGCCGAACACGGGGGCGACTGGTCCGTGCCGACCGCCGCCGTGGTCGTCGAATACGGGTTGGTCGTCGCCACCGCGTACCTCGACACGATTCGGGGCCAGTCGATTCTCCTCCCGCCCGAATAAGTACGCGGGATACGACAAGCCTCGGCCACATCGCGCCGCCGAGCGTCGCTGCGTGCCGACCGGGCCTCACCGGGTGGATGGAACACCACCCGTCGGCCTGAACTCGGACGTGGGCAGGGTATCGTGACCATACACATCCTCCGAGGGCCTCTCTCGAGGGTCCATGTCTGTCGCCCGAGCTAGGCGCCTGTTGCAGATAGACTCCGTCTCGCAGCTGGCGGCTTCTTCGGCGACCTCGTCGGGGGCCCAGCCACGAGGGCTTCCCTCGTCGTCTCCGACGGGCGACCGATCGGCAAAAATGTGATCGGGCGTGGATCAGACGCACCGGGTGTGATCCAACTCCGTGGGATCGACATCGGAGAGGACCTTCGATGGGAGACTCCGGTGCCCTCGAGATACTGGGGCCGAGACGGACCGACGGCGACCCGTCGCCCCCGCGGCCTCGTGCCGCGGGTTCCCGGGCTCTGGGGGAGCTAATCTCAGTGCCACGAGGGCACCGACAACGTGGTGGCCGTCCACGACGCTAGCTCCCCCAGACATCTTTCCCCGGGGATCCGGGGATCCGAGGTCACGGGGCCGAAAAAAGCGTTGGGAGACTCCGCACCGAAGCTGACAGATCATTTTCCCCGCTACAACAATCGTTCCAGGTCGAATCCCACGGATTCCGATCAGACCCAGACACACCCGGTCGACCGCTGGAATTGACACGCACGCCCGTAACCTTCACAGTAATGGAGTTCGGTTTCGTGACGGATTGCATCTGACGACCTCGGACCGACTCTGCGGTGGGCACCGCCGCAGCTGCCCCTCCAGTCCCCGACCGCCACTCCGCGACGACGATGGGTCGCATCCCGGAATCGACGATCGACGAGATCCTCTCTCGGACGGACATCGTCGAGACGGTCCGCCGTTACGTGAACCTCGAGAAGTCCGGGAGCAACTACAAGGGACTCTGCCCGTTCCACGACGACCACGACCCGAGCCTGAAGGTCCACGAACAGAAGAACATCTACAAGTGCTTCGCCTGTGGAGCAGGGGGGAACGCGATCGGGTTCCTGATGGAGATCGAGGGCTGGAGTTTTCCCGAGGCCGTCCGTCACCTCGCCGACCGGCACGGCATCGAACTCCCCGACCGGGATCCCGAGGCACAGAAACGCGCGGAGCAGCGCCGCGAGAAGCGCGAGCGGTACTTCGAGATCACCCGGATGGCCGCGCGCTGGTTCTCCGAGAACCTCTGGAGTGAGCGAGGGCAAGACGCGCGCGCTTACTTGACGGACCGGGGGATCGACGAGGAGACCGCCCGCACGTTCGGTCTCGGTTACGCATTGGACGAGTGGGAGAGCCTCCTCGGACACATGACCAGCCAGGGCGTCGATCCCGAGGAACTCGAGGAGGCGGGCCTGGTCAAGGCGCGCGATTCGGCCGGCCACTACGATCGCTTCCGCCACCGGATCGTCTTCCCGGTGGTCGACATCTGGCGCAACGTCCGTGCCTTCGGCGGACGGACGCTGGCCCGGGACGACGACACCCCGAAATACCTGAATTCGCCCGAAACGCCGTTCTACGAGAAGGGCGAACAGCTCTACGGCCTGCACGTCGCCAAAAAGCACTTCCAGAACGCCGACTACGCACTGCTGGCCGAGGGTAATTTCGACGTCCTCGCCCTGCACGCGGCCGGGTTCGAGACCGCCATCGCCCCGATGGGCACCGCGCTGACCGAGGATCAGGCCGACCTGTTGAGTCGGTACACGCGGCGCACCGTGATCGCCTTCGACGGCGACAGCGCCGGCGCCGACGCCACGCGGCGGTGCCTCCCGGCGCTGCAGTCCGCGGAGATCGAGGGGCGGGTCGTCCGCTTCGCCGACGGCGACGATCCCGACAGTTTCGTCCGTCGGGAGGGAGCCGAGGCACTGGAGGCTCGCATCGACGAGTCGACTCCGCTGGGGGACTGGGCGCTGAATCGCGTGATCGCCCCCGCGCTGGGACAGGGCGCCGAACGGAAGATGACCGCGCTCGAGGAGGCAGCCCACGTCCTCTCGGAGATCGACAACCGGATCGCCTGGAACCACTACGCCCGCGAGGTCGCACGAAAGCTCTCGCTGGATCCCGATCAGCTGAAGTCGTACCTCGATCGCCCCTCGGAGTACCGCGACCACGCCCGACGGGCGGTCGAACGCGCCAGCCGCCCGCTCGATCTCGAGAAGGCCGAGCGCGGGCTACTGGTGGTTCTACTGGACAACCCGAGCTGGATCGAGCCGTTCGTCGACGAGGGATACCACACGTTGCTGTCGGACGCTCGACTGGTGGATGTGCTGGAACGGGCACTGGCCCAACTCGACGACCACGACGAGCTTCGACCGGCGCAACTCCTCCAGCAACTCGACGATCAGCGACTGCACGACACCGTCGCCGACGCGATCGATCCCGGCGAGGCCTACGATTCCGACAAGGCCCGCGATCTGTACCACGATTACACGCGAACCCTTCAGATCCGGTGGTACTCGCGACAGCTCGAAGCGATCCAGGCCCGCATCGACGGCCTGGACAGCCCGTACGGCGCCGATCGAGAGACGTTCGAAGAGCTATGCGAGAAAAAACGAGAATTCGAACGCCATCGCGACCAACTCGAGGCCGAGAAGGCGGGACGGCTCTCCCCCGATTCGAGCCGTTCCCCCGCCGCATCGGACGTTCCTTGACACGGGCCGCTGGAATAATGAATTTAGTTCGGGTGTTTCGACTCTGCCCGTTTGAACGATGGACGATCGGACGCAGCTGGAGTCTGTTCTCATCGTATGAATCGCGCGCCGGGCGGCCGGCCACTCTCGCTCGGCGCAGTCGACTGTGTGTCATCGACAACCCGGGACCGGAGTCGGGAACCGACGAGAATCGGCACGAGTCGCCGACGCTCGGGCACGTCCCCCGACCGTTCGGATGACCATCGCCCGATCCGACGGCGATCGACGTTCGTCTCCGCGCTCGTCGCAAGCGACTTCCGTCTCACTCATTCGCAACCTCCACCAGGAGATCGGTCGATGTCAGAACCGCGTGTAGACGCACGAGCGGACAGCCTGGAGGTCCAAAAACTCGTCGACATGGGGAAGGAAAAGGGCTTCCTGACCTACGAAGAGGTCAACAATGCCCTCCCTCCCGGCATCCTGTCGAGCGAGCAGATCGACGACATGCTGATCCTCTTCGAAGAGCTGGGGATCCAGGTCGTCGAGAGCGAGGACCAGGTGACGGAGACCGAGGACGAGGAGGAGGACGACGCCGACTACCACCGCTCGCAGAGCGACGACCCGGAGCCGGAGGGCACCGGGAACATGAAGGGCAACGACCCGGTCCGGATGTACCTGCGAAAGATGGGCCAGGTCCCGTTGCTGACCCGCGAGGGCGAGGTCGAGATCGCCAAGCGCATCGAGGAGGGCGAACGGACGGTCCTGACCGTCGTCCTGACCACGCGCGTGGGGGTCGAGGAACTGATCCGCGTGGGCGAGCGGGTCCGGAAAAATCGCGTCAAGCTGTCGGACGTCCTGCAGGCTCCGAACCCCGACGATCTGCCGACCGACGAGGACGGCGAGGTCATCGAGCTGACCGACGAGGAGCGCAAACGCTGGTTCTGCGAGCAGATCGACAAGGTCGACGAACTCTACCACGAGAACCGGCGGCTGGACGAGACACTGATCACCGACCCGGCGCTCGACAGCGCCGACCGCAAGCGGATCCGCGAGACGATCAAGTCCAACCGCAAGGAGATCTTCTCGATCGTCAAGGACATCCGCCTGACGAAGAAGCACACCGACAAGATCGTCGCGAAGTTCAAGGAGTTGATCGAACGAATCGACGAGGCCGAGCGCGAAATCTCGAAGATCGAGGACCTCTACGAGATTACGTTCGACGTGGTCAAAGAGGCGGCGAGCGCCTACCGGCGAGGTGACGCGGACCGGGCCGAGGAGCTCCGCAGTCAACTGGGCCTGGCCAAACCGCAGCTCGAGCGGATCTGGGACGAAATGCGCTCGATTCGCCGCCAGTTGCGCGCCGTCGAGATCGAAGCCGGCCAGTCGATCGACTCGTTGAGGGTCACCCACCAGGCGGTCAAGGCGGGCGAAAAGATCGCCGAACGCGCCAAGTCCGAGCTGGTCGAGGCCAACCTGCGGCTGGTCGTCTCGATCGCCAAGAAGTACACCAACCGTGGCCTGCAGTTCCTCGACCTGATTCAGGAGGGGAACATCGGGCTGATGAAGGCGGTCGACAAATTCGAATATCAGCGCGGCTACAAGTTCTCGACCTACGCGACCTGGTGGATCCGGCAGGCGATCACGCGGGCGATCGCCGATCAGGCCCGCACGATCCGCATCCCGGTCCACATGATCGAGACGATCAACAAACTGTCGCGGACCGAACGGTATCTCATTCAGGAGCTGGGCCGCGAGCCCAAGCCGGCGGAGATCGCCGAAAAGATGGACATGCCCGTCGAAAAGGTCCGCAGGGTACAGAAGATCGCCAAGGAGCCGATCAGCCTCGAGACGCCGATCGGCGAAGAAAACGACTCCTCGCTGGGCGACTTCATCGAGGACGAGAAGGCCGTCGACCCCTCCGATGCGGTCGTCGACGCCAATCTCGCCGAACAGACGCGGAAGGTGCTCGACACGCTGACCCCGCGCGAGGAGAAGGTCCTCCGGATGCGGTTTGGCATCGGCGGCAAGTCCGATCACACCCTCGAGGAGGTCGGTCAGGACTTCAACGTCACACGCGAGCGCATCCGGCAGATCGAAGCCAAGGCGCTGAAGAAACTGCGCAACCCCGGACGGGCCAAACAGCTCGAGAGCTTCATCGACACCTGAACCGGCCGTTCCGCAGCGGCCCCGGGCCCATAGCTCAACTGGTAGAGCCACCGGCTCATAACCGGTCGGTTCCAGGTTCAAATCCTGGTGGGCCCATTCGTTTGACCTCGTCGCTCGCGGAGTTCTACAGTGCGCTGTCGTGCTCGTCGCGTTCTGAACGCCGTCGACCGCCCGCGCTCGAACTCGTCGGACGTTGAAAACGGCGTCGAATGCGAGTACGTCGAAACGGATCTGGAACGCATCCGGTTCGGCTCCGGACGTCGCGTCGCGGCCTCCGGGGGCGACCGACGCGGACGACCACCGGGCGCCGACCGCGCCGCGCGGGTCGGCGATGGCCGTCCGCCACCGAACCATTGAGGTGTCACTCTCCACCGCCACGAGGTGTACCTTGAAGGAGCAGCTAGCCCTACTCCGTGAGCTGCAGGACATCGATCTGCAACTCGACGAACTCGAGGACCGCAAACAGGAGATCAAATCCCGCCTCGAGGAGAACAAGAGCTTTCTGGACAAGCTCGACGACGATCTCGAGGACGAGCGGGAGGAACTCGAGGAGATCGAGTCGCAGCGCAGTCAGAAGCAGATCGACCTGGAGGAGCGCGAGGACAAGCTCGAGCAGCGCCAGGAAAAGCTCCACGAGGTCGAGACCGAAAAGGAATACGAAGCCGTCGAGAAGGAGATCGAGGCCCTCGAGGAGGAGATCGAGGAACTCGAGGACGAGATCGATCACCTCGGGGACGTCGCCGAGGAGACCGAGGAGTCGATCGAGCAGAAAGAACAGAAGATCGAGAAGCTCGAAGAGGGCATCGCCGAGGAGGAGGCCGAGGCCGAATCCTCGCTCGCCGAACTCGACGACGAGATCCAGTCGCTGAAGGACCGCCAGGAAGAAGCCCGCGACGAGGTCTCGACCCACGTCCTCCGCAAGTACGATTTCATCCGCAGCCGCAGCACCGGCCCCGCCCTCGCCGCAGCGAAGGACGAGCACTGCGAGAACTGCTACATGGCCATCCCCCCGCAGCGGTACATCGAGATCCAGCGCGGGGACAACCTGATCACCTGCTCGAGCTGCCAGGCCATCCTCTACTACTACGAAGACGCCCTGGACGAGGAGGACGAGGCGGAGACGGCGGAAGCCGAGTGAATCGCCCCGGCGCGGGAAGAGCCCGCGCCCCTCGCTTGTTTCAGGCGTCGAAGGACCGGGGGTTCTTTGCGATCGTCGCCGGTGGGTCGGCTTCGGGCGACCCACGGGAGGAAGGTCCGGGCATCGACGGGCAGGATGGTCGATAACGTCGACCGGGAGGCGACTCCCGGGACAGTGCCACAGAGAACAGTCCGCCGGACTCCGTCCGGCAAGGGTGCAACGGTGAGGTAAGAGCTCACCGGGACGGCGGTGACGTCGTCCGTCTCGGTAAACCCCATCCGATGCAAGGCAAACGGGAGCCGCGGGACCCCAGTCCCCCGGAGAGGCCCGCTCCGCGAGCTCCAGGTGACCGCTCGAACCGCGCGGCAACGCGCGGTCTAGATGAATGACGATCTCCGCCAGCGGCGGAAACAGAACCCGGCTTACCGAAGAACCCTCGCCTTCTCTTCTGGAAATGGGGAATTGGGAATAGGGAACGGGGACCGCAAGCGGGCATGCGACGAGTATCGCCTCTCGCTTCTCGCTACTCGCCACCGAGCCCCTCGATCCTCTCCGAGATCCGTCGGTCGGCCTCGAGCGACCGGAGCGCCCGCTCGACGCCGTCGCGGATCGAGGTCGTCTTCTCCCAGGCGACGGGTTCGAGAAGGTCGACCGCCGAGGCCGACATCGACGCGAGATTGAGAAGCTGGGCACGGGAGAGCCCCTCGACCCCTCCGAGGCGCTCGACCAAAAGGCGCGTCAGCGCCTCGGTATCGACCGAGATTCGATTTTCGGGCGGAATCGCGACCGGTCGTCGCAGCTGGACGGAATCGACGGTGACGGATGCATACAACCCCGGACCGACCGCGCCGGCCGATACGCTCGTGCACCACTCTCCATCGTCGTCGGCGCGCGCCGAGGCGACCCGGCGGCCGTCTTCCGGGGCCGTCCCTCGGTGGAGGACGACCTCGACGTCGCGAACAGGACGCAGCTGACGCACGGCGCCCGTCCGACCGGCTTCGGCGCCTCCCGACCGGGGACCGGCGTCGGCCGCCCGTTCGGCGACCTTTGGCACGACGACCCGTCCACGGACATAGGCGACCGCCTCCGAACCGGACCGCGGCTCCTCGCCCGCACAGGCGGCGGGCTTGCTCTCGCGGGACGTTTCTCTCCGCGAGCTCCCCTCGTCACCGAACCGCGAACATCCGGTCGCGACGGCTGCGACGAATACGAGGGTCGCGAACGTACCGATCGCCGCCCGACCGGATGGAAGTCGCTCACTCACGCCGTCTCCGTCACGCGTTCTCGTGCAGGATCGCCCGCGCTTCGTCGGGAGTGGCGGGTTCGCGGCCGACCTCCTCGGCGATGTCGACCAGCGCCTCGATCAGCGGCGCGTTGCCGTCGACCTTCTCGCCGTCGGGCAGATAGAACGTATCCTCGACGCCCGTCCGCAGGTGGCCGCCCAACTCGGCCGTCTTGCGATGGACGTCCCAGATCTCCTCGCGTCCGATCAGGATCGACTGCCAGTGCGCATCGTCGGGCATCTCGTCGACCAAAATCGGGAGCAGATCCGTACGGGCGGGCATGCCACTCTCGACGCCCTGGACCAGCGAAATCGAATAGGGCTCCTCCAAAATCCCGGCGCCCTCGTACAGCCCGACCGACCGGACGATCCCCGTGTCGAAGCACTCGCACTCGGGGATGATGTCGTGCTCGTCCATGATCTCGAGGAACTCCTCGATCTTCGACACCGGATTGTCGAAGACCATCGGCGGCCACGCCCACTCCCCGTCGCTCTTGAGCTTCAGATAGTTCAGCGACCCGGAGTTCATCGCCGCCATCTCGGGCTCGACCTGCTCCAGACAGGCCTTCGGACCGCTGATGTCCTCCCCCGGCACGCCGGTCGTCAGGTTGACGATCACCTCGGGCACGCGCTCCTCGATCGCGTCGACGACTTCCTGGGCGAGGTCGGGGTCCCACGAAGGCCCGCGACCGAAGTTCTGCTCGCGGAAGTGAATGTGCATGATCGAGGCTCCGGCGTTGTACGCCCGCTCGGCCTCCTCGGCCATCTCCTCGGGGGTGTACGGAACCGGGTGGCGCTCCGGATTCGTCAAGACGCCGTTCAGCGCACAGGTGACGACGACTTTGTCGTTCGTGCTCATGTTCCCTCCGTATCAGCGAGAAACTAGCCGAACTCGTTCGCGACTCGCAATTCGACGCCATCGGGCAGTCGAGCCTCGAGCGTTCGACCGCGCAGCGACCGTCCTGCAGGGGCGAGGCGTCGAGCTCCATCTGGCCTCACATCGGCGCTCGACACCCCACCCCGATCGATTCATTCGAGGGGGACCCCGTTCCCCATTCCCTGTTCCCTATTCCCAATTCCCTGTTCCCTAGTCGACCGCCTCGACCTCCTCCTCGGAGGCGGGCTCGGGCGATTCGTCGCGGGGAGGCACCCGCGACTGCTGGGCCATCTCGACCGTCTCGGCCGATCCGCCCAGCTCCGACCCCTCGGCCAGGCCGGTGAGAACTCTCAGCGCCGAACGGGCCATCATGTACGAGCCGAGCGGAATCGCGCGCTCGTCGACGTCGAAGGTCGGCGAGTGGAGCAGATGACGGCGCCCGACACTGGCTGTTCCGAGTCGGAACATCGCGCCAGGGGTGTTCTGCAGGTACATCGAGAAGTCCTCCGACCCCATACTGGGCTGGGGGATCTCCCGGATGTTCTCTGCCCCGATCATCTCCTCGGCCACATCGACCAGCCGGTCGACGACCGCCGGTTCGTTGTAGATCGGAGGAGCACCGTACTCGACGTTCAGGTCGTACTTCGCATCGTGGGCCATGCAGACGCCCCCGACGATCCGCTTGAGCATCGGCTCGATCTCCTGTCGATCGTCCTCGTACAGCGTCCGGATCGTCCCCTCGATGACCGCCCGCTCCGGGATCGTGTTGGGCGCGTCCCCGCCGCGGATCGTCCCGATCGAGACGACCGCCGGATCCCGGGCATCGAACGTCTGGCCGATCGCCTGGTACAGCGCGTTGGCCACCTGCGTGACGACGTAGATCGGATCGATGCACTCGTGAGGACGCGCTCCGTGGCCGCCCCGCCCGATGATCGTCACCTCGAAGTCGTCGAACCCGGCCGTGAACGGTCCCTTTCGCACGCCGATCTTGCCGGTCTCGAGGCTCGGGTCGCAGTGCAACCCGAGGATCGCGTCGACGTCGTCCATCGCCCCGAAGGAGACCAGTTCCCGGGCGCCGCCGGGATTCTGTTCCTCGGCGTGCTGGAAGATCAGACGGAGTCGGCCGGGAAGTCGTGATCGGATCTCGTCGAAGGCCAGCCCCGCGCCCGAGACGATCGCCATGTGGGCGTCGTGCCCGCAGGCGTGCATGACCCCCTCGTTGGTCGAGGCGTACGGAACGTCGTTTTGCTCCTCGATCGGCAGCGCGTCGATGTCGCTGCGAATGGCGACGGTCGGGTCCTGCTTGCGGTCGAAATCCGTCGGGGTCAGATCCGCGTACAATCCCGTCCCTTCGTCGCGGACGTGCACCTCGAACCCGATCGATTCGAGCCGATCGGCGATCGTCCGCGTCGTCTCGTACTCGGCGTGGCTGAGCTCGGGATGGGCGTGCAGATACCGCCGCAGCGAGATCAGATCCTCGCGATTCCCCTGGATCGCCTCCTCGATCTCGTCGACGAGTGCCGCGTCGAGTCTGGTCATCGTTCCGACTCCTCGTCAGGTGAACCCTCGTCTCCGTCCTCCTTCCCCTCCCAGTCGTCGTCGACGCGCTGGAGCAACACGTACATCAGCTCCTGGAGGTCCTCGAGCCGAACGAAGGCGTTGTAAAAATGCAGGCGAATCTTCTGGCCGCCGACCGTCAGATCGAGCTGCCCCCGCCCCGAACTGACCTCCATCCGTTCCAGCCCCAGCGTCTCCGCGTCCAGCAGCTCCCAGTCGATCGCCCAGGCCCGCTGTTCGCGGCCGACGTACAGTGCCTCCGGTCCGACCCCGATCAGCCGCGAGCGGGCGAAGGCGTACCAGTAACCACAGAGTCCGACCGCCGTCACTCCCCCCGAAACCAACCAGACGAAGGTCGCGATCCACTGCCAGCCGGCCAAACCCTCGTTCCAGACCAGCAATGCGGCCAGCCCGAAGAGGAGCAGGGCGACGACCGCCGCCACTGCGACCACTGGTTTGTTCATCCGGTAGCGGTAGACTTCGAGGTCATCGCGCCCCGCGAGAGCCTCCCGGACCTCGCCCTCGTGGAGCAATCGCATCCGCTCGTCGGACATCGCCACCTCGCCGGCGTGCGGTGGGAAGCTACGCTCGATCGACGACGGCGCAGTCCGTCCGCCGCGTCGAGGAATGTACGACTGTGGACGAGACTCCTCCGAAGCGAAGCCGAAACGGTGAGCACGATCCCCCCCGCAACGGCCACTCGGCCATCGCGCCCCCGAAGCGAACACCGGCACGGCGCGAGCCGTGGATCGACCGGCCGCGGCTCGTGCGGTCGGTCGCTCAGCGACCGACCGCCACACCGTCAGACGTCCAGGTTCCGGACCTCGAGCGCATTCGATTCGATGAACTCGCGGCGCGGTTGTACCTTGTCGCCCATCAACACCGTGAAGAGATCGTCGGTCTCGACCATGTCCTCGACGCGCACCTGCAGCAGGTTGCGCGTCTCGGGGTTCATCGTCGTCTCCCACAGCTGCTCGGGGTTCATCTCGCCCAGCCCCTTGTATCGCTGGATCGTCTGTCCCTTCCGCCCCTGGTCGAGGACGTACTCCAGCAGCGGACGGGGTTCCTCGAAGGTCCGCTCGGTCCGGCTGGTCTCGACGGTCAATTCGTCACCCAGCGCGTCGAACTGCTCCCAGACCTCCCGCAGCCGCTGGAATTCGACGCTGGTGACGAAATCGCGGTCCAGAACCGTCGTCACCGGCGCTCCCGCGACTCGCGTGTTCCAGATGGCGTCGTAAAACTCGTCGTATTCCTCGCTCTCCCGGAGCTCCGGCGCCTCCCAGATCGCGCTCTTGAACTCCTCCTCGAGCCGCTCGCGAATCGACGCCATCGTCCGCCGCGTCTGCTCCCGGCCCTTCAGATCTTCGGCCTCCAGGCCCTGTTGCACGGCCAGATTGACGATCCGCTCGTCGTCGTGGCGCGACAGCTGGTCGAGGATGTCGCGGTAGGTCAACAGCTCCTCGATGAACCCGGCCAGTTCCTCGCCCTCGACCCGGTCGCCCGACGACCCGCGAATGACGACCTTCCCCTTCGCCTTCTCGATCAGGAAGTCTCGCAGCGCCTCTTCGTCCTTGAGGTAATCGACCGAGCTGCCCCGTTTGAGCGCGTACAGCGGCGGCTGAGCGATGTACAGATAGCCGTTTTCGATCAGCTCGGGATACTGCCGGTAGAAAAACGTCAGAAGCAGCGTGCGGATGTGGCTGCCGTCGACGTCGGCGTCCGTCATCAGAATGATGTTCTCGTACCGGAGATCGTCGAGGTCGAAGTGCTCGTCGCCGATCCCGCACCCCAGCGCCGAGATCAGCGCCGACAGCTCGTCGTTCGACAGCATCTTGTCGAATCGAGCCTTCTCGACGTTCAGAATCTTGCCCCGAAGCGGCAGGATCGCCTGGAAGTGGCGGTCGCGACCCTGTTTGGCCGACCCGCCCGCCGAATCCCCCTCGACGATGAACAATTCGCTCTCCGACGGGTCGCGCGACTGACAGTCCGCAAGCTTTCCCGGGAGGTTCGAGACCGACGACAGCGCCGACTTCCGCGCGATCTCGCGCGCCTTCCGGGCCGCTTCGCGGGCCCGGCTCGCCGCCAGCGCCTTGTCGACGATCGTCTCCGCGACCGCCGGACAGCGCGTGGCGGTCGCGAGGACCTGACCCAGCCGATCGGCC
>JBDGRG010000181.1:20153-34761 GCA_042218355.1 Bradymonadaceae bacterium
GTTGATCACGCCCTCCACCGCCGGGCGCACCTCGGAGGAGACCAGCTTGTCCTTGGTCTGGCTGGAGAACTTTGGATCGGGCATCTTCACCGACAGCACGGCGGTCAACCCCTCCCGGACGTCCCGCCCCTTCAGGGTGTCGTCGAGCAGGTCGTTGCTGACCCCGTAGGAGTTGACCGTCCGGGTCAGCGCCGCCTTCAACCCCGACAGGTGACTCCCCCCGTCCTCGTTCCGGATGTTGTTGGTGTACGCGAAGATGCTCGTGTTGAACGAGTCGTTCCACTGCAGGCTGACCTCCAGCAGGATCCCCTCGTCGTCGACCTCCTCCTGGATGAAGATCGGCTCCTCGTGCAGTCGATCCTTGTTCTCGTTCAGCGACCGGACGAACTCGTTGATCCCCCCCTCGTAGCTGAAATCGTGCCGCTTGCCGTGTCGCTCGTCGACAATCGTGATCCGGACGCCGGCGTTCAGGTACGACAGCTCGCGCAGCCGCTGAGAGAGCGTGTCGAACGAGAAGGTCGTATCCTTGAAGATCTGAGGGTCCGGCTTGAACGTCAGTTTCGTCCCCGTGCTCTTGGCCTTGCCGACGGTCTGAATCGGCTGCTGGGGAACCCCCCGCTTGTACTCCTGCTGCCAGATCTCGCCGTCCCGGCGGATCTCCAGCTCGAGCCACTCCGACAGGGCGTTGACCACCGACACCCCCACGCCGTGCAACCCGCCCGAGACCTTGTACGAGTTCTTGTCGAACTTCCCGCCGGCGTGGAGCATCGTCATGATGACCTCCGCCGCCGACTTGCCCGTGTCCTCGTGGGTGTCCACCGGGATTCCCCGCCCGTTGTCCTCCACGGTGATCACGTCCCCCTCGTGGATCGTCACGTCGATCGCGTCGCAGTACCCGGCCAGCGCCTCGTCGATGGCGTTGTCGACCGTCTCGAACACCATGTGGTGCAGACCCGACCCGTCGTCGGTGTCCCCGATGTACATGCCGGGCCGCTTGCGGGCCGCCTCGAGCCCCTCCAGTACCTGGATGTTGTCGGCGGTGTACTCCGCACTGTGCTCGAACGCCTCCTCGAGGCTCTCGTCGAGCTCCTCGTCGAGTTCGACGTCGGCCTCTTCGGGCGCTGGAACCTGCTGTTCGCTCGCCATGGAACTACCCGGTTGGTTGGAAAGGACGCTGCAGGCGTGCAGTTGGAACATTCTAACAGAATCGCTCTCGCGCGTCTACCCGCGCGCGAGCGTGAACGCGACGACCCGTTGGCAACAAATCCCCGACGGGGAATGGGGTGGGGCCTCTCTCAGACGATGGACGGCAGCGGGAGGGGGATCTGAGACCCGCCCGCCCTGTCCCCCGACACCGCTGCGACCAGCCACGCGTGAACGCACACGCGAGCGTGCGGTGCGGAACCGTACGGACCGGTGTGGAGCAACTCCGTGAGACCGGCGCCCGACGTGCGCTGCAACGAACGCGGCCAGAACATCCAACTCCGAGCGGGCGGTCGGCTCGGGGCGCTGGAGGCGCGGTCCATGCTGCTGGCCGCCGGCGGCGACGCGTCCCGCGGTGTTCGATCAGCGCCCGTGTCAAAGGGAAGCGGCGGCGAGGGGGAGACGCCGGTCGCCGCCAGAGGAGCCATCCGCTCCGCCGGGCCCGCGCCGGTCGTCGCTCATTCCGCGACCACCGGATTCGTCAAGTCTCCGATCCCGTCGACGGCGACCGTCACCGCTTCACCCGGTTCGACCGCTCCGACTCCCGCCGGCGTGCCGGTCGCGATCACGTCGCCGGGCTCGAGCGTGACGTATCGGCTGACCAGGGCGACCGCCTCGGCGGGCGACAGACGCATCCGCTCGAGCGAGGCGCGCTGGCGGACGTCGCCGTCGACGCGACCGACCAGCTCCCGCCCCGACGGCGAAAACGTCTCGGCAGTGGCGACGCACGGGCCGATCGGACAGAAGGTGTCGAAACACTTGCCCCGGAAAAAGGTGCGATCGTCCTGCTGGAGATCCCGGGCGGTGACGTCGTTCAGACACGTGTATCCGAAGATCGCGTCCCCGGCACCCTCGGCGTCCGCGCGCCGCAGGCGCCGACCCACGACGACCGCCAGTTCCGCCTCGTGGTGGACGTCCTCGGATTCGGGCGGCACGACGACGGGATCGCCCGGACCGACGACGGCCGAGGGGGGCTTGAGAAAGATCAACGGCTGTTCGGGGACCTCGTTCCCCAGCTCCTCGGCGTGTTTCCGGAAGGTGCGGCCCAGACAGACGATCTTGGAGGGATCGACCGGCGCGACCATCTCCGCGCCCGGCAGGCGTTCCCCGGGCTGGGGCTCTGACGCCCTCGCCCCCTCCCCGGCATCGAAGGGATCGTCGGTGGCGACGAAGTCGCCGTCGCGGCGGACCGCAGGGCGGATGCGATCCGAACCTTCGGGGTGGACGCGATACAGACGCATGTCGGGAGCCCGTCGAGCCGGTCGACCCGACGCAGACTGGAGGAGGGCTCGGCCGATCGAAGGGGGCCGCGGACCTCCGATCGGTCCCGTCGCTCAGAGCTTCTTCAACTTCTGGCGCATCTCCTTCAGCTCGGTCCGGATCTTCTCGTGCTTCTTCTTCAGCTCCTTCTTTTCCTTCTTCTTGCGGCGGATGAAGTTCTTCAGGCCGTTGAAATCGACATCGACCGTGTATTTGTAATTGCACAGCTTCGGGAGCGGCTTGTCGCTGTCGGGCAATCCGGGCCCCTTGGCCTCCTCCTTCCACTCGCACCTCCACATCTGACGCTCCAGTCCCTGGATGTAGTTCGGATACGATCCTTTGCTCTCCGGGACTCGAATTTGAATCTTGTGCCCGCGATCCGGCGGCGTGTCGACTTTGATCTTCCGCTCTTCGAGCTCGCCGGTCTTCTTGTTCTCGACGTAGTACTTGTCGAACGTCACCGGCGTCCGCATCTTTTTCCCCTCTTTGTCGAGCAGCGGATAGGTGTCGAAGATCACCTTCGCTCCCTTCGGGACCGTCTCGATGGTGATCTCGCCGTAGTAATTCGTCTCCGGATCCTTCTTCAGCCGCTGCTCGAACTCGAGCATCCGCTTGGCGCTCTCGGGCACCAGGTCGACCTGTAGGCGCTTCTCATACCGGATGTCCGAGCCCGGCACCTTGTTCCACATCCCCTTCGTCAGGTTCCACTTCTTGCTTCGAAACCCGGGCGCCTGGACCTGGACCGAGTGCTTCTCCTCGACCAGGAGATTCTGAAATTCCGTCTTGTTGGTCAGCCGGAGGGGCTTCCACTCGGTGATCAGCGTCTTGCTTCCTCCGTCACCGCCCTTCTTCCCCTTCCCGGCCGCCTTCTTCAGCTTGTCCGGCAGTTCTTTCTTCTTTTTCTTCTTCCCGCCGTTCTTCCCCTTTTTACCCTTCCCCTTCTTCGAGCCCTTCCCGCCGCTGCGCGGGTCGTATTCCCCTCGCTCGCGGGGCGGGTGCGACAGCTTCCCGTACTGCAGCTCCCCATCCAGTTTGACCGTCGCGTACTTCGGCCGGCCGCGCAGACGAAGGGTCCCGTACTGCGGGAGTTTCGACAGCTGCGCCTGCTTGAACTTTTCGCGCTGACGCTGGGCCTCGGCGCGCTCGTACGCCTTCAGCTCCCCCTTGAAGAGCGCGACGATCCGGTCCCCCTGTTTGGTCCGATTGAAGAGCACGAAGCCCAGCACTCCGACCAGGCCGGCGACCACGAGACTCAACACCCAGACCATCGGATTGGTCTGCTCGGTCTCGAACTCCCCGAGGTCCTCCTCGGTCAGAAACTCGGTCTCCCCGAGCCCCGCCTCGCGCTCGCGATCGGGCACGAAGATGCCCGCGATCCGGGCCAGCCCGGAGGCCGGCTCCTTCTCGAGTGTCGAGCTCGGCTGACCCCCATCCTCTCCTGTAGACGCGTCCGCCTCTTCGCCGTCGCCATCGTCGCCCTCGTCGTCCCCCTCTCCGGCCTCGTCGGCGTCGGCCGCATCCGAGTCGTCCTCCGACGCTTCGACCTCCTCGGTCTCGTCGCCGGGATCGTCGAAGACCCCTTCGGCGTCGTCCTCGCCGTCATCCGCCTCCGTCGACTCGGCGCCGTCGTCGTCGTCCGCCCCGTCGGCTTCGGCATCGACTCCCTCGTCCGACGCCGCCTCGTCCCCCTCCGAGGCCTCGTCGGAGGCGTCGGCCCCGCCGTTGGTCTCCTCCTCGTCGGGGGCTTCGCCGGCCGCATCCTCGGCCGCCGACCCATCCTCCGACGGACCATCTTCCTCGGCACCCTCGGAGGTGTCGACGTCCTCGGACGCCTCGTCCTCGGCGGAGACGTCCTCGGCCGATTCGTCGCTGTTCTTGTCTGCCATCTTCCGTTCTCCCGCTACGGCAACATCGTGACACTCCGAGACCGCCGGCGCCGAATGGCGTCGGCGGTCCCGTCATTGGCTCTCTCGTCGTTGAACGGAGCACCCCGACGGCTCCACGGAACCGCCGGCCACCCGGACGATCCTCGGGAACCCGAATCGGCTGCCGACGCACGCGCCGGGCTCGACCCCCGCGCGCAGGAATCGTCGAACCGCCCGGCAACGACACGGACGAGCTTGTGGAGCGCCTGGAACTGTCCGATTCTCGGCGTCTAGATGAAGCGACCCGCAGACTCGGGCTCGCGCGACTGCCGGCGGAGATTAGACGTTGCTCGGAAACACTGTCAAGTAGGCGCCCCTCCGCCGCGCTCAGGCACCGCGACCGTCGGGGCGCCCCCCGAGCCGCCCGAGATCACAGGGAAACGCCGTCTCGCTCCTCTCAGCGTTCACCATCGCGATGACCGACCAGCTGCTGGACCGACTCGCCGAATGGCTGGCGATCGACTCGACGACCGGCCGGGAGGCCCGATTCCTCGAGACACTCGAGGACGATCTCCGCGCGCTCGGCCTGACCTGCCGTCGCCAGCCGATCGAGGACGACCGGTGGAATCTCCTGGCCGCCGCGACCTACGATCCCTCGCTGATCTTCTGCACCCACGTCGACACGGTCCCGCCCCACCTGCCGGTCGAGATCCGGGGCGACGCCGTGTACGGGCGGGGGGCGTGCGACACCAAAGGGGGGCTTCTCGCCATGATGCGCGCGACCGCCCGGCTCCTCGAACGGGGTGGCCGCGATCTCGGGCTTCTGCTGGTCGTCGGCGAGGAGGTCGACCATCGCGGAGCCCGCGCGGCGCGCTCGCTCGACCTCTCCCCGGACCGAATCGTCCTCTGCGAACCGACCCGAAACCGGGCGGTCGCGGGTCAGAAAGGGATGGCGAAGCTCGACCTGCGCGCCGAGGGGTCCTCCGCGCACTCCGCGTTTCCGGACCGCGGCGAATCGGCCGTCCACCGCCTGCTCGACGCGGTCGACCGCCTGCGATCGCACGACTGGCCGACCGACGAGACACTCGGGCAGACGACGCTCAATGTCGGAACCATCGAAGGTGGCGTCGCCGCGAACGTCCTCGCGCCCTCCGCCACGGCCGAGCTGCTCGTCCGAACCGTCTCCCCCGCCGGAGAACTGATCGAACGCATCGAGAAACTCGCCGGCGGCGTCGAGGTCGATCCCGTCTCGTCCAACGACCCGCTGACATTCGATCCCCCCGCCGGCGTGGAGACGACCGTCGTCCCGTTCAACACCGATGCCCCGTATCTGGTCGAGCTCGGCCCCGTGTGGCTGGTCGGCCCCGGCGACATCGAGTACGCTCACTCCGACGAGGAACACATCGAGCTGGAGGCCCTCCGGGAGGGCATCGATCTGTACACCGAGCTCGGCGAACGCGTGATCGGATGAGGCGCGGCGAACGGAGCCGTCGAGCCCGTCGTGCAGATCGCCCGACCTCGTCTCTGACTGTCGCCCCCGCCCAGCTGTTCGACAGGCCCTCGGACGGAGAAGGAACAGCTCGGACACGTTCGACTCTCGGGCCCACTCCGACCCGAGACCCACCAGCCGACTGACAACCCCCGGGATCGCTCGAGATTGATCCCCCCACGTCGGGCGGCTATACTCTGGGACCGTGCGCAACGGACGAGTCGGATCGGGACTGGACATTCGGCCGACCGTGCACAATTTGAGATTTGCGAGATGGATGCCGGGTGGTTGTCGCCACCCCCTCACCGCGATTCGAACGGAGTCGAATTATGAAATCCCAGGGCAAAGAACAGAGCCCGTACCCCCGTCTTCAAGCCGTCCTGCCGCAACTCTCGTCGATCGGTCCGAATTCCGACGACCGACCGATCTACGACTCCCGCACCGAAGCTGAAGAACACATCCGTCAGGCCCGCCGCGAAGAGGGAAAGACCCTCTACCTGAATCCCGTCTGGGCGATCGATCACACGGATCTCCGGGCGAGCGACATCGCTGGCTGGTCCGTGACCGAATACATCAACTGACGACCGTCGCCCCCTGGACGTGACGTCGAATCGGGCGGGAGGTCGCGCGGTCACTGCCCGGTGGGCCCGGACCGAGGCTGCAACCGATCGCAGGGCACGCGATCCGGACCCGGACCGCGGTCGATACCATCCGCGGGCGTCCGGTGCATGCCGGGGTTCGACGGGCCCCGCTCGAACGCACGTGGAGCGGCCCTCGGCTCGCGCGTCCGGCACGGCCCACGAGATCGTTCCGCGGACACATCTCCGTCACCCAGTTCCCCACTCACTCACCGAAACGATGGCTGTCGAGAGCGACGACGTCGAACTCGGCGCGGACGCCCCCGATTTCGATCTGCCCGCCACCGATGGCGACCGCTACAGCCTCGAGTCGTTCTCGGAGGCGGACGTGCTGGTCGTCATGTTCATCTGCAACCACTGTCCGTACGTGAAAGCGGTTCGCGACCGGCTGATCGAACTGGGCGAGGACTACGCCGACGAACCGGTCGCCTTCGTGGCGATCAACCCGAACGATGCCGAGGAGTACCCGGACGACAGCTTCGAACGGATGAAGGAAGTCGCCGACGAATACGACTATCCGTTCCCCTACCTGCGCGACGAGTCGCAGGAGGTCGCCGAGGCGTACGGGGCGGTCTGCACGCCCGACATCTTCGCCTACGACGCGGATCGCAAACTGCGATACCGCGGGCGGATCGACGACAACTGGAAGGACCCCAGCGAGGTCACCCGCGAGGACCTCCGGAACGCCATCGAGATGCTCCTCGATGGGGAGTCTCCGGATCCGGACGACCAGCACCCCTCGATGGGCTGCAGCATCAAGTGGAAATGACGCCGCGCCAGCGGCCCCGCCCCCGGCCAAACGGATCTGCCCGTGTTTGGGATGTCCCTGACCGAAATTCTGGTCATCCTCGCCGTCGTCCTCCTGGTGGTCGGGCCCGAGCGCATCCCCGCACTGGCGCGCAAGCTCGGCGGAGCGCTCCGCGAGCTCCGCCGGGCCTCGAACTTCTTCCGAGACGCCTTCATGCTCGAGGACGACCTCCGCCCCGACTCCGGGGGATCCGGCGTCGACGTCGTTCACGATGCCTCCTCGACCCCTCGGAACAGCCCCCCCACCGGCCCGGAGTCGACCACCGACCCCTCGGACTCCCCCGACTCGTCTCCGGACGTGCGCGTCGAGTGGATCGACCTGCCCTCGACCGCACGGAGCACCGACCTCGAACCGATCGGCCTTCCGGCTTCCGAACACTCCGATCTCATCCGCTCACGCCCCCTACCGTATCCGCTCATCACCTACTGAGGGCCGAGCTTGCCGCGAACGTACCGGCCCGCCCACATCACTCCTTTCGGTTCTTCGAGCCCACCGACGCGCCGAGTGGAGGCGCGCGCGACGACCGATGAACGACGCGTGACGCTTCCTGCTCGACGACGGTGACCAGTCAGCGGAGGCTGCGCCAAACGGGAACCGCCCCGGTGGCCCTCTCGGGCGACGAAAGCTGCGACCTCCGATCTCCGGCGTCCGAGCCACGCGTTTACTTCTCGGTCTCGGCCCCGGTGCCCTCGCGGTCACCGTCGGAGGCCACTGCTCCCATCGAAACGGTACCGCACTGATCGCCGACCTGCGCACCCGCCACTTGACGGGTCGGGCCGGTCGACTGTTTGTTGGCTTCGACCGGCTCGACTCCTCGAAGCTGGCAACCCCGAATGACCGACACCCCTCCAACCGATCCGCGCGCCGCCGGCGGCGGCGACATCGAGGGCCTCGACGAGGCGCGGATGAGCATCATGGAGCATCTGGTCGAGCTCCGGATGCGACTGCTCTACTCGCTGATCTGGCTGGTCACCGGCGCGCTCGTCTGCTGGTTCTGGGTCGAGCCGCTGTTCGACTTCCTCCTCGTCCCGCTGCGCGAGGGGGTCGGCCAGGCCGAAGGGATCGACAGCGCCAAGATGCATCACAAGGACCTCGCCGAACCGATCTTCGTCTTCCTGAAGACCTCGCTGCTCGGCGGCGTCTTCCTCGCCTCCCCCGGCATCCTCTACAACGTCTGGAAGTTCATCGCCCCGGGTCTGTACGACTCCGAACGCCGGCTGGCCGGACCGTTCGTGATCGCAGCGACTGCCTTCTTCGTTCTCGGCGGCGCGTTCGCTTACTACCTGGCGCTCCCCTACGCCTACGCCGTCCTGCTCGACTTCAGCCGGGGTGTGTCGGATCCCACGCTGATGATGCGCGAGTACTTCGCGCTGACGACGAAACTGCTGTTCGGCTTCGGCGTCGTCTTCGAGATGCCGGTAATCTCGATGTTCCTGGCGATGCTCGGCGTGATCACCCACCGAACTCTGATCCGGTACTGGCGGATCGCGATGGTCGTCTCCGTCGGCCTGGCCGCACTGTTCACCCCGCCCGACGTCATCACCCAGATGATGATGGCCGGCCCCCTGCTGGTCCTCTACGGACTCTCGATCGGCGTCGCCTGGATCTTCAGCTCGACCGACGAGTGATCGGCGCTCGGGCGCTCCGGCCACCCCGGACGGCGACAGCCCCGTTGCTGTGCGCTCGACCACGGCGAATCGGACGCCCCTGACGCCTTCCGAGCCCGCAGGTGGCTGAAGCCCTTCGACCAACCCGGTCGACGCCGGCCCGTCGACGGTCGGCTCGCAACATTCGACGCAACGTTCGAGCTCGAAACCGCGATCACAGACACGTGGGGGGCCCCGAAGCCGTCGTCCATCGACGTGTCTGCCACCGAGGAGTTCGAACGTGTGCTGTCGCGACCCATTTTGGATCCCCCTCGGCTCGATTCTTCTGCTCGCACTCACTGGATGCGACGAACCGATGCCCGTCCACCACCGAACGGACGGAGCGACCGATCGCATGCCCGGGAGTGGGCTCGCACGACCGCCTGCTGCGCGGTTCTGCGCGATCGACCGAGGGAATTCGAGGCAATCCTCCGACGGTCCCGCTCCGTCTCCGACGGATGGCGGCGCCCCCCCGTCCAGCCGCTCGGCCGAAGAGGTGCCCGTGCCCGCGGGCGATTCGCCCGACGAATCCGCCCCCGGTTCCGCTGCATCGACCGCCGGTGACACCGATCCCCCGCCGACCTCGTCCGCAGGCCGAACTCCTCCGCCCGACGACCAGTCCGGTGCCCCCTCGGACTCCGAGGGCGAACTGCGCGGCGTGGTGAACCTGAATCGAGCCTCGATCGACGAGCTGAGACGACTCCCCGGGATCGGACCGGCCCTCTCGCGGCGGATCGCCGATTACCGCGAACGACGCGCCTTCGAGGAGCGAGACGACATCGTCCGCATCGACGGCATCGGTCCCGAGACCTACGAGTCCATCGCTCCGTATCTGGCGGTCACCGGACGGACCCGACTGACGACCCGGTGAAGGGTCGCGCGGGGCTTCGGCGTCGGTCGCCGACGGACCCGCCCCCGCGGTTTCCCTGCACAGACTGCTTCGGTAGTCTGCGCCCCCCGTTGGACGCGTGGGACCCGATGCGCTCCGCTGGCCCGCCCCGCCGTTCGGAGACGCGACGACCATGGTCGAACGCAACTATCAGTCGATTCCACCCTCACCCTCGGCACTCGGCCACCAGGCCTATCAATGGGGCCGTCGGCTGGTCGCCGACCGCGGCCTCCGACTGCCGCAGATCGTCTGGGACGCCGACGAGATCCTCTGGAACTGGCTCCTCCGGATCGGTGACGTGACCGACCACCTCCGGGCACTCGTCACCGGCGGGGAGTCCGCCCACCGCGAGTGGTTCCTCGTCAAACCCGGAATCTTCGAACTTCTCTGGGGGATGCGACACGCCAGCCTCGAGCGGGGGCTCGATCCCCACGTCCGGATCTGGACCGACGGGTATCCGTGGCGACTCGGCCGGATCGCCCGCGAGATCCCGGGGTTCGCCGAACTGCTCGGACCGCCGGCCGAAACGACGACTGAGTCGCACGCCGGCTTCGATCCCCATCCCCGGATCTTCTACCGCAAGGACTACGCCGAGGTCGTCGGCGACCTGATCGGCTCGTCGGCCGGGGAGGAGTTCTGGTCGGAGCTCGATCCGGATGCCAGGCGCGTCCTCGGCGAACAATTCGAACGGGATCCGCTCGATTCTACCCTCAAACTGCCGGAGCTCGCAGGCGCCGCCGGCAAACCGGGATTCGAGCGTGCCGAGATCCTGGTCGACGACCGGCCGGAAAACGTCGAACGCTTCGTCGAGACCGGCCGCCGGGGGATTCGCGTCGTCAGCGACGTCCCCGGACTGTTCTTCGACCGGGTCCCCAATGCGGTCTGGCGCGAGCCGCGACGCCGGCTCCGCCAGCTGGACGACGGCATCGTACCGGCGCTCGCGAGACACCTCGACGATCTCGCCCGGACCGACGCAGCGGGGGCGAGGACCGCGCGGCCGACGCACCTGGCCGCGGAATCCCACGCGTCCCCCTTCGAGATCGAGGTCCCCGGCGAAATCGTCCACCGCGAGTGGTGGCAGCCGATCCGGCGGCTCGCACGCGAGATCGACATCGGTGCGCCGAGTCTCCGAACCGCCCCCTCTGAATAATCGCCCGCCGTCTCCCGTCCCAACGACCCGCCACGGGGGCGCTTCGACAGCCCGTTCCCCCGACACCGGCGCTCGACCGGCCAGACCCGAGTGTCGACGGAGGATGACGAGCCGTCCGGCCCCTCGAGACGGGCCACTGGTTGCGCGGTCTGCCGCCGATTGATACGCGATCGTCGCTCGAACCCGTCATCGACCGACCTCGAGCCCCGCTGCTGCCATGAGTGATCACCCGCGACACCCCCGTTTCGTACTCGCGCTCGCCGCGCTCGTCCTCCTCGGCTGGCTGGTCGGAAGTGCCTGCAAACCGCAGTACGTCCGCGGCAGCGAGAAGGAGGACCTCGACAAACAGGCGATGAGCCTGAAACTCGATCGCAAGGATCTCCAACGGCTCTACAAGAAGAACAAGGACAAACTGCTCAATTCGTCGATCGTCCAGCAGTGGAACCGGCAGGCACGGGAGAAAAAACCGCCGGTCGTCGCGATCTTTCCGATGCGCAACGAGACGAACCAGTCGCTGGCCGTCGACGCGCTGCTGTCGAAATTCGAGACCGATCTGGTCAACAAGACGCAGGCCGACGTCATCAGCCACGAACGGCAGTCGGAGCTGATCGCGGAGGTCAAACGCCAGCAGAAATCCTCCTACAACCAGCAGCGCCTGGCCGAATACGGCAAACAGCTGGGGGCACAGTACTTCGTCACCGGCAAGATCTACGGGGTGCGCGAACAGGTCAAAAAGGAGAAGCGCCAGCAGTACTTCATGTCCGTCCAGGTCATCAACGTCGCCACCGGCGTCATCGAGTTTCAGAACGAGGAGGGGATCACCAAAGGCTACGTGAAGTGAGCCCCGTCCCCGGATTTCCATGTGCCTCCGACCCACCCGAACAACCGTCGTTCATGCCCGCACACCAGTGCTCCTGCTGCTGACGGCCGTCGCCGCCGCCGGCTGTAAAACCTACACCGACCGCGTCTCCGAGGCGAAGAACGACGTCCTCGCGGGGCGGCCGAAGAAGGCGCTGGTCGATCTGAACGAGGCGCTCGAACTGGAGAAATCCCACCAGCTGCCCGCCGAACTGAGCGGCGAGAACACGCTCACCGTCCTCGAGCGCGCCACCGTCCTCCAGTCCGTCGGCCGATACAAACTGGCTGCGCGCGACATGATGATCGCCGACCAGCGGCTCGACTGGCTCGACATCGCCACCGCCAAGAAGGCCAAGCTGGGCAAGTACCTCTTCAGCGGCTCGTCGGTCCGCTATCGGGCGCCGCCCTTCGAACGGCTGATGCTCAACACGCTGAATCTGTTGAATTTCGCCGCGCTTCGCGACTGGGAGGACGCGAAGGTCGAGGCCCGGCGATTCGAACTGATCGAACACTTCTTCGCCGGCCAGAAGCGCAGCGAGCTCCAACCGGACGTCCTCGCCTTCGGCAACTATCTGGGCGGAGCGGCGTTCGAAACGGCCGGGGACTACCGCGAGGCCGTCCGCCGTTACGCCCGAGCCTGGCACTACGGGCTGCGCTACGACCGCTTCCGCCAGCGGCTGTTGCATCTGATTCGGATGACCGCCGCCGATCCCTCGAAGTACGTCGCGGACCAGTCCCGCGCACTGAGCAAACTCGAGGAGGCCGCCTCCTCGGTCGACGTCCTCGGCGCCGAGGCCTATCGCGACCGATTCGTCGACGGCGAAGCTCTGATCGTCTTCCAGACCGGCATGGTCCCCTACAAGAAGGCGGTCCGAATGCCGATCGCCCAGGCGCTGACCTACTCGCAGACACACGCCTACGGGGCGTACCACCTGTCGACGGACCGCCGGAAACGCGCCCGCGAGTTGGCGGCCAGCGGGGCGCTCAAATGGGTCAACTTCCCCGAGCTGACGGAATCGGGGCTGCCGCCGGACCGGCAGGTCGCTGCGACCGTCGACGGCCGATCGCTGCGGCTTCGCGGCGCCGTCGACGTCGAGTCGCAGGTCGAAGCCGCCTGGAAGGCCATCTCCGGGCCGCTGATGGCGGCGGCGATCACGCGCATGATCACCCGGGCAGTGGCAGGCGCCGCCACTCGAGAGGGCGTCGAGGAGGCGTCGGGCGACTCGACGCTGGGGATGCTCGCCCAGATCGCGGTCGAGGGCGGCATGGCCGCGGCGGACAAACCCGACACGCGCAGCTGGTCGATGCTCCCGGCGCGCATCCGCTTTGCGCGGCTCTCGCTCGAACCGGGCGAGTACACCGTTCGCGCCCAGATCGACGGCGTGACCGTCCGAAAGACCGCCGACGTGCGCGAGGTGGGACTCGAGGTCGTCAACTTCTCGCGATACCGCTAGCCGCGTCTGCTCATGCCCGAATCACCGTCCCAGCGCTCCACGGGGGGATCGTCGCGACGACTCGGCGGCGTCCTGCCGAACGTTCGACTGCCCGCCGCCCGCCCCGCCGCGCTCGCGACGGTCCTGTTGACGGCGTCGCTGGGAATCGCCTGCGCCGGCTCGCACGTCCGAGGATCGGAGAATCCGAACCTCGACGAGATGACGATGAGCCTGCGCCTCGACCGCAAGGATATCGACAGGCTGTACCGCGAAAACGTCGACAAACTGCTCGCATCCTCGGTCGTCTCCTCCTGGAAGCACCGCACCGACGGAGAAAACCCCCCCGCGGTCGCCGTCTTCCCGATCCGAAACGAGTCGTCCGAACACATCCGGGGAACGCTCGACGCACTGGCGAGCAAACTGGAGACCACACTGGTCAATCAGACGCCGGCCGACGTCGTCGCTCTGGACCGACAGAAGAAACTGATCCAGCAGGTCAAACGCCAGCAGGCCGGCGCTTTCGATCCGGCGCGGATCGCCGAATTCGGCAAACAGGTCGGCGCCCAGTACTACGTGACCGGTAAAGTCTACGACGTCGCCGAGCGGACCGAGAAGAAGCGCCGAGTGCAGTACTTCTTCTTTCTGCAGGTCGTCGACGTCGCGACCGGCGAGATCAAATTTCAGACGGAATCGAGTCTCACCAAGGGACTGATCGGATGATCGACCGAACCCGCCATCGAGCTCCGCGCGCCGTCCGAGCACTCGGGTCGGTGATCGCCGCCATCCTGTGTCTCGCCGGCTGTGCCTCCTCCAGCGGCCAGAAGAAGGACGACAGTGCCGCCGACCGGCCGACGTGGCTGGCCGAGGGCGAACACCCGGAATATCCCTCGCACGGTTACGTCACCGGTCTGGGCAAGGCCGAGAACCGCCAGGCCGCCTACGCCTCCGCGCTCAGCGAGATCGCCTTCCAGATCAAAGCCGACATCGACTCCTCGTTCGAGATGAACACCTCCGAGCGGGCCGTCACCAAGGGCAACGAGACGACGGTCTCGCGGACCAGCGATCGGGACGAGGTCATCGAGCTGAAGTCCCAGCTCGACACGATGGGGCTGGCGCGTCTGGTCGACACCTACGTCGACGACTCGGGCGTCTACCACGTCTTCGCCGCCCTCGACCGATCCAAAGCCCACGCAGCCTTCTCCAAACGATACCGCGAGAAGCGGAAGAAGTACGCGAAGGTCGCCGACAACCTCGCCACGAGCATCGAGTCCGCGAACATGCGTGTGCTGGCCAATCACGTCGAACGGCTCGGCCGCGCGAGCGACGATCTGAAGTCGACCCGTCGTATCGTGTCGGCCCTCGGCGGGGG
>JBDGRG010000181.1:34771-45718 GCA_042218355.1 Bradymonadaceae bacterium
GAATCTCGTCCGGCGAGACGAAGGTCGAAAAGGTGCTGAATGCGGCCCGCGACCGACTCGCAACGCTGCGCTCCCGGACGTCGTGCGAGATCTGCGTGAAGGGAAAGGACGGCGAACCCGAGACGCTGACCGAAACCCTGCGGAACAAGCTCGCGGACTGGATCGCGAACCGGGACGTCGAAGTCGTCGCCTGTCGGGCGGGCCGCGGTGCAGGGGGATCGGATGCCCAGGGGGGAGAACGAGCACCCGGCGACGGTTCGAACGCATCCGCATCGGACGGCTCGTCGGCGGATGTTGCGGCGACCGAACGGAACCGCTCCAGGGACGGATCGGGGCGGGCCTCCGAGTCGCACTCGCGCCGACTGCGGCTGAACGTGGAACTGAACATGCGCTGCAAGCGGCCGAAGGGCGCCGAGAAACTCCACATGTGCCGGGCGTTCGCACAATTCGACCTCGAGAACCTCCAGCAGGGGACGACCGTGCTGAGCAAATCGATCGGCGGCGAGGAGATCCGTGAGACACGCCGCAATCTCCGCCATGCCCAGTCGTTGACCCTCGACAATCTCGTCGAGCTCGCCCGCGATTTCCTCACGGAGGTCTTCGGCCGACCGGCGTGAGCACCGGCCGACGCCCACTATGACTCGCCCCCCGCCCGGCTGCGAACTTCGCCCCCGGCTTCCCGGCGCACCGCTGCTCGCGGTCCTCCTCACGATCGGCTGCGCCGGCGGATCCACGGGGCGCACACCCGACGAGCAGCCCTCGTCGGAATCGACCGCCCAACCGGTCCGACCTCCCGCCGCCTATCGTCGGTCGACCGACTGGGCCCGCCCCACGAGGACGTCGTCGGCCCCTCGCCGCGACTCGTCGGAAGTCCTCTACCGAGCCAGCGGCTGGGCGTGGGAGGGCGAGTTCGTCCGTCTCGACCACGTCCGACGGAAATCGGCCGCTGCGTCGATGCTCGATCCGGAGACGACCGCCGGCCCCGCCGCCTGCCCGCCGCATCGCGTCTGCGGTCGAGCGCGACTCCCGGTGGAATTGCCGGCCGAAGCGGGCTTCTGGCTGGCACTGGCCGACCTCTTCCGGCAGCGGCCCAGGACCTCGAGTGACGACCGACCGGGCGAGATCATGATTCACCGCCTCGAGAGCTCGAAGCGCCGCAGACGGAGCGGTTCGTCGAGGGCCGCGTCCGATCGTCGAACGGTCCTCCGCGAGCTGCTCGCCTTCCGTCCGACCGACGAGATCGACTGCAGGGCCGAGTTCGCCGCCTTCGAGACGGATCGGCGCACGCCCCGGTCCAGTGCCGACCGAGCGCTCGACCGCACCGCCTCCGACTACGCCGATCCCGCCGGCCGACGTCGCCGACGACGGCTGTTGAACATCGCTCCCTCCCCGCGGGTTCACTACTTCGTCGAGCTGCTCCGCCGCAGCGATGCGTCCCCGACCGTCTACGAACTTCGGGTCTGGCGGGCCGGTGGATTCGACGCGCCCGCCACCGGTCGGGGGCAACTCACCCGCCGCACGCTGATCTGCCGAGGACCGACCCCACTCTTCGCAGAGGAGATTCGCTGGGACGAACGGACGCGGCTCGACCGCAGCGAGGGCGACTGGCAGGTCCGCATCGTCGGCGAGCCGACGCCGGCCGACTCGGCACCCAGAGAGCCGAAATGAATACGAACCGTCCGGCGGCGTCCAACGGACGGGCTCGCGAGGGCGCGTCGCGCCGTGCGACGTCCGACTTGCGAAACGACGCGACCTCGACATAAAGTCCGCTCACTATCGACGTGTTCATCCGCAAATCGACTGACGGTACGGAGGGTGCGATGCGAAAGTGCGCCATTCTACTCGGGCTCATCCTGGCGATCTGGGGAACCGCGTGTGCAAGCGACAAGAGCAAGGAGAAGAAATCGAGCAGCTCGGGCGGCCACGCCGTCAAGGCGACGCCGAAGTGGGCCCGACAGCCCCCCAAGGGCTGTGCGGCCGGCATCGTCAAATACCGGGGCAACACGGGCATGGCCCGGAATGCCTCGATCGGCCGGGCACGCGATGAATTCGCCCGCAAACTCGAGACGACCGTCCAGGGGATGCTGAAGGATTACACCAAACAGGGAACGGCCGACGGCGAGAGCTTCACCGAGGCGCAGATCGAGCAGACGTCGCGCCAGATCGTCGATCAGAAGCTCGTCGGCACCCGGGTCGTCAAATCCGTGCTCTGGAAGACGCCCGAGGGCAAGAAGAACCACGTCTCCCTGGTCTGCCTCGAGCCGGGGACGCTGTCGAAGGCGTTCAAGCAGATGGAGAACCTCTCCGACGCACAGCGCAAGGCGCTGGAGAAGCGGGCCGAGAAGGCCTTCGACGACCTCGACAAGCAACTGAAGAAGCTCGACGAGTGACCCTCGTCGACATCTCCACACGACTGCAGGGGACGGGACCGGCCTCACCGCCGGCCCGTCCCCCTTTGTGATGCTCACCCCCCGCGACCGATGATCTCACGGACCACACGGCTGCTCCTCGCCACCGCCGCGCTGGCCCTCGGGGTCGGTGTCTCGTCGCCTGCAACCGCGCTGGACGGCTACGAGGACCGCGAGCGCATCTTCGGCGGCGTCGGTCTCGGCGGCGGAGGGGCTGCCCTGCAGCTCGAACGGGGCGGAGACACCTCGATCGAACAGGCCACACTGGTCCCGGGCGTCCACGCGACCGCACTGCTGGGCGGCGGGATCACCCAGAACGTCCTGGCGGCGGCCGAGATGAACTGGTGGTTCCGGAATGTCTCGAAGGGAAGCGACCGGAAGTGGGCGACACACCACTTCAGCGTCCTTCCGGTCGTCAACGTGTTCGTCGCTGGAGGCTTGCACGTAGACGCCGGCGGCGGGCTCGCCTACACGGCGTACGTCGGCGACCATCCGGCCGCCGACCTTCCCCATCAGGAACTGGGGTTCGCGGCCGAGGGTGGACTCGGTTACGAATTCTGGCTCAACGGTACGCTCGCGGCGGGGGCCGACATCGGCTACGCGCACCACTTCTATCCGAACGGGTCCTTCGACACCGTCAGCGGGGCGTTCACCCTGCGGTGGTACTGACCGCCGGCGTCGTGACGCTCGCCGCCGTTGTCGGCGAGGACGAGATCAGAGCTGAATGACGGTCACCCCTCGCTCCGGCTCGTCTTCGTCGCGCTCCTCCTCCTCGTGCTCCCCGGGCTGTTCGAACTCCGGAGGAGGCTCGCGATCCGGGATCTCGACGCGCGGGCGCTCGTCGCGGTCCTCCCGCTTGCGCTCGCGTTCGAGTTCGTCGTAGATGATGTAGTCGCGAGGCATATCTCGCTCCTCTCTGTTGTGGACCGAGCGGAAGGCCGCTCCCGTCGAGCGCTCCGCCTCGAACTCTCGCACGGACGGCTTCGAGAGTCGGTACCACTCGAATCGGGCGAACGTTCAGCGTCCACTGCCAGAACGAGCACTCGCCGGTCACCCGCCGAGTGCGTGCATTATAGTAACGAAACCCCCGGGGACCAAATTCAAAATTTTTTGGCACTACTGTAATCGAGTGCCCGTCCCGGAGGCTCGACGCCGTATGGATTCGACGGAACAGCGGATGTCGGGCGGTTCGCCTGCGTCGTCGGTGCGGCAGCCCTCTCGCCCACCGGCATTCGCGGTAAATTAGAAGCCCATCGCGCCGGGCCAATCCTCGACGAATTTGGTGCGGTGGCCATCCTGGCCACCGGGTATACCCTCCGACTGCTCCCTGGGAGGCCGCCATCGGTGACTCGCACGTCTCGAACGCACCGCGTCCCATCGAACAGTGGGCGGGAGTCGCCCGGACGGCGCTTCGCCGGGGCGTGATCGACGATCTGTCTCCCGGCGGCGGGCTCCGGGCACTGCCTGCCATCCTGCGACACGGCCTCGATGCTCGCTCGATCCACCGGATCCACGCCGCGCTGCACCCCGAACGCCCGGCACTGGTCGATCGCCGTCGCCGGCTGACCTGGCGGGAAACCGACCGCGAAATCGATCGCCTCGCCGACGCGCTCTCCCGCCGTTTCGATATCGACTCCGGGTCCTCCGTCGCGTTGACGATGGAGAATCGCGCCGAGTACCTCGTCGCGTGGTTCGCGCTGTTTCGACTCGGAGCGGCCGGCGTTCACGTCAGCTATCGATCGACGCCCGACGAACTCGCCTACCGCCTCGACAACAGCGGTGCCCGCGTCGTTCTCTGCAGCGAAAAGACGCGCGACGCCGTCCGACAGGTCCGGCGAGACGGTTTCGACGACCTCCTCGCCGTCGACGTCGATCGCCGCGATCATGCCGCCGAGGCCTACGCCTATCCCCGCCTCCTCGCGACGGCCGATCCGTCCCCCCCGGACGAGTCGAGGCCGGAAACCGAAGGCACGAACATCGTCTATACGTCGGGCACGACCGGCGAGCCGAAGGGGACGGTCCGCGACATGACCACCCTCGGCGCCCGCGACCTCTTCTGCATCCTCGACCGGCTCCCTCTGCGCGCCGGAGACCGCCACCTCCTCGTCGCTCCTCTCTACCACAGCGGCGGCCAGGTCTTTTCCCTTCTGAACACTGCCCTCGGCGCAACCACGTTCCTCCACGACCACTTCGATCCCGAGCGGACCCTCCGCACGCTGTCGACGCGAGCCATCCAGAACGTCTTCATGGTCCCGACGATGATCCGGCGGGTCCTCAATCTGCCGGAATCGCTGCACGACGCCTGCCCGACGCCCGACCTGCGTGCACTCGTCTCCGGCGCAGCCCCGTTCCCCACCCCACTGCGTCGACGCGCCATGCAGCGCTTCGGAACGAAGCCCCTGCACGATTTCTACGGAGCGACCGAACTCGGATGGGTCACACTGATCGACGGCCTCCAGATGCGCCACCGGCCCGGCAGCGTCGGCCGTCCGATCCCGGGGCAAGCGATCCGGATCGTCGACGACCGGGGACGGACCGTCCCCCTGGGCGAAGTCGGCGAAATACAGGTGCGAAGCCCGCACACGATGCGGGGATACCTCCACCGCGGCGACGATTCCGAGCGCGGAGCGGGATGGAAATCGGTCGAGGACCTCGGTCGGCTCGACGACGAGGGCTACCTCTATCTGGCCGGCCGGGCGAGGGACATGATCATTTCGGGCGGGGTCAACCTGTATCCGGCCGAAATCGAGGACGTGCTGGTGGGACACGACGACATCGAGGAGGTCGCCGTCGTCGGGGTCGACGACCCGGAATGGGGCGAGCGGACGGTCGCATTCGTCGTCTCCGACGAACGACTCGACGCCGATGAACTCGTCTGGCGAACTACAAGATCCCCAAGGAGTGGCGGTTCACCGACGCACTCCCGCGCACGCCGACCGGGAAGGTCCGGAAGACGGCGCTCGAAGGGACGATCGAGGGCTGACCCCGAGACCGCTCTTGAATCGGCCGGCGTCCCTCCCGACCCACTCGCGTCGGCCGGGAGGAGACGTCGCAGCGTTCATGCGTCCGGATCGGTCAGATGGTTCGAGATCAACTTCGTCATCTCGAACATCGAGACCTCGTCCGAACCGAAGACGGGCTTGAGCTTGTCGTCGGCGACGATCCGGCGCTTGTCCTCCTCCTTCTGGAGGTCGTTGTCCTTGATGTACTCCCAGATCCGCTTGGTGACCTGCGGACGCGAGAGCTTCTTGGCCCCGACGACGTCGGCGAGCTCGTCCGAAAGGTCGAGGGGTTTGTTGAATGCATCCTCTTCAGCCATGACAGAGCCTCCTCGTGCCGGCTCCGGACGGTCGTAGACGCCGGAAAACCGGAGTAGAGAGTCGATGAATCGACGATACAGTTGCGCATCTCCAATCTGTGGAGCGCTCACGCTCCAGTGTCGAGGGATGCGGCCCTCGTTGCAAGCCTTTTTCCATGCTCGCGCGGAGCCGGGCTGCAACGTTGGCGGTCCCCCGACCGGACGCAGCGGGCGGGCGTTCGAACGTAAAGCCTCGATCCGCTGGATCAGCGCGTGGACTCCAGCCGAGGCGTGTAATCCGTCCTCCAACCATTTGCAAGTCTGTGAAAACCGGCTCGCCCTCCACCTGCTCCTCCTGCGGACCTCCGTCGTCGTCCCGAGCCGGTCGGCCGACACCGCCCCTCGGCCACAGTCGTCCGGACGTCCCGTTCGACAGACGCCCGCTCGTCCAGCAGCGCGGCTGTCCGGCCGTCCGGTTGTAGGCTCGATCGCCCCACACGCGCTGGAAGCTCGGTTGACGCTCGGACGGCTCGACCGCCCAGCAGCCCCGCTGCTGAGCAGCTCAACGGCCCAGACGCCGCTCGAGCTGACTCTCGAACAGTGACCGAGGCCGCAGCGACCCGGCCCGACCGCGCCCCTCGACCCAGTCCCGAGGTTCGGTATTCTCCCACTTCGCCAGCGGACCGATGTCGCCCAGGTCGTCGCGGATCTCCACGACGACGTCGATCTCGGATCCGACGCCGATCAGATAACCCCATCCGTACTGGTACGACCGTACCCGCCCGGTTCCGGTGACGTTCCAGAAGACGCTCTGCGTGGCCGTGTGCCCGGCGCCCGAGCTGTAATCCTTCCGATTTTCGGCAGCCCACCCGTCGTCGAGCGTACTCGCGTCGACCAGATTCGCCATCGCCAGCGAATGGTGGAATTCCGACAGCCCGGTCGACGCGGTGCTCCCCCCTTTCGACGACATCGTCACTCCCCCGCTGCTTTGCACCCGAAGCCAGACGCACCCCGTCGTGCCGAACCCCCAGTTCTGGATGAAGTTGTGACGCCCCGCCCGTCCCACCGAGTCACGCGTCAGGATCTCGTTGCTCCGACGGATCTCGAATAGATAGCCGTTTCCCCCGCCCCCGCGATTCTGGGCCTCGGCCATCGACGATTCCGCGACGGTCACCCGTTTGCTCTCCTCGATCAGGATGCCGCCCGACCTCAGGTGGTCCTCCGAACCGGGCCCCGACTGCGGCGCCGCCGGCGAGGGGAACGACTCGACCCGCCGGATCCAGCCGTCCTCGACCCCGTGGAACTCGAGGACGTGCGTCTGGTCGATTTTCCAGGCGGCATCCCAGCCGATCGCATCCGCCAGCCCGAGATCCTCGACCCCGACCTCTCGGATGTAACCCGTCGTGCGACGGAGACTCGCGCCGTCGCGGCGAAACGCCGGGTAGCGCAAAGGGACGTCCAGCTCGACAGTTGCCGTCTCTCCCTCCCGCTCGACGGCTTCGACCTCCCGACGGAAGAACGGCTGCCACTCCCCGTTGAACTCGCGCCAGTGCTCGGACATCTGGTGCCCACGGACGAACGCCTCGGTGATCACCCAGCCGACCGCCACGTCGTCGCCGACCTCCGGCAACGGTTTCCCATCGACCTCGATGGTTACCCGGCGGCTGCGATTCTCGGCATCCTCCGAAAGTTTCCATTCGGTCCGATGTTCGAGCTTGCCGCGGAACTCGAGGTGGCTGGCGTACGACATTTCCTCGTTGGCCGGAAAGAACAGCCGCGACGCCTCCGGCCCCTCGCCGCGGAGGACCACTTTCGAGGACTCGATCCGGATGCGACCGGTGATGCGGTAGCGTCCGGCCGGGAAAAAGACGACACCACCCGATTTCTCGGCCGCATCGACCGCCCGTCGCACGGCCTCGGTCGAGGGCGTCTCGCCGCTCGGGTCCCCCCCGAAGTCCTCGACGACGTCGAACCGCCGATCCGGGATCGCTCGCCCGAGCTTCGCCTCGCTGTTGCGGTAACCGGCGTACGAAAAATCGTGAAGGAACCGACCATCCTCCCCCGTGTGGCCCGGCGACCAGTCCGCCGGGTAGAGCTCGCTGCGCCACGGACCCGAGGTGGCGTCCGGAGCGTCGCCGACGCCGTCGGCCCGAGGGCCATCCGTCGATACCGCGTCACTGACACCATCCGCGCCAGCACCGCCGTCGTCGGGCCCCCCTCCCGGCCCCGACGCCGCCCCCGAAGCGGTGCATCCCGCGCACACCACGGCGACCCAGATCCACGTCGCGAATCTCTTCACGGTCGCTCCTCCGCCTTCGGAACACCTCGGCATCTCTGTTCCGCCTCCCCCCGACCGTACGCCATCTTCGACCTACCGGAAACCGGGGCACGGCACCTCCATTCCAGCCGCGAGCCACGCGCCAGACCGAGCTCCGTCTCTTCGGGGCGCAGGCACAATCTCGAACGCCGCAAGAGCACGACGAGATGGTTGGGGTCTCCATCTCTAGCTCCCCCAGACCTCTTCCCCAGAATCGCGAGGATACTGGAACCGACATCCACTTCGGCGAGCACCGAACGTTCAGCCCGCCCACCGCGGTCTTTCGGTTGGCACCCCGTAGAGTCGACACGGTGTAACCTGCCGGCCCCGGTGCGCTCGCAGCACCGGGGAAGATGATCTGTCAGATACGGCCCCGCCGGTCCCACCGTGCTGGATGCGCGGTCGACTTTCCGCCCCCGCGGCCTTGTGCCGCGGGTTCCCGGGCTCCGGGGGAGCTAGCCAGATCCACCACCCGCGTGCCAGACACGCCCCCGCACCCTCCGACCAACCCGCCCCGACACCGACCCACACCATGTCCACGACCGACACCACCTGCATCGTTCGATTCGACCGCGACCTCCGCCTGACCGATCACCCCGCCCTGGTCCACGCCGCCGAGCGCGCCGACGCCCTCCTCCCCGTCTATGTCCGCACCGCCCCCGACACGGACTGGCCACCGAACGACAACCAACTCCACTGGCGGGCGAGGTCGCTTCGCGAGCTCGCCGACCGCCTCGACGACCACGACCTCCCCTTCGCGGTCCTCGACGGCCCCCCGGCGGACTCGCTCCCCCCACTGGCCGACCAGATCGACGCCGATGCCGTCTACTGGAACCGCCGATATCGCCCCGACGCCCGCCGACGCGGCGACGAGGCCGCCGACCGCCTGCGCGAGGCCGGCGTCGAGGTCGAGCGGTACGAAGCCACCCTGATGCACGACCCCGACGCGGTCGAGACGACCAGCGGCGGCCCGTACCACGTCTACACGCCCTTCTGGAACAAGTTCCGCGACGTCGTCGATGTCTCCGAGCCACTCCCAGAACCCGACCTCGACGCCGTCTCGGCACCCGGCGGATACACCCCGGACACAGGCCCCGACGCGCTCGCACCCGCCGCCGACCCCGCCGCGGCCTTCGACGACTGGTGGACTCCGGGTGCCCGCTCCGCCCGCACGCAACTCGACGACTTCTTGGCCGACGTCGGCGCCGCGTACGACGAGCAGCGCGACCAGCTGGGCGTCGACGGCACCTCTCGCCTGTCGCCCCGGTTTCGCCACGGCGAGCTGAGCCCCCGCCAGGTCTGGCACGCGACCGAGCGCACAACCCCCGACGGCGAGGCCCCCGACGACGTCCACGGTACGTTTCGGCAAGAGCTGGTCTGGCGAGAGTTCTCGTACCACCTGCTCCACCACTACCCCGAGACCGCGACCGAGCCGCTGAAGGAGAAGTTCCGAGACTTCCGGTGGCGGCGGAACCCGACGCTGCTGCAGCGCTGGCGAGAGGGCCGGACCGGCTACCCGATCGTCGACGCCGGCATGCGCCAGCTCCGCCGGACCGGCTGGATGCACAACCGCGCCCGGATGATCGTCGCCTCGTTCCTCACCAAGGACCTCCGCCTGCACTGGCGACACGGCGCCGAGACGTTCTGGGAACACCTCGTCGACGCCGACCTCGCCAACAACACGATGGGCTGGCAGTGGGCCGCCGGCACCGGGGCCGACGCCCAGCCCTTCTTCCGGATCTTCAACCCCGTCTCGCAGGGCGAACGCCACGACCCGAACGGCGAGTACGTCCGCCGCTGGGTCCCCGAACTGAGCGAGCTCGACGACGACGTCCTCCACGCCCCCTGGAAGGCCGACGCCTCGGACCTGCGCGAGGCGGGCGTCGAACTCGACGACGACTACCCCGCCCCGATCGTCGACCACGCCGACGAGCGCGAGGCCTCGCTCGCCGAGTGGGAACGCATCAAGTGACGGCAATCGGGTAAGTCGGTAATTGGGGCATTCGGTAATTGGGTCCGCCGGCTGCAACGCGGCGGTCCCTCACCGTTCTCTCCGCCCCCACGTCCAGCCTGTGGCGTGAGACACGCGCGTTCCCAAAAATCCGGCGCGTTCCCTGTTCCCAATTCCCTATTCCCCGACGAACGCGTTCCACCCGAGGTACCGGAACCGCCTCCAGCTCCCCGGCAGTACCGAGAAAAGCCGCCGCCCCGACTATCGGCGGAAGTTTGTGAGCCGAACAGGGGTCGTGTACCCTCCCGAACGAATGAGACATCTTGCAGATCTCGACCGACGAGCCAGAAGGTCGTCATGAACACGAGCAGACGCCTGTCACTGTCGCTCGTCCACTCGTCGCTGCTACTCGCGCTGGTCGGACTCGTCGCCGGACCGGCGTGCGGGGGTGAGTCGAAGAAGACCCCGAATCGGCCGCCGACGATCGACTCGGTCAGTGCGGAGAAACGCACCGTCGACCCCGGAAGTTCGGTCACAGTGAAGGTCGTCGCCAGCGATCCGGATGGGCCGAGTTCGGACGGAACCGGTCTGGCGAGCGGGCTGACGGCGACCTGGACGACCGATGACGACGCCTGGACGATCGACGCCGAGGGTGGCTCCGCGACGGTGACCGCGCCCGAGTCCTACGAGAGCTGGTCGTCGATCCGCGTCGCCATTCGCGACGGCGAGGGGGCCACCGCACACGGTGAAGTGCAGTTGACGACCGGCGCGAACGCGGGACCGCGCCTGCTGGCGATGAGCGCGAAACCGAACCCGGTCGCCCCCGAGGGGACCGTCGAGCTGACCGCCGAGGCAACCGACGCGCGCGGCGACGAACTGACGTACGAGTGGTCGGCGCCGGACGGATGGAACCTCGAGTCGTCGTCGGGGAAATCGGTACAATTGACCGCCCCGGTTACCGAGGGCGCCTCGG